>JAFZVU010000006.1 GCA_017617655.1 Bacteroidales bacterium
CCCTCAGCTTGGAAGGCTGATGCTCTACCGACTGAGCTACTTCCGCGACAACCTTTCAATTCACTTTTATAAAAAAAGCGGTAATGCTGCAATAGCAATTATGTCACAACATTTCCGCCCGAGTTATATAGTGTGGGGAGAGATGGATTCGAACCACCGTAGGCGTGCGCCAGCAGATTTACAGTCTGCCCCATTTGGCCACTCTGGTATCTCCCCAGTTATTTCAAATCTCTGAGCCGATAGACGGATTCGAACCCCCGACCTGCTGTTTACAAAACAGCTGCTCTACCGACTGAGCTATATCGGCAACTTTATGCGCTCTTTTTCGGGACTGCAAAGATATACGATTTCGATTAAACACCAAAAAAATATCAATTATTTTTTGTATATTGACATTATCGCTTTGAAAATGTCAGCGGTGTTGTATCCGCAGTAATCGAAAAGCTGCTCTCTGGTGCCCTGTGAAATGAACTCGTCTGGAACACCCAGGCTCTCTACGCGGCATGCAGGCTTGCGGCCGGCCACATATTCAGCCACCGCCCCGTGCAGTCCGCCCTCCTTGCAGCCGTCCTCGACGGTGATTATGGCGTCGACTTTCGAGAGCACATCTTCAAGCGCGGCTGTATCCAACGGCTTGAGGAAACGCATGTCGTAATGGATCACCCCGACGCCCTGTGCATTCGCCTGCTCTATGGCCTGCCTGCATTTGTCGGCCACCGGCCCTATGGACAGCACCGCCACAGTGGCATTGCTGTCGCAGTGGAGCAGCTCGGCCTTGCCCAGAGGGATCTTGCTGAAGGCTTCGTCCTTCCATGGAGCGCCGATGCCGCGGCCGCGCGGATAGCGTATGATGGTGGCGGGATAGTCGTCGCAGGTGGCGCTGTATAGCAGGTTGGCGAGCTCCAGCTCATTGCGGGGCGATGCTATGGCCAAGTTCGGCACGGGCCTGAAGGCAGCCATGTCGAACACGCCGTGGTGGGTGGCTCCGTCTTCTCCGACCAGTCCTGCCCTGTCGAGGCAGAATATCACTTTGAGGTTCTGCAGTGCCACGTCGTGGATTGCGTTGTCGTAGGCCCTCTGCATGAACGACGAGTAGATGCAGCAGAAAGGCAGCATGCCTCCTGCGGCCAGACCGGCCGAGAATGTAACTGCATGGCCTTCCGCTATGCCGACGTCGAACACCCGGTCAGGCATGGCGTCGTTCATTATGCTCAGTCCGCTGCCGCTCAGCATGGCGGGGGTGATGCCCACGATGCGCTTGTCGTCAGTGGCCAGCCTGGTGACGGTAACTCCGAAGACGTCCTGGTAGCGCGCCCTCTTGTCGTCCTGCTTTATGGTCTCGCCGGTCGTGGGGTCGTAATGCCCCGGGGCGTGCCATACGGTGGGGTTGTCTTCGGCTGGTTTGTATCCTGCGCCCTTGGTTGTTATCACGTGCAGCAGCTTGGGGCCCTTGATGGCCTTGAGCCTTGTCAGATATTTTACCAGATGCTCTACGTCGTTGCCGTCTATGGGGCCGAAGTAGCGGAAGCCGAGGGAATCGAAGAATGAGTTGACCTCTGAAGTCTTGATGAACGCCCTCTTTATGTTCTTGACCATCTTCTGGATGCCGCGGCGCAGCTTCGTCGCACCCAGTGCGCTCCAGACATTGTCCTTCAGTTTGTTGTAGCGGCGGCCGGTGGTGATCTTGATGAGGGTGTTGTGAAGGCCGCCGGTGCTCTGGTCTATGGAAATCTGGTTGTCGTTCAGTATGACCAGGATGTCGGCCTTGAGGCCTCCGGCGTTGTTCAGCCCTTCGAATGCCAGTCCTCCGGTCAGGGCGCCGTCACCCAGCACCGCGATGTGCTTGGCCTCGGAACCCATCTTGGCGTCAGCCACCGCCAGTCCCAGCGCTGCCGAGATGGAGGTGGAGGCGTGGCCAACTCCGAACGAGTCGTAGGGGCTCTCGCTCATCTTGGGGAAGCCCGACAGCCCGCCCAGCTCGCGGTTGTGCATGAAAGCTTCCCGGCGGCCGGTGAGGATCTTGTGCGCATAGGCCTGATGGCCCACGTCCCACACGATCTTGTCCTCAGGGGTGTCGTAGACCTTGTGGAGGGCGACAGCAATCTCTATCGCACCGAGGCTCGACCCTATATGGCCGGGGCGCTCGGCGCAACACCTTATTATATATTGTCTGAGTTCTTCGCACAGCTGCTCCAGCTCCTCTATCGAGAGGGACTTGAGGTCAGCCGGGGAATTGATATGCTCGAGTATGTTTCCCAACTGTCTATCTGAATATGGTCTGGTCTCTGTCCGGGCCTACTGAGAGGATGGTGACAGGCACTCCGAGATAATCTTCTATGAATTTGATGTATGCCTTGAATTCCTCCGGAAGCTCGTCTTCTGCGGTGGCAGAGGTGATGTCGGCCTTCCAGCCCTTGAACTCCTTGTAGACAGGGGTGATGGCGGCATAGGTGTCGAAGGGCACTTCGGCGGTGCGCTTGCCGTCTACCTCATACTCCACGGCGGCCTTGACGGTGTCGAAACCGTCCAGAACGTCGGACTTCATCATGATGAGGTTGGTGACGCCGTTGATCATGACGGTATATTTCAAAGCCACGAGGTCGAGCCAGCCGGTGCGGCGGGGACGGCCTGTTACAGCTCCGAATTCATAGCCTTTCTTACGCAGCTCTTCGCCGGTGGCGTCGAACAGCTCGGTGGGGAAGGGACCGCTGCCCACGCGGGTGCAGTATGCCTTGAATATGCCGTAAACGGAACCTACCCTGCCGGGGGCGAGGCCGAGGCCGGTGCAGGCGCCTGCGCAGACGGTGTTGGAAGATGTTACGAAAGGATATGAGCCGTAGTCTATGTCGAGCATGCTGCCCTGGGCGCCCTCGGCCAGGATGGCCTTGTCGCTCTTGAGGCAGTTGTCAGTGTAATACTCGGCGCTGACGAGCTTGAAAGTCTTGAGGTATTCAATGGCGTCGAACCATGCGGCTTCCATCTCGGCCACGTCGCAGCTGTAGTTAAGCTGGCGGAGCATCTCGAAATGTCTGTCGCGGAGCTTCTCGTAGCGGCTGCGGAAATCTGCGGCGAGGATGTCGCCGACGCGCAGGCCGTTGCGGGCTATCTTGTCGGTATAGGTCGGGCCTATGCCCTTGAGGGTCGAGCCGATCTTTGAAGCGCCTTTGGCAGCCTCCTGGGCGGCGTCGAGCATGCGGTGGGTGGGGAGGATCAGATGGGCCTTCTTGGCAACCACCAGCCTGTCGCGGATGGCTACGCCGCTGGCACTTATGTTCTCGCATTCCTCGCGGAACGTCACGGGGTCCAGAACCACACCGTTGCCGATAATATTGATGGTATCCTTGCGGAACACTCCTGAGGGAATGCTGCGCAGGACGAATTTCTTTCCTTCGAAATGAATGGAGTGTCCGGCGTTGGGACCGCCCTGGAAACGGGCAATCACAGGATAGGAACCTGCAAGGACGTCAACGACCTTGCCCTTTCCTTCGTCGCCCCATTGCAATCCGAGAACTACATCGAGTTTCTTCATATAATGATGGTTGAATTATTTACCTGAAAATGTCTTCTTTATCCTTTATATCCTTGATGCGGAGCTGGATATTGGCAAGGCCGCGGTAGTAGTTCTCCGCTATCGAGTAGCAGATGTCCACGGGGTTGCCTGAGTGCAGATGTTCGAAATGGTTGGACTTGTTGAACGCTATCGCCGAGATCGGCAGGTATGCCGAGTCTTCCTGGATCAGCTCGAGCTTGAGGTGGCCGTTGTCGCTGCCCACCTTGCGGCCGTTGCCGTTGTCATATACGTTTTCTGATATGAACACGGGAGACTGGTTGCCGGGGCCGAAGGGCTGGAACTGCTTGAGCACGCGGAAGAACTTGGGGGTTATCTGCTTGAAGTCGAGGTAGGTGTCGATGTTGACGATAGGGGTGAGCATGTCGTCGTCGATCATCTTTTCGACAGTGGCTTCGAAGCGGCGGGTGAATTCAGGAAGCTTCTCCTCTCTCATGGTGAGGCCGGCCGCGTACATGTGTCCTCCGAAGTTCTCCAGCAGGTCGGAGCAAGACTCGATAGCCTCGTAGAGGTCGAAACCTGCAATGGAACGGGCCGAGCCAGTGATGTATCCGTTGGACTTAGTCAGCACGATGGTGGGGCGGTAGTAAGCCTCGACGAGGCGGGAGGCTACGATTCCCACGACGCCTTTGTGCCATGACGGGTTGTAGACTATGGTGGATTTCTTTCCGTCGTAGGCAGGGTTGTTGCGCACCATGTTCACAGCCTCGTAAGTGATCTCCCGGTCGATACTCTTGCGCTCGTTGTTGTGCTCGTTTATCTCGTCGCCTATCTTGCGGGCGTCTTCGTCGTTGCGGCAGATAAGCAGGTCCACGGCAGTCCTTCCGGACTCCATACGGCCGGCGGCGTTGATGCGGGGGCCGATCTTGAAGACTATCTCGTCGATGGTGATGACGTGCTTGTCGAGGCCGGAGAGCTTTATTATCGACTGCAGGCCCTTGCGGGGGTTGGAGTTGAGCCGCTTGAGGCCATAGTAGGCCAGGATGCGGTTCTCACCTGTTATTGAGACGAGGTCGGAGGCTATGCTGACGGCCAGCAGGTCGAGCAGTTCCAGGACGTTGTCCTTGGAGATGTTGTAGGTGGCTGCGTATGCCTGAGCCAGCTTGAATCCCACTCCGCAGCCGGACAGGTCGTCGAAGGGGTAGGTGCTGTCGGTCCTCTTGGGGTCGAGCACGGCTACTGCCGGCGGAAGCTCGGCGTCGGGCAGGTGGTGGTCGCAGATTATGAAGTCGATGCCGCGGTCATTGGCATATTTGACCTTCTCGATGGCCTTGATGCCGCAGTCGAGGCAGATGATAAGAGTGCATTTCTTCTTCACCGCCCAGTCGATGCCCTTGTAGGAAACGCCGTAGCCCTCGTCATAACGGTCGGGGATGTAATATTCCAGATTGTCAGTGACCTGGCTGAGGAAAGTGTACATCAAGGCTACTGCAGTCGTGCCGTCCACGTCGTAGTCGCCGTAGATGAGGATTTTCTCATGACTCTCGACGGCTTTGTGGATCCTCTCCACGGCTTTGTCCATATCCAGCATAAGGAAGGGGTCGTGGAGCATCGACAGGTCGGGACGGAAGAACTCCATCGCATCTTCGTAGGTCGTGATACCGCGCTGCACGAGCAGATTGGCAAGGACCTGGTCGATGCCTAGCTCCTGCGCCAGCTGGCGCACGAGAGCCGGGTTGCCGGGCTCCTTAACTATCCACTTCTTTTCAGCTATCGGTGTCATAACGCATTTTCTGTCACAGTTTGCAAATATATCCATTATTTATTTCAAAAAAAAGGACTATTTTTGCCAGACACTGATAATTTGTTAAAAATATACCGAATATGGAGAATATAGCACTCAACGAGCAGGAGCAGAACAGACGCGACTCCCTTTTGAAACTCAGGGAACTTGGCATCGAGCCGTATCCTGCCGCGGAGTATCCGGTCAACACTTCAAGCGCAGCCATCAAGGCTGGCTATGACGCAGAGAAAGGCAATTTCAACGACGTGGTGATAGCCGGTCGTATCATGAGCCGCCGTATAATGGGCGCAGCTTCTTTCATGGAGCTTCAGGACGCCGAAGGCCGCATCCAGGTCTATGTCAAGAGAGACGAGATCTGCCCGGACGAGGACAAGACCATGTACAACACAGTGTTCAAGAAACTTCTGGACATAGGTGACGTGGTCGGCATTACCGGTTATGCATTCATCACCCAGACCGGCCAGCTCTCCATCCACGCCAAGACTCTCACCGTGCTCAGCAAGAGCCTGCGCGTGCTGCCGATAGTGAAGACCGACGCCGACGGCACCGTACACGATGGTTTCAACGATCCCGAGCTGCGCTACCGCATGCGCTATGTCGACTTGATCGTGAACCCGCAGGTGAAGGAGACTTTCGAGAAGAGGGCTAAGATAATCGCCACCATGCGCGAGTATTTCAACGAGAACGGCTGCCTCGAGGTTGAGACCCCGATTCTCCAGCCGATCCCCGGAGGCGCCACCGCAAGACCCTTCATTACCCATCACAACACCCTCGACATCCCTCTCTACCTTCGTATCGCCAATGAGCTCTACCTCAAGAGGCTGATAGTCGGAGGATTCAACGGCGTATACGAGTTCGCCAAGGACTTCCGCAACGAAGGTATGGACCGCACCCACAACCCCGAGTTCACGTGCATGGAGATATACGTGGCCTACAAGGACTACAAGTGGATGATGCGTTTCGTGGAGACCATGCTCGAGAAGATAGCCGTCGCCACCAACGGCTGCACGAAGTTCGACGTCTGGGGCAACGAGATAGAGTTCAAGGCTCCTTACCGCCGTCTGCCGATGCTCGAGGCCATCAAGGAGTATGCTGGCGTCGACATTGCCGGCATGAGCGAGGATGAGCTCCGCCAGACCTGCAAGGACAAGCATGTGCCCATCGACGAGTCGTTCGGCTACGGCAAGCTGGTAGACGCTCTCTTCGGCGAATATTGTGAGAAGAATCTCATTCAGCCTACCTTCATAACTGATTATCCCGTCGAGATGTCTCCGCTGACCAAGCGTCATCGCGAGAATCCTGCCCTCACCGAGCGTTTCGAGCTCTTCGTGAACGGTAAGGAACTGGCCAATGCATACAGCGAGCTTAACGATCCCATCGACCAGCTGGAGCGCTTCGAGGCTCAGGCCCGTCTGAAGGCCAAGGGCGACGACGAGGCTATGTACATCGACATGGACTTCGTCCGTGCCCTGGAATATGGCATGCCGCCGACTTCAGGTCTCGGCATGGGCATCGACCGCCTCACCATGTTCATGACCAATTCGCAGACCATCCAGGATGTGCTGTTCTTCCCCCAGATGCGCCCCGAGAAGACTCAGAGCCAGCAGAGTGAGGAAGACGCCCAGAAGGCCTAGGTTCTGCAGGTTTATCAGTCATGGAGATAACTTCCACTGCAAATCCCCGCGTCAAGGAGCTGGTGCTGCTTTGCGAGAAGTCGCGCAGCAGGCGGCAGGCGGGGCTTTTCGTTGTGGAAGGCCGCCGCGAGATCTCTGCGTGCCTTGCCGGAGGCTTCGCTCCCCGTTCGGTCTATTACTGTCCTCAGATTATCTCTTCGGAGGAAGTGGAGGCTCTCTTCGGGTTTTCCGCCGTGGAGTTTGTCAGCATATCCGATAATGTCTATTCCAAAGTTGCCTATCGTGGTACCACCGAAGGAGTCGTCGCAGTCTTCGAAGCCAGAGAGCGCGGGCTGCGGGATATCCGCCTGCGTGTCGGGCAGGCTCCGTTCGTAATAGTTCTGGAGTCTGTCGAGAAGCCCGGCAACCTCGGCGCAGTGCTTCGTACCGCAGATGCTTCCGGAGCTGCCGCCGTGATTGTCTGCGATCCGCTGACTGATCTCTACAATCCCAACCTCATAAGGGCGTCGATAGGAGGTGTCTTCACCGTGCCGGTCGCCGCCTGCACTTCAGAAGAGGCTTACGAGTGGCTGCACTCCGCCGGTTTCCAGATCCTGACGGCCCAGCTGCAGGATTCATCACCATACTACGACATCGATTTCAGACAGCCGACAGCAGTGGTTTTCGGCACCGAGGCCACGGGGCTGCGTGAGTTCTGGAGACAGAAGGCCGACCGTCATCTGCTGATCCCGATGCTCGGCAAGCTCGATTCCCTTAACGTGTCGACCTCCGTGGCTGTTATCAGCTACGAAGCAGTCCGCCAAAAACAATCATAGCTTCTCATGCGTTTCGGTCTAATAGGTCATCCCATCAATCACAGCCAGAGTCCCGCGCTCTTTGCTGCCGCATATCCCGGCGGGGAACATAGCTACGAACTAATCGAGGAGCCTGATTTCGACAAGGCCTACGCCCGCTTCCTGGAGGGCTACGACGCTGTCAATGTCACGACTCCCTTCAAGGAGAAGGCCGCCGCTGCGGCTGATGTCCGTGCTGACGTGGTGGCTGCCTGCGGTGCTTCGAATCTGCTGAAGAAGGAGGGGGGAGAGGTCCACGCCTACAACACCGATTATCTCGGAGTGCGGCGCGTGCTGGAGGAACGACAGATTGCCGGTGATGTGCTGGTGGTCGGTTGCGGAGGTGCTGCGAAAGCTGCCGCGCTTGCAGCCTTGGACTCAGGCCACAATGTCATAGTGGCGAACCGTGACGAGCAGCGCGCCGTAAGCTTCGTCGCTTCGAACATAGGCCGCCGCAGTTCCGCCACGATGCTCGCCGTCGGGCTGCAAATGCTGCCTGCCGTGCTGCCTTCGGTCAGTTTCATAATCTACTGCGTGCCCGTCGCAATCCCGTCTCTCAACGACGTGACTCTCGCCGGCAAGACCCTCTTCGAGGCCAACTACCGCGCCCCTCAATATTCTGCCGGCGGCTCCTATGAATACATCCCCGGCGAAGTCTGGCTCGCCGCCCAGGGCGACGAAAGCTTCCGCCTGATGCTGGCGTAGGCTTCGTGCATTCCGTTCATTCGTTCATTCGTTCATTCGTGCAGAAGTGTGCGCTGATGACCGGCCTCACAGAGCGCACAGACACCATTGACAGCGCACACTGCCCTTTAAACGGGTGGTGTGCGCTTGCTATATGCCCTGCGGGAGCCTCCAGAGGGGGTAAGCGGCGCACACTTTTGCACGAACGGAAGGAAGTTGCTGGCGCTCACTCTGGCGCGGACAAATATGTTGAGAACTTTATTTGTTTCTTTGGCGGGTTAGTAGTACTTTTAGAGAAAATTAAAGAACGATTATCATGGCACTAAACAAAGTTTTATTGATCGGCAATGTTGGGAAGGATCCCGATGTGAGACATCTGGAGGGAGGTGCTTCTGTGGCCAGTTTTACCCTCGCTACTACAGAAAGATACAGAGAACGCGGAAGCGGCGAATCTAAGGAAATCACCGAATGGCACAATATCGTGGCGTGGAGGCAGCTTGCCGACCTGGCGGAGAATTTCATCCGCAAGGGCAGCCAGATTTTCGTCGAAGGGCGCATCCGTTCCCGCAGCTGGGACGACCAGAACGGGCAGAAACGCTACATCACTGAAATCCTCGCCGACAGCATCCAGCTTCTCGGCCGCAAGGGTGACGCGCCGATTCCCAGCGGCGGAGCATACGTAGATCCGGGCGCTCCCGCCCCGGCACCGGCTCCCCGTCCCGCAGCTGCCGCCCCGGCCCCGTCTCCGGCATATCCCAAGCCGCAGCCGCAGCAGCCTATCTCGCTGGACAGTCTCGACAGCGACGACAGCGACGACCTTCCGTTCTAGGGCGCGCAGACTGCACGTCACAAAAAAGCCTCCGGGATTCCGAAGGCTTTTTATGTTATAGCGCACAAGGTCTGCAAAAATACCGCAGACCTTGCGCATGCCAGTTTTGCAAACCCCTGTATTTCTGTGAGTTATGATTTTGTGGTGTACGAGGTCTGCATCATTTTCGCAGACCTTGCGCACTCAGATTCATAAAAGAGCCCTCCGCCAGTGGCGGAAGGAGTGTTGCGCAAGAGAGTATTTTTTCTACTCTCCTAGCAACAGCTCCTGGAGCCCCAGGATGGCCGATCTAAACCCTATTTCTGGATATTCGGCTTCTCGAGGCCGTAGCCCTTCTTGCGGTCCTCGGTCTTGAGCAGGAGGCTGAAGATGAAAGCGAGCACGCCGAAGCTTGAGAACACTATCATCGGCACCAGATAGCCGCCTGTAGACTCGACCAGCTTACCGATGAGCAGCGGCACGAGGCAGAGACCGATGTTCTGAACCCAGAAGATGAGGCAGTATGCGCTGCCGAGCACTTTCTCGTCGATTATTTTCGGAACGCTGGGCCAGAGAGCCGCAGGGACGAGCGAGAAGCTGACTCCGAGAATCACGATGAGAGTGAGGGCAAGCCACTTGTAGGGGAACGCCGGCAGCAGGAATGCAAAGCTCAGGTGGCAGACGATCATTATCACCGCACCGAGGAGCAGCATCGAAGCTCCCTTTCCTTTTGTATCCAGGAAGATTCCGAGCAGCGGAGTGAGGCACATAGCCAGGATCGGGAAGCAGCTGAACAGACGTGAAGCCGCTGTAGCGTCGATGCCGAGAGTCACTTCGAGGAAGTTCGGAGCATATCTCTGGAACGGGAAGATTGCTGAATAGTAGAGCACGCAGAGCAGAGCCACCAGCCAGAACATCTTGCTTGAGAAGATCTGTCCGAGGTCGGAAACGTGGAACTCATCTTCAGGAGATTTCTCTTCAGTCGCCAGACCGGCAGCAACGAGCTGCTTGTCGAGCTTACGGTCCATGAAGGTGAATATGATGAAGTTGATGAGACCGATCATAAGCAGGGCACCGCAGAATCCGAGCGATGCAAAAGCGCTGTCGCCTGCGTTGACTACGCCGTTGGCGTTACCGAAACGGTCAGCGATGATGGGCGAAATCCACATCACTGCGAAGACGCCGAGGCGGGCGATAGCCATCTCGAGGCCCATAGCGAGCGCCATTTCCTTACCCTTGAACCATTTGGCGATAGCTTTGGAAACTGTCGTACCGGCCATCTCGCAGCCGCAGCCGAAGATCATAAATCCGAGGGCTGCCATCTTGGCGCTGCCTGGCATCGTCACCCACCAGCTGTTGAGCCAGTTGCAGAAACCGGTGGTCTGGAACCATTCGCTGATGCCGATGAACTTGATGAGCGCTCCGACAACCATTATAGATGCGGAGAGAACTCCCGTGAAGCGGGTGCCCATCTTGTCTAGGATGATACCTGCGATGATAAGGAAGCCGAACACGTTGAGGATGTATTCAGCAGATGCATAAGTTCCGAATACCCCGCTGTCCCAGCCGTGAGAGCTCTCGATGAGAGACTTGAGCGGAGACATGACGTCTACGAACATGTAGGCGAAGAACATCATCAGCGCGATGAGGACGAGCGCCGTCCACCTCGCTGCAGGGTAGTCGTTAAGCAGTTTTTGTACTTTTTGTGTCATTATAGTATTATTAATATCAGATCAAGACGATTCGGGCACCAAATTTAAGCTATATTTTGCTTTCTGCAAAAGTGTGCGCCGCCCACCCCCGCTGGAGGTGCCTCCAGGGCATATAGCAAGCGCACACCACCCGTTTAAAGGGCAGTGTGCGCTGTCTGTCGCTTCTGTACGCTCTGTGGGGCACTTCATCGGCGCACACTTTGGTACGGAAGGATCCGATGCACTCGCTCTGGAGCGAAAAGCATCCGAGGCTCGCTCTGGAGCGAAAAGCATCCGAGGCGCTCGTTCTGGCGCGGGACAGCCAGCTAGACTTCCAGCAGATGCTCCCAGCCGGGACGGTACTGGTAATGGAGGAGGGCGTTGGCCTCGTCGTCGTCCATGAACTTCTGGACGATGGGGTTCCACTTGAGGGGACGGTTGAGCTCGCCGGCGATGATGCCGATGTTGCACATGGTGCATGACGAGTGGCCTACTTCGACGGGTACGTTCGGATCGATACGCGAGCGGATGCTCTCGATGAAGACGCGGTGGTGGCCGGCGCGGGCCTCGAAAGGTATGTCGTTGTCGTCTACCTTCATCTCGAACTTCGGGTCCGAAGCGTAGAGCTTGCCGCGGTGCACTGCTATCCAGCCTTTGTCGCCGTAGATCTTGACGCCCTGGCCTGAGTCGTCGAAGGTGGTCTCCTCCACGACGATGCCGTTATCATATTTGTATGTGAGATTCTTGTAGAAACTGTATCCAGGAGGGATTATCTCGGTCGGACCGGAAAGGTCCTTGCCGACAGCCCATTGTGCGATGTCGAACATGTGGGCGCCCCAGTCGGTCATGTATCCGCCGCCGGTGGGCTTGTACCAGCGCCATGCGCCCCAGCAGGTGTCGTCGCCGTTCTCCTTGAGCAGCGGGTCGATGTCCGGGAAGTAGGTGGCCTTGTCGGTCATGGGGCCGAGCCACTTGTCCCAGTTGAGCCCTGCGGGAGGAGTCTGCGGAGGGAAATGATGAGGCACGGGGAAGGGCTGTCCGTCCCAGCGGCCAACGTACACATCCATCTTGCGGATCGTGCCCAGTTCACCCTCGCGGGCCATATTGGCAGCATGGATAAACTCTTCTGAAGAGCGCTGCTGGCTGCCTACCTGCAGGATTCGGTTGTACTTGCGCACAGCTTTCACCAGCTGCTTACCCTCATATACTGTAAGAGTCATCGGCTTCTCGAGGTATATGTCCTTGCCGGCCTTGCATGCTGCTATGGCGATGCCGGCGTGCCAGTGGTCGGGAGTGGCGATAACTACGGCGTCTATGTCAGGCCTTGCAAGCAAGTCCTCGTAGTTCTCATACATTGCGGGAGCTGCCTTCTTCACGCCTTTGCCCTGATAGTATTCGGTAACCCTCTTGACGAAGCGGTCGCGCTTTATGTCATACACGTCGCAACCTGCTACAACCTGCACGTCATCCATCTTCATGAAGCTGCTGAGCAGATACATAGCCTGCTGTCCGAGGCCGATGAAGCCCATGCGGATCTTGTCGCTGGCTGCGGCGGTTTTGCTGCGGGCCGGAGCCTCGACCAGATTGAAAGCTGAAGCCATTGACGGAGCTACGGCGAGGCCGGCGAGGCCGAAAGCCGTTTTCCTGAGGAAGTCTCTTCTTTCCATATATTGTATAGGTTAGATTGATTTGACGTATGCGCGGCGGACGGTGTAGAGCTCGGTCTTGAACTCTTCGAAGAGGGTCTGGACCTTGAAGTTCTCCTCGAGCTGGGGGTTCATTATCATGCGTTTCACGCCACGTTTGATGCAGTTCTCGTGGAGCTGCTTGAACATCAGCACGCTGACGCCTTTGCCCTGATACTCGGGAAGCACTCCGATGAGCAGCGACTCCAGAGTGTCATTGTGCTTGAGCGCGTGAAGGATGCGGAAGATGCCGAAGGGCAGCAGGTTGCCGTTGCTCTTCTTGACGGCGGTGGAGAGGGTCGGCACGCAGAAGCAGAATCCAACGGGCTTGTCTTCGTCATTTACCACTACGGAAATGAAATCCATGTCGAGGATCGGGATGTAGGTCTTGAGGTAGCGGCGGATCTGCTCGTCGGTGAGCGGAGCGAATTCATACAGCGGAGCGAAGCTCTCGTTGTAGAGATGGAATATCTCCATGCCGTATCGGCGGTTCAAATCCTGCATGCTCTTGCCTGTGGCTACATGTACACCGTATTTCTTCTCGATGAGCGGGGCATACTGGTATGAAGGCAGGGGCTCCTGCGGTATATACACTATCTTCTGGGTCCAGTCGGCATCTTTCTCGAAGCCGATCTTCTTAAGCAGCGTGTCGTAATAGGGGAAGTTGTAGAGGCAGGTGAATGACGACAGCTTGTCGTAGCCCTCCACCAGCGAGCCCTCCTTGTCCATGTCGGTGAAGCCCCACGGCCCTTTGAGAGATGTGCAGCCGCGCTCTTTTCCGAAAGCCTCCACGGCGCCGATCAGGGCTCTGAGGACTTCTTCATCCTCGATGAAATCAAGCCATCCGAAACGGGCCACCGCGCCCCAGCGCTTGTTGGCGTTATGGTTGATGATGGCGGCGACACGGCCCGCTGCCTTGCCGTCCTTGTAGGCCAGGAAGCAGTCGGCTTCGCAGTATTCGAAGGCTGCGTTTTTCTTCTTGTTGAAGGTGTCGAATTCGTCGCCTGTCAAGGGCGGAACCCAGTTGGGATTGTCTTTATAGAGGGAAAAAGGGAATTGTATGAACTTGCGCAAGTCGCGGCGATTTGCGACTTTCTTGATAGTTACAGTCATTGTCGGTTTAGGTTTTACGTTAAACAAATGTACAAAAAATGAGTATATTTGTCGCCATTCATACTAAAACTAAACATACGTATAATGAGCAACTATTTCTTTGACATGATTCCTGCCGAGGAGCTGAAACAGATGCCGTACATCCCTACGGTCCCTGAATTCCTCGATTTCATCGGCAGGCAATATCCGCAATATCCGGCCCTGACCGACCTGAACAAACCCGAAAAGAGCGTCAACTACGCGCAGCTCGTAGAGAACGTGGCCCGTCGCCGCTGCTTCCTTGCAAGCCTCGGACTCGCCGAAGGCGCCAAAGTTGCCATCTTCGACTTCAACAGCGTAGATGCAGTGGAGATGTTCCTCGCCGTGACTTCAGCCGGTTACACCGCAGTTGTGCTGCCCGCCCAGCTTCCCGCTCCCGCAGTGGCAGGTTCATGTGCAAGATTTGACATATCTGCCGTAATGGTCGGTGACGCCCTCAAAGGTGCAACCGAAGGCCTTCCGGTCAAAGTCTGTCCGATTTCTTCAATAAGTGAAACCGCAGCTCCCGCAGCCGTAGTTGACAAGGATGACCCGGCCGCCATCTTCTTCACCGGCGGTACCACAGGTGTTCCGAAAGGAGCCATCCTGCCTCACCGCGCATTGCTGAGAGGTTCGTTCAACGGAGCGTTCATGCCCTGCAGCATCCTGCATTGCCACCGCACCATCGGCATGCTCCCTCTGAGCCACGTGTTCGGCCTCATCAAAGGCACCATGTCATGCCTCTACTCCGGCAACGAGTGGGTGGCCTGCGAAGACATGAAAGCCACCATCGGCAAACTTCCGGCAATCCAGCCGACCTACCTCACCCTAGTTCCCGGCCTCTGCGACATCCTCTATGGCCTGACCAGGATGTATACTCCGAACTTCCTCGGCGGCAAGCTGAAGATAATAATCAGCGGCGCAGCCAACGTGCCCCCGAGGCTTATCAAGGCCTTTGACGGCATGGACATCGGCCTTCTGGGCGGCTACGGCCTCACCGAAGGCGCCAACTTCACCAGCGGCAACGCCGACGTCAAGACTCACCCCACATCTGTAGGTAAGGTTTATCCTGAGCAGGAGATCCGTTTCGTGGACGGCGAAATCCAGCTCAAGGGCGACAATATCTTCCTGGGATACTATAAGGACCCTGTAAACACCAAGGCTGCCTTCACTCCCGACGGTTGGTTCTGCACAGGCGACCTCGGACGCATGGACGAGGACGGCTTCCTGTACATCACCGGCCGCATCAAGAACCTCATCATCCTCGCCAATGGCGAGAACGTCTCCCCTGAGAGCATCGAGGAGCCTTTCTACAAATGCGACGCGCTGCGCGACTGCCTCGTGAAGGAAGACATCATGAACGGCGAGAGCGTCATAGCCATCGACATCCTTCCCCAGCCCGCCTTCGTCGACGGCAAGAGCGAAGAAGAGGTGGCAGCTTTCTTCAACAAGCTCGTTGAAGATGTGAACGCCACTCTGCCCAGCACCCATCGCGTAACCAAAGTTACCATCCGCAAGGAAGATTTCAAACGTACAGGTTCCCTTAAAGTCGCACGCAACCAATGACAGAAACTGAGATTTTCGAAGGACTAAAAGAAGTCCTGGCGGTGATGAAACCGCACCTTGACACATCAAAGGCAACCCTCGAAAGCAGCCTTGTCCGCGACCTGGGCATCGACTCCCTGTCGATGCTGCTGATGTCGCTGGCGCTCGAGAACAAGTTCAACGTGAACTTCGACACCTCGCGAGCCCCCTTCACCACGGTAGGCGAGGTAGTAAGCTACATAAAAGAACAGCAGGAGCAGAAGTAAGAGCTTCGCCTCTGCGCGGCGGCGTGCAAGAGTGTGCGCCGCTTATCCACTCTGGAAGCCCCTGCAGCGCATGTCGACAGCGCACACCACCCGTTTAAAGGGCAGTGTGCGCTGTCTGTCGTTTCTGTACGCTCTGTGGGGCATATTGCCGGCGCACACTTTTGCAAAAGCTATTTATTTAGTATATTTGAGAATATGTTTATACACACTTCAGATAAAGAATACGATGTGGTCATCATCGGCGGCGGCATCACGGGAGCCGCTACCGCTAGGGACTGCGCTCTGCGCGGGCTGAAGACCCTGCTCGTCGAAAGGGGTGACCTGTGCGACGGCGCTTCGGGCCGCAACCACGGCCTGCTGCACAGCGGCGCCAGGTATGCCGTGACCGACCCCGAAGGTGCTACGGAATGCATCAGCGAAAACCGCATCCTGCGCAGGATCGCTTCTTCCTGCATCGACCCCACCGGAGGTCTGTTCATCACACTTCCCGAAGACAGCCTGGAGTATCAGGCCAAGTTCATCCAGGCCTGCCTGGACTGCGGCATAGATGCCGAGGCGATAACTCCCGAGGAGGCCCTGAGGCTCGAGCCAGCAGTGAACCCTGCCCTGATCGGCGCGGTGAAGGTGCCCGATGCTTCCGTGGATCCCTTCCGTCTGGTCGACGCCAACATCCTCGATGCAGTCCGCCACGGCGCTGACGTCATCAAGTTCCGTGAAGTTACCGGAATGCTGAAAGAGGATGGCTGTGTGAAAGGCGTGATGCTCGGCGACGAAGCTATCCGTGCGAAACAGGTTGTCATAGCTGCAGGTATATGGAGTGCCGCCCTGGCTGAGATGGGAGGAGCGCACATCAGCATGATGCCCAGCAAGGGATCTCTGCTGATCTTCGGCCACCGCCTCACCAGGATGGTTATCAACCGCTGCCGCAAGCCTGGCAATGCCGACATCTTAGTACCCGGCGACGTCGTGAGCGTGCTCGGCACCACTTCCGACAAAGTGCCTTTCGAGGACTGCGAAGACGTGAAAGCCACCGGCGATGAAGTCAACGTGCTGCTCCAGGAGGGCGTCCACCTCGTGCCTGCTCTGTCCCACACCCGGATAATCCGAGCCTACGCCGGAGTCCGTCCGCTCGTTGTGGCCGACAGCTCCGCCAGCGGCAGGAACGTCAGCCGCGGCATCGTGCTTCTCGACCATGAGAAGAGGGACGGCATCCCCGGCCTTATAACAATCACAGGAGGCAAACTCACGACCTGCCGTCTGATGGCCGAGATGGCTACCGACCTGGTCTGCGAGAAGCTGGGGCTGGAAATCCCTTGCACCACCGCACAGAGGAAACTCCCCGGCTCGCAAGAACGCAAGAAAGATGTCAAGGATCCGGTGCACAAACGTGCCGCGGTCGGTCGTCACGGCAGCGAAGCCGACATGATGGACTTCAGCGGTAAGGGTGCCGACGAGATAATCTGCGAATGCGAGCAGGTGACCCGCGCCGAGATAGTATATGCAGTTACGAATCTGGGAGTGCGCAGCATCTCCGACCTCCGCCGCCACACCAGGGTCGGCATGGGAACATGCCAGGGCTCGTTCTGTATCAGCAGGGTGGCAAAAGTGCTGGCCGAAGTGCTCGGTACGCCCGAGAAGGCTGATGAGCTGGTGAAAGATTACCTGCAGGAGCGCTGGAAAGGCATGACTCCCGTGCTATGGGGTGACACCCTCAGGGAAGCTGAATACATGCATAAAGTACACAGGAAATAATATGAAATTCGATGTCATAGTAATTGGCGGAGGACTGGCCGGCTGTACTGCGGCCGCCTGCCTTGCAGATGCAGGCCGGAAGGTAGCTCTGTTTTCTGAAGGTCTTTCGCTCCACGACGCCACCGACGGTCCGGCCTCGCACAAGGCTCAGGCACACTCGCCCTACGCTGCGCTGAGCGCCGTCGCCGCAAAAGGAGTCACTGTGTTCAGGGGCGACAGCATCATCAAGGCTGACTGGGCTGAAGACGGGACGCGGATTATTCGCGCCTTCAGCCGCAATCTGGGAGACGAGCCGCTGGAAGCTACGGCCTGGCTGTTGGCCACCGGGAAGTTCTTCTCCCGCGGCATAATCTCCAACATGCAGAAGGTCTTCGAGCCTGTGTTCGATGCAGATGTAGAATATGAGGCAGACCACACGAAATGGTTCAGCCCCGATTTCTTCGCATGCCAGCCCTACGAGAAGTTCGGCGTGAAGACCGATGCCGCTCAGCGTGTGCTCAAAAACGGGATAAGCGTCGAGAACCTCTTCGCTGCCGGGCAGGTGATGGCCGGCGAGCCGATGACCGACGAAGATATAGCAAACAGCGGCAAGGCGGCCGCCAGCCAGATATTGAAAAAGTTTTAGGATATGCAGGAAACAAGCATAAGCACCGCCAATCTCGAACAGTGCCTGAAGTGCAACCTCTGCACTCTGGTCTGCCCGATGCTGGCCGTGAACGAACAATATCCGGGGCCTAAGAAGGCCGGCCCGGACGGCGAAAGATACCGCATCAAAGACCCGGAGTACTACGATTACGCCCTTAAGTTCTGCCTCAACTGCAAGCGCTGCGAGGTGGCCTGCCCGTCGGGAGTCAAGATCGGCGACATGATCCAGACTGCCCGCATCAAGTACGGCTCTCAGTCGAAGGTCCGCAGCCTGCACGGTCTTCGCGACTGGACACTTGCTTCCACGGATTTCGTCGGTAGCATGACGGCGTCCCCTCTGGCGCCCGTAGCCAACGGCGTGCTGAAAACCGGCGTGGCCAAGGCTGTGCTCCACGGCACTCTTGGCGTCGACAAGCACCGCACCTTCCCGGCATATTCCTCACAGAAGTTCGAGACCTGGTTCCGCAAGGAAGCGCAGGCCGCACAGTCTGGTTTTGAGAAGAGCATCAGTTTCTATCACGGCTGCTATGTGAATTATAACTACCCTCAGCTCGGCAAGGACTTCGTCAAGGTGATGAATGCCGCCGGTTATGGCGTCCAGCTGCTGGAGCGCGAGAAATGCTGCGGCATAGCTCTGATGAGCAACGGCTTCGCCGGCAAGGCCGCAAAACAAGGCCGCATCAATCTCGAATCAATCCGCAAGGCTGACGGTCCCGTGCTGACAGTCTCATCTTCCTGCACGCACATGATGAGGGAAGAATATCCCGAAGTGCTCGGGCTGCCGAATGAAGACGTTAAGGACAACATCCAGTTGCTCACCCGCTGGTTGTATCCAAGGCTGGCGTCTGGCGAAATCAAGCTCAACTTCCGCAAGGATTTCCACATGAAGGTGGCATACCACACCGCCTGCCACATGCAGCGCCTCGGCTGGCAGCAGTTCACCATCGAGATACTCCGGATGATTCCGGGGCTGGAGCTGACGGTTCTCGAACCCTACTGCTGCGGAATCTCCGGCACCTTCGGCTTCAAGAAAGAAAACTACCCCTACTCGCAGGCCATCGGCGAGCTGCTGTTCTCTGAGATCCGCAAGGCGCAGGCGCAGGCTCAGGGCGGCGTGACCACCCCGGCCGAGGGAGCAGGCGCTGCTCTTTCCGCCACGGCCGACGGGGCAGATATCCCCTTCGTCGTCGCCACCGAATGCGAAACCTGCAAGTGGCAGATCGAGATGAGCACCGGCATCCCGGTAATGAACCCCGTATCGATCATCGCCCAGGCGCTGGAAGCAGAGTAGGAGCCGCGACCCGGCAACCTTCTTACCCAAATCAGACGGCCGGCCTCTTCTTTGGCCTCTCGTGCAAAAGTGTGCGCCGCGGATGCTTTTCGCGCAAAAAAGTTGCGCATCGGATCCGTTCTTGCAGAAGTGTGCGCCGATGAAGTGCCCCACAGAGCGCACAGAAGCGACAGACAGCGCACACTGCCCTTTAAACGGGTGGTGTGCGCTTGCTATATGCCCTGGAGGCACCCCCAGCGGGGGTGCGCGGCGCACACTTTTGCACGAACGGAAGGGAGGTAAAAAACTTCCTGATTCGGCTGAGAAAAATCTTGCATGAAAGGAAGATTATTCCCAACTTTGAACAAACGACTACTCGTCGTGTCATCATGTCGGTGGCGTACGGTCGAGGGGGTAGAACAATAATTATGATGACGCAATATTCAATCGGCGCCGACCGTTCCGGCTATTTCCACTTGTGCTCAGATGGCGCTCTGTCGCCTCAATTCCTGATTTGCGAAGACGACTTCCGCGTTGCCTTCAATCTCGTTGGCGTGTGCGCTGCAAACAGCGGCGCGACTATCCTGTCATTCTCGCTCGAAGATACACATCTGCATGTCCTGGCTTATGGTACTAAGGAAAGTTGTGTCCGCTTCAAGACTATGTATGAGACAAGCTGGGCTCATCACATAGGACGTTCGCGCGGTTCAAGGCAAGGAGCAGTAATCGATCTGGAAATAATACCTGTTGAAGAAAGAGAGCATCTGTTGAGCGCGGGAACTTATATCATTATCCAGCCGACTAAGGACGGGAAGCAGATAATGCCCTACGACTATCTCTGGGGGACAGGTTCCATGTACTTCCGAAGCCAGGGACATCGTTCTTTATGGACTGTTGACAATGCCGGGAATAGACTGGATTTGGTGAAAGCCGGAGATATCCCAGAGAAGAGACTATGCGATATTCTTGGTTCCCGCCGGACGATTCCTGGCGAATGGCTTATATGCAACAGAATTCTCCTTCCTGACAATTATGTCGACGTGGCTCATTTTGAAAGGATTTATCAGACGGCAAACTGTTTCCGAGTCTTTCTCGCCAGCAGCCGGAGCCGGGATCAGGAGATTCAGCAGCGCATAGCTTCTTATCGTGGCGTGGCTATGGAAGATACTGAAGCCAGGAAGCATTGCCACGAAATATCGAAACAGTTGTTTGGCACCACTAACGTCCGTCTCTTAGATACCATCCAAAGGACTCAACTGGCACAGGAACTGCGCAGCAAATGGCATCTTTCTGCGCGGCAGATCGCCTCGCTTGTCCTGCTCAAATATTCCGAAGTCTGCAAGTATATCTGATACGCACAGTCGGCGATAAAACACACGTCAACGGGATTTGCGCAGGAAGAGGGTAGCAAGGAGTACCAGCAGGATAAGTGCCGCCGCTACAATCGGGATTGCGCTGACCCATCTTGATTCCGGGCGGGATTTGTCTATATCTGCAAAGGGATCTTCATCACTCAAGTATTTGCCCTCAGATATAAGAGAAAGTGCATACTCGAGCATTACGTCAGTGTTGCCGTCGGCTCCGCACACTGCCTCGAGATAGGTTAGCGGCAGGGGATAGTCAGGCAGCAGGCCCCGGCCTTCTGGCAGGCGCTCGCAGATGGTGGTGTCGAAGACCAGCTGAACTAGAGGGATCCGGATGGTCTGTAGTGAATTAGGCAGCTGGAGATCGGCGAACTTGTAGGCGGTCATGTAGTGATAGCCGGTTCCGGTTTCACGTCCTATGCTTACGCCTCGGCGGTTGCGGACAAGTACTGCAGGAAACACGGTGGCGGCTGAGAAGGAACTTCCGTTGGTGAGCACATACACTTTCCCGTCATAATGCACCTGGGGATCCGGCATCACTACCGAACAGGTCTCCAGAGTATCACGAATATAGAAACCATTTTCTCCGGGTTCGTATTCCGGGAAAATATCCACGTCGGCCCTGTAGTTCAGACTATGTGCCAGGCTGGCAAATTGTCCCCGTTTGTTGACCCTCCCATAGCCGCCTTTCTGCCGGTCCATAGGGATGGTGGCGAAGCAGGAAAGCAGGCTCATCAACACTTCGTTGTGACCACCTGAATTATTTCGTACATCCACAATGAGGTTGGGTGCTTGAATTGTGTCGAGGAACGCCCGGACCTGCTCTACCTGACCTGCGAGCATCTCAAATGTCTTGATGCCAAGATAGGCCGTGGAGTCGTTGAGCATACGGGTGTGGAACACATCGTTGTCATCGGCCATCCTGTTGAGGTTATGCCAGCGGACCATACGTCTGTAAGTATCTGTAGCCTGAAATCGCGGATGCTCAAGGAATGGAATATGTACCATGCTGCCATCCTCCAGTTCAAGATTATGGAAGCTGTCTTTATCGGCGTTAGGATGCATCATTATACCGAAGCGCCCAAGCAGGAAACTTTCTTCTTCAGGGGTGCTCTGAACACCGTCATCATACATGTTCAGAAGTTTATATGCCTGCCTGGCATAGTCTGCGGCTGGGATGCCATTGATACTCTTTACTACCTTACCCTCATATTGCTTATACTGAGGAACAGTGAAAAGGACGCGTACCGTGTCGTCACAGAACATCAGGAATTCGCCCGGTGACCAGTATTCCCTCGTGGGATTCTGGATTGGGTCCGGATACAATCCGACATGGCTGTCCGGTACCTGATGCAGGATGCTCATGAGCATCAACCGGAAATCCTTTGGTACATCCATGGGTTCATTGACGGTGGCTTTTATGGAATCCATATAGGCGCGGAATGCAAGCTCTCCCATACGGTCTTCCAATGAAGGATATAGTTCGCAAAAGGCCTCCTCGAGGACTGTGAGGTCTTCCAGTATCTTCTCTGTCGGGAGCGGATTCTCTCGCGAAATAGCCTCTGGCTCAATAAAAGTGGTTCTCAGTCCAAATGGAGTCATAGGATCGCAGACCTTATTATCCCGGTCGGAAATGTCGACTTTCAGCGAAGGATCCTTGAAAGCCTTGTAGGAATAATCCACTATGCCCAGCGTATCTCCCTTGGGCAGTTTCTGCCCGGTGTGATAGTATCTGTCGCTGATGAAGCCTTGTATGTGAATCTTATTGCCATCAGCCATCCGCAACGAGATGGAACCGGTATACGGCAATCCGTCCTCTTGTCTCGCGGCCAAAACAATCTCCTTCAGATTCATTTTTTCATTTTCGCCGGTCCCCAGGATATATGACAGATCTCTCAGATATGAGGCGCCCACGGAGGTGATGATTCCGTCTGCAGGGCAGAGGACAATGGATCCGGGTTCGGCGCCGATAAACAGGTCACTATAGTTCAACTCTTCGCCGATATAGTTCTGCGGCTGGGAGATGATGTCCTCTCCAGCCGTCTTTCCGGCGATTGGCCAGAGCAGAGGCTGCGCCTGTGCAGCAAACGACAAGGCAATAAAACCAAAGATAACTAAGGATATCTTATTCCATTTCATAATAACCGAATCAAATATAACAATTATACGCCAAAGTGTGCGCGGGCAACCGGCCCCACAGAGCGTACAGAGGCGACAGACAGCGCACACTGCCCTTTAAATGGGTGGTGTGCGCTTGCTATATGCCCTGGAGCCACCTCCATCGGGGGTGCGCGGCGCACACTTTTGCACGAACGGTCGCGTACTTCTAGAATACCATATTCCAGGCGGCGTCCTGGGCCCGGGCGCTGTGGGATGCGTTCATCTTGCCGAAATTCCACTTCACGCCGAAGAGGATATAGCGTCCCATAATGAGACGATAGCTGTCTTCCTCGTAGTTGGCGGTGACAGTGTGGGTGAGATTGTGAGTCTGATTCAGGATATCGTTGACCCGGACGCTCAGATTGAAGGCTCCTATGTTCTTTGAGATTTCTGCATTCCATTGCCATTCCGGCTGGCCGTAGCCTGCCGCATATCCGCGATAGAACACATAGGCCAGGTCTGATTCGAACTCGAACTCGTGCTTGGTAATGTATGAAGCGTTAGCGTTGAAACGTGTGTCGAGAGTATTCATGTTCGCTTGAGGGTTCAGAGAATAGCGGGCTATGCGTCCAGACGTGTTGGCTCCTGCCGAGACATACCAACGGCCGGGATTATACTTTACGGAGAACCCGGCAGAAGGGCTCAGGGTGTGAGTACGACTCTCCGAGAAGCCGCTCTTTCCGCTGTAGAAGCGGTCGCCTTCAGCATTTCCCCAGAAATCTGCCATGAACGATGAGTAGTCAAAAGTTTCCTTGTCCAGCGAAGGAAGCGTTGTGCGTGCCTGATAGCTGATCGAAGATGAATAACCCATATTCGCGCTGAGCGAGAGGGACCATAGTTTCTTCGAGTCCAAAGGAGTGGTATAATTGGCGACCAGAGTGGAAGACAGGCTGGGTTTAGTGGAGTTCACTGGGATAGAGTATAAGATGCCGTCGCTGTCGTACCACAAAGCGGAGCCTATCGGCCTATAGTTCACCTGGCCGAACATGAATACCATCAGATTTGAGAATCTCTCCCTGTTGTTGCGGGTCCATTGTGCATCGAACCAGGTCTGCGAATACGGCTTGAGATAAATATTTCCGAGGCTCAGGCGTGAAGGGTTGGTGATATTCAGAACCGGTAGCATGCGCGAGGCGTTAGGACCCTGGGTGTAACCTGACGCCGCCAGAGTGATGCGGTCGTTATCCTTATTGTGCTGGAAGCGGAAAGTAGGCGTGACAAACCAGTTCCAGTCATCCTTGCCGGTAGTCTCCTCGATGCCAAAACTCTTTGACCAGGTTTCCAACAGGATACCAGACAGGCTGCCGCCCATAGTGATCCAGTCATTTTCTCCAAACTTGTACTGGAAAGTCAAATCATATTCCTGCGACAAAGAAGGCGAGCGGGTCTCAGATGAATAATACTCATTCCTGCCGGCAGCATCAAAGGCATCACGGATGCTCGTACGATTAGTCCATGTTATGTCGGCAGACGTCGAGACTGTCAGTTTATTACTCAGAGGTTCAGTATATCTGATCCCACCTCCGAGCCAGACGTTAGCGCCGTTTGTGACGTATCTCATCGTTCGTGCATCCTGACTGCCGGCAGTTGAAAGCATAGATGATTCCGTACTCTCTCCTGAACTTGTAGAATAGCTGGCATTGAATTCCAATTGGATGTTCCGGTCTTTTTTGCCCCATAGTTCCTTGATGGTAACGTCAGCGTCTAAAAAGCCATACATGGTTTCAGACAAATTATGGGTATTGTTGTCCGAGCTGTTCACAAACATTCCTTCCCGGAGAGTTTCAGATGAGCTGCTGCCGTATGAATTCGTTTTTTCAAGGGTCAGCTCCGGCCGGATGTGGAACCACACTTTCCCTTTTTCTTTCTGGAACTCCAGAGTAGCATCCAGGCCGTTGGCATACGACTTCCCTTTGTCCATCATAGTGGAAGTCAAGTTGCCGTCATTCTGATATGTCGTCCTGTCAGCCCTGGTGCCGGAGTCTGTGTCTGTGTATTTGTAATTGACGCTGACCGTTGTCTCCACATCTTTGATGCGAGATGTGTTGGCGTTGATTCCCAGCTGGGCGGCGGAAGAAATACCTTGATCAAGAGAAGTCGCCTCTCCGTCTTCTCCCATAACGACAAAGACGACATCTGAATTATTGATGTTCTGACCGTTTGCGATGACAGTCAACTGGTCTTTCTCAGAGTATGCGGAAACGAGAGCATTCGCATTGTATAGCAGGCCACGGTCATCCCGCAGTACATCATCTCCCTCTTTCTCACCAAGCGTGGTGCCTCCTTTTATGCCCACATTTCCGAACCAGCCCTTTTCGTACTCTTTTTTCAGAGCAACGTCCAGCACTTTCTCTCTGTTGCCATCCTGGATGCCTGAGGCGCGTGTCTCTTCGCTTTCCCGGTCAATGACACGGATCTTGTCGACCACAGATGCCGGCAGGTTGTTCAGCGCTGTGCTCTGGTCTTTGAAAAAGAATGTACGGCCGCCGACTGTCAGTTTGTCAATCTCTTCGCCGTTGAACTTTACCTTGCCGTCATCGGTGATCTCCATGCCCGGCATTCGCAGGAGCAGATCCCTAAGCATGGCGTTTGATCCCACGCGGAACGACGAAGCGTTGAATTCGACCGTATCCTTTTTTACTACTATGGGATTACCCACATCGCTCACTACAGCCGCTTCCAGGAAATTTTCATCAACCTGCATACGGATAGTACCCATATCCACTTGGCTCTCCCTGAAGTAGCGTTCTTTCACATACGGCTTGTAACCCATCATCTCTACATGGAAGACATAGCTGCCGTAGGGCACCTCTTCCAGCTTCGCCTCTCCTTTGACGTCTGTCAGGGTGAAATTGGTGATGGTAGTGTCCTTCGAGGGAATGACATAGACAGAAGCGAAACCTATCGGCTCGCTGGTGAGCGAATCCAGCACAGTTGTCTTGATTTCGCTCATCCGTTCCTGGAAGAGATTGTCGTTCAGAATAAAAACTTGTGCCTTGGCCGAGAAGGCGATGAACATACAAGCGACAATGGAAGCAAGAATCTTTTTCAAAACTAAATAATTAAGTGAGCAGCCGGTGCTCAGACCGGCCATCGAGAGCCAGAAAGCGCACAAAAAGCGCGCCATAGATATACTCGCTCGTGCAGAAGTGTGCGCCGCCCGCCCCCTCTGGAGGAGCCTTCAGGGCATATAGCAAGCGCACACCACCTGTTTAAAGGGCAGTGTGCGCCACCAATC
>JAFZVU010000057.1 GCA_017617655.1 Bacteroidales bacterium
TCCGGTCAGTTCTTATGTTTGAAAAACGATTGCCTCAAGGCCGGCAAAGTTAGCCCAGACCTCAGGGCAGTCAAGGCTATACAAGCGCACCCAGTGCGGCCTTGACTTGCCCGTTCGGCCGCGCTTTACTATGCCTAACTTGAGAGCAATCGGGTATTGCAGGCAAAGAACAAGTTCTTTGAAATACTGAAAAAAAACTATGATGTTTTTATTTTTGGGGGTGAACAACAAATCCAACAATAAAAACATCATAGCAATGACTACACGAAGTAAGGAAAATTCTTTCAAAGGGAAAAACATTTACGTCGGAATTGACGTACATCTTAAGAGTTGGACTGCCACAGTCCTCTCCGACACACTAACACTTAAGACCTTCCGCCTTGACCCTTCGCCCGAGGTCCTGTGCGCACACCTATTCAATAATTATCCGGAAGCAAACTACTTTTCTGTTTATGAGGCCGGATTCTCTGGATACAGTGTCCATAGAAGGCTGTGCGAGATGGGGGTTAAGAACATCGTGGTCAATCCGGCAGATGTTCCCACCACCAACAAAGAGAAACTGCACAAGACGGATTCCAGCGATAGTGCCAAGCTTGCGCGAAGCCTGCGTGCTGGAGAGATCAAGCCTATTTATGTGCCTGACACCATGTCACAGGAACTTCGATCCCTTGCAAGACACCAGCATGCTATAGCGAAGGATCAGGCGAGAATAAAGAACCGTATCAAGGGACATCTCCGATTCCTGGGGATAGAGATTCCCCAGCGTTTCTTACGCAGTCCAAACTGGTCTCACGCTTTCGTCGATTGGTTGAAGCAAGTTTGCACAGATACTCCGTACGGGAAATATGTCCTGGACTCCCATATCCGCCAACTTGAAGAGATCCGGGAAAAGAAACTCAATTTCCTCCGCTATATGAAAGTTATTGCAAAAGAAGAACCTATTGCAACGCGAGTAAAGTTACTGTTATCTGTGCCAGGTATTGGTGAAGTAACATCTCTTCGAATTGCATCAGAAGTCGTTGATATCAAGAGATTCAAAGGTCCCGATCAACTCGCTGCTTTTATTGGAATAGTCCCTATGTGTCATAAGAGCGGAGATGACACAAAGGAAGATAACGGAGGCATTACGACGAGGGCTAATAGAACTCTGCGAAGCGCGATTATTGAGGCCGCCTGGATAGCAGCCGGAAAGGATCCAGCATTGACCCTTGCTTTCGAGAACTACTGCAAAAGGATGAAAAAGACCGATGCAATCGTACGTATTGCCCGTAAAATTGTAAATAGAATATACTTCGTACTGAAACACGAAACACCATATGTCCCATCAACATATTGACAAACATAACCTCTACTTCGTAAACAATCTTCAAGGGGGACAACGCTAAGTTTATCCTTGCGGCTCCTATGTCCGCTTCTCGGTCAGTATGCGCCCCCCTCCTTTGTAAACTTATCGTTAGAACTTGCGGCAATAATGTCCGCTTTGGAAAGGCTGTTTACGAATGGATTATTTTCAAAACAAAAACCGCTGGCTGACTTTCATCAGCCATAACTCTCCATGTCCATCGCGGCTAGAAGATAAATCATTATATCGTTGATTATCAATAATATAAAAATATATCCCCACAAAAAACATCAATAAATTTTGTTTTTCAACTGGAAAGAATAGCGGCCTAACGGCTCGCTATTTCCGGCCAGGATAAACATCGTGATCGGGCGGAATGAAAAAAATATTTGGCACTGACAAGAATCCTTCATACTTTTGTGTAGCGATTTACACAAGCTTTATTAGCTAGATTTGACAGACATCTATCCTCTAAGTGGGTGTCTGTCTCTTTTTCTAGCCCTTATATGCCGAGGGGAGGTACAAGATGCAAGCCTCGATAGTTCTCTCACTAGTTAATAAAGTAATCGCAACATGAGAACTCATCTGACGCTGCTTCGAATCTCCATGAGAGTGGAGACAATAAGAGTTGTTTGGGTAAGGGCTTATAATCGTCTATACCGAGGCAACATTGTGAAGGTTCGTGGTCATTACCGCAGATATTAGAGGTATCTGTAACTGGTAATGCGTGAACTGTGTGCTATTAGCACGCGCTACTCTCGCCCCTCGGCTTTTTAATTCTTTGCAGAGCGAAGCAACAGCACAAAAGAAGGCGAGGTAGCTGGAGGATTATCCTTATAATGCCGGCACCTTACCCTATTATCCACTTGCTGCCGGGGAGCAGGGAGATGAGTTTGGCGGTGAGGGCGCAGCAGAGGTAGGTCAGGATGGCGATGAGGGGGATGGCGGCCCAGACCGGGACGGTCGGGTTGGCGTTGTCTCCGCCTATGATCAGCACTGAAATCGGAATGAGGTAGAGCATGTGCATCAGGTACATGCCGTAGGAGCGCTTGGAGATGCCGGTGACAAGGGCCGGCGCCTCTTTCTGACGTATGCAGGAGAACACGAGGAACAGGCCGAAGGTCGAGAGCACCAGATTCGGCATGCAGAATTCCCAGGCCCATTCGACGTCAGGGGTCGGCATGGCCACGCCGGGCACGCCCTTCATCCAGAATGCCCAGAAGGTAAAGGCGGAGCCGACAAGGAAGCAGGCCCAGCCCACCCAGAGTTTGCGAGTGCGGCTCCAGTCGAGGTGCACCCGGATGTAGTGCGCCATGACGAGGTAACCCAGATAGCCGGAGCAGTACCAGAGGGCGGTGAAGCCGTTCCAGAAGCATTCGCCCCAGAGGTCCTTGGTGATGAAGCGGTGGATCCACGGGATGAAGGTGGACAGCACGAAGAATGCAAGGAAGATGCGTTCCTCCTTGGCGGTGGCCTTCTCCAGCCACGGCGATACCACGGGAATAATCAGGTAGAGGCCGATGAGCGGATACATAAACCACAGGTGGCCGCCTGTCGAGGGGAAATTGAAGGGCAGCATCTTGAGCTCGTGCAGGCCCTGGTCCCAGCTCATCCAGCCGAACAGCGGCGGGAGGATGCAGTAGAGCACGAGGAATAACACGAGCGGCGGAAGGATGCGGGTGAAGCGGCGTTTGTAGAAGCTGGTCATGGTCTGGCCGCTCTTCAGCGGGACGAGCAGGAAGGCCGAGACGATCATGAAAAGCGGCACGCAGGTGCGGGCTACGAAGCCGTCATAGAACGCTACCCAGAAGCGGGCCGATTCGTTGGGAATGAGCGACATGTCGGTGGCCAGTCCGACGCCGCCTCCGCCGTAGAAGCATTCGCTGGAGTGCACCAGCATCACCAGAAAGCACGCCACCACACGGATATAGTCAAGGAAAACGATACGATTAGACTCTTGCATATTGTTGGTAATAATCGATGCTAATTTACAAAAAAAGAAACGCATCTGCATCTCATTGAACTTGGTCCTGTCGTGGTTGTAAAAAAGAGAAAAATGTGGTAAGAATTTGCATATCCACAGGTTTCTCTCAATCCAATAAATCACCTATTTTCAAGGTATTACGAAATTTCTAATCTCGTGATCAGAAAAAATGCTCTGCCCTTTCTATTCCTGTATTTTTAATGAAATAATATGTGTTAGGTTTGTAGGTAATCTTTGACACTAGCTTAGTGCTTGAATAGTAATTGCTATGAGTATTCGTTCTTTTGTTGAAAGCCTGTTTTGGCCGAGTCATCAATTTGCTGCTAAAAACAAAATAAGCATTGTTCTTAAAGGCATCCAGAAACAAGGATACTCAAGAATGAAACCTTTTCCGATAGGGAAGGTCGAAAAAAGGATGCTGGACTTCGCTTATAATAATGGGATTTACTTATCAGGTAATGTACTATACATCAGCAGTAAATCGATTATTCATAGCCGTCGGCAAACAAAGATTTCAAAAGCAATTGCTATTTCTGAAGCTGAATTGATATCTTTTCCGACAAGACGCAAACAAATGGAACTTTACTACGAGATATCGGCTAATATGTTTATCTATCTTGATCGAATCAATAAGGCTAAGTACGTAATACATCCTTCTTACGAAATAAAGATAGGACGTTTGCTTTCGAAGAAGATAATGTTTGTGACTGCAACGAGAATAAAAAGTACTTGTAACTACAGAATAACTCCAGTTACATAAAAATATAAAGACAATTTCAAGCGGTCAGGTCGAATGACTCCTCAAGGCTAGCCTTGCCACCGTTCCACAAATCGTGGCTCTACTTGAAATTGTCTTATATAAGGACGGCTTCTAAGGAAGTCTTCCTGTATGCAAAGGTATGAATTGTTCTGATAATTACAAGTGCTCATATCTCCCTGGCCGGACGAGATTCGAGAGGGCATTCGTCCACAAACACCCCCTATTTGTGGACAGATGGGAGTGAAAAGCAGTTTCGTCCACGAAACACCCCGTTTTTGTGGACGGACGGGATGGCCGGACGGGATGGACAGACGGGATGGCCGGACGGGGGGGCAGGACCGGTAGGAGCGCTAGCCGAGGAGGCCGGCGATGAGGATGGCGATGATGACGGCGGGGGCGGCCCAGCGGATTATGAAGTACAGCACTTTGAAGAAGCCGGCGGAGATGCCGTAGCGGCCGCCGCTGGTGAGTTCGTCGCGGACGTCGGCACGGCTGAGCTTGTGGCCGACGAAGAGCACGGCGAGCAGGGCGCCGAAGGTCATCAGGACATTCGACGAAACGTAGTCGAAAAGGTCGAAGATGTTCAGGGTGAATATCTTGACATGGCTCAGCGGACCTTGCGACAGGGAGCAAAGCACGGCCAGCACGACGAACACCGACATCGACACGGCGACGGCGGCGGGCCTGCGCATCTTGCACTCCTCGATGAGGAAGGCGATGACGACCTCCAGCAGGGAGATGGCGGAGGTGAGCGCAGCCAGGAAGAGCGACACGAAGAACAGGATTGCTGCGATGCCGCCGGCGGGCAGCTCGGCGAAGATGGCGGGCAGGGTGACGAACACGAGGCCGGGGCCCTGTCCGGGGCTGATGCCGTAGGCGAAGACGGCGGGCATGATGGCGCAGCCGGCAATCAAGGCGAAGAGAGTGTCGAGGGCTGTGGTCTCGGCGCCGCACTTCACAATGTTCTCACTGCGAGGTACGTAGGAGGCGTATGTGAGGATGGTGCCGCAGCCCAGCGACAGCGAGAAGAAGGCCTGTCCGAGCGCCGCGATGGCCGACGTGCCGGTGAATTTCGAGAAGTCAGGCTTGAAGAGGTAGCGCACGCCTTCGCCGGCTCCGGGAAGCGTCATGGAACGCACGGCGAGGATCACCATCAGCACGAAGAGCACGGGCATGAGCGCCTTGGTGAACTTTTCGATGCCGTTCTTGACGCCGGCGACTATGATTATGCCGGTGAAAGCGAGGAACAGCAGGGTGTAGAGAATCGGTGACCAGGTGCCGGTGACGAAGCTGTTGAAAACGGCTTCGGGCTGGATTCCGCCGGGTGCGGTGAACTGGAACCCGCAGGCCATCACGAGGTAGCGCACGCTCCAGCCGCCGACAACGCTGTAGAACGACAGGATGAAGGCCGCGGCGAGCACGCTGAGCAGGCCCGCAACTTTCCAGCCTTTGCTGCCGCCGAGCTTCTTGTAAGCCCCGAAGGCATTGGCCTGGCTGCGGCGGCCGATTATGAATTCGCACACCATGATGGGCATGCAGATGAACAGCACGCAGACGAGATAAAAGATGATGAAGGCGGCGCCGCCGTTCTCACCGACGAGGTAGGGGAAACGCCAGAGATTGCCGAGGCCCACGGCGGAGCCGGTCATCGCAAGGAGGATGCCCAAGCTGCTGACGAAGCCGTCGCGTTTCTCAGGGGTCTGTTTACTCATCGGCGGGTCTTCTGACGTAGGTTCTGAACTCGTATTTCAAGCCGCTGCGCTCATCCTTTGTGGTGTTGGAACGCTCGGCGAGCGCCCAGACTTCGGGGTCGATGGCGGGGAAGTGGGTGTCGGCATCCGGCACGGTGGTGTGGACATGGGTCACATAGAGACGGTCCGCGACATCAATGGCCTGACGGTAGATCATGCCGCCGCCCATGACGAAGATCTCTGAGTCGGTAGCGGCCTCGAAAGCGGCCTCCAGTGATGATACGGCAATGGTGCCGCAGGGGCAGACGCCGACAATCGTCCCATCCTCTTTCTCAGCGGAGGCACAGTCGCAATCTTTCTCTCCGGCAGCGGCCCATTCTGCGGCCAGGCGGGCGCTGACGACTATGTTCTGGCGGCCGGGCAGAGGTTTGCTGCCGATGGACTCCCAGGTGCGGCGGCCCATGACGAGGCTGTGGCCCATGGTGGTGGCCTTGAAGAATTTCATGTCGGCAGAAATGTGCCACGGCATGTCACCCTCGCGGCCTATGGCCCAGTCGTCGGCCACTGCTACTATAATATTGATGGTGGTTTCGGGAGTCATTGCGGATTCGGAAAAAGCGTTGCGGATTCGGAAATTAAACGTTTATAAACGGTTTTAAACGGTTAAAAACGGTTAAACTGCCACCGGCGCCTTGATGGCCGGCCAGGGGTCGTAACCCTCGAGCTGGAAGTCTTCGTAGTGGAAGCTGAAGATGTCTTTCACATCGGGATTGATCTTCATGACGGGCAGCGGCCTCGGGGTGCGGCTCAGCTGCAGGTCGACCTGCTCGAAGTGGTTCTTATAGATATGTACGTCGCCGAAGCTGTGGACGAAGTCGCCGAGCTGCAGGTCGCAGCACTGGGCGATCATCTGGGTCAGCAGTGCGTATGAGGCGATGTTGAAGGGCACGCCGAGGAAGACGTCGGCGCTGCGCTGGTAGAGCTGGCAGCTGAGGCGGCCTTCGGCTACATAGAACTGGAAGAGGGTGTGGCAGGGCGGCAGGGCCATCTTGTCCACTTCGGCTACGTTCCATGCGGAGATTATGAGCCTGCGGGAGTCTGGGTTGCGACGGATCTGTTCCATCAGATTTGCCAGCTGGTCGATGTGGCCGCCGTCGGGGGTGGGCCAGCTGCGCCACTGGTGGCCGTAGACGGGGCCCAGTTCGCCGTTCTCATCGGCCCATTCGTCCCATATAGTGACTTTGTTGTCGTTAAGATACTTGATGTTGGTGCTGCCGCTGATGAACCAGAGGAGTTCGTAGATGATGGAGCGCAGGTGCACTTTCTTGGTGGTGAGCAGCGGGAAGCCGTCGTTCAAGTTGAAGCGCATCTGGTAGCCGAACACACTTTTGGTGCCGGTGCCGGTACGGTCGTCTTTCATCACGCCGTGGTCTTTGATGTGCTGCAACAGGTCCAGGTATTGCTTCATCGTGTATATTATCCGTTTTAAATGTTTCTAAATGTTTTTAAACGTTTAAAAACGCTTACCGTTTACGCAGTAGATCCTTCGCTTCGCTCAGGATGACACGGGATCACCTTCCGCGCCTCGCACTCACGCCCCGCACTCGCGTCCATTACAGTTTCAACACGGCCATGAAGGCGCTCTGGGGCACCTGCACATTGCCGATCTGGCGCATGCGCTTCTTTCCCTTCTTCTGCTTCTCCAGCAGCTTGCGCTTACGCGTGATGTCGCCGCCGTAGCACTTCGCCGTCACGTCCTTGCGCACAGCCTTCACCGTCTCGCGGGCGATGATCTTCGCCCCTATCGCAGCCTGGATGGCAATCTCGAACTGCTGGCGCGGGATGAGTTCCTTGAGCTTCTCGCACATGCGGCGGCCGAAATCGTAGGCATGGTCGCGGTGGATCAGCGACGACAGCGCGTCCACCGGCTCACCATTCAGCAGAATGTCGAGCTTCACAAGGTCAGCATTCTTGTAACCCGTCACATGGTAATCGAATGAAGCGTAGCCCTTCGAGATGGACTTCAGGCGGTCGTAGAAATCAAACACAATCTCCGCCAGCGGTATGTCGTAGTTCAGCTCCACACGGTCCGAAGTGAGGTAGTGCTGGCCGGCCAGAGTGCCGCGCTTGTCGAGGCACAGCTTCATGATCGGCCCGAAGAAATCGCTCTTGGAGATTACCTGCGCGCGGATGTACGGCTCCTCGATGTGGTCGATTAGAGTCGGCGCGGGCAGGCCGGACGGATTGTGAACGTCCACCACGTCTCCCTGGGTGGTGTAGACCTTATATGAAACGTTCGGCACGGTGGTGATGACATCCATGTCAAACTCGCGGTATAGCCTTTCCTGAACTATCTCGAGGTGGAGCAGGCCGAGGAAGCCGCAGCGGAAGCCGAAGCCCAGGGCCAGCGAGCTCTCGGGCTCGAACACCAGCGAAGCGTCGTTGAGCTGGAGCTTCTCCAGAGAAGCGCGCAGGTCTTCGTACTCATCGGCCTCGACAGGATATACGCCCGCGAAGAGCATCGGCTTGACCTCTTCGAAGCCGGCGATATGGTCGCTGCAGGGGCGATCCACGTGGGTAATCGTATCTCCCACCTTCACCTCGACGGCCGTCTTGATGCCGGAGATTATGTATCCCACGCTGCCGCACGGAATCTCGTCACGCGGGCTGAGCTTCATCTTGAGCACACCCACCTCGTCGGCGTCGTACTCGCGGCCGGTGTGGACGAACTTGACTTTGTCGCCGGTGCGGATGCTGCCGTTGACCACCTTGAAATATGCTATGATGCCCCTGAAGGGGTTGAAGACTGAATCGAAGATGAGGGCCTGGAGCGGAGCGTCGGGGTCGCCGCTGGGGGCGGGCACGCGGTCCACTATCGCATCGAGGATCTCGGGGACTCCCTCGCCGGTGCGGGCGCTGGCCAGCAGCACGTCGTCGGGGTCGCAGCCGATAAGGTCCACCACCTGGTCGCGCACCACGTCGACCATCGCTGCGTCCATGTCGATCTTGTTGAGGACGGGGATGATGGCCAGGTCATGCTCTATGGCCAGATAGAGGTTGGAGATGGTCTGCGCCTGGATGCCCTGGGTGGCGTCGACCACCAGCAGTGCGCCTTCGCAGGACGCGATGGCCCGGGAAACTTCATATGAGAAATCCACATGGCCCGGAGTGTCGATGAGGTTCAGCACGTAGTCCTGACCGCCTCGGGAGTAGTTCATCTGGATGGCGTGGCTCTTGATGGTGATGCCTTTCTCCTTCTCGAGATCCATGCTGTCCAGCACCTGATCTTCCATCTCGCGCTCGTCAAGGGTCTTGGTGCATTCCAGCATACGGTCTGCCAGGGTGCTCTTGCCGTGGTCGATATGGGCGATTATGCAAAAATTTCTGATGTTCCTCATACTGCTTGCAAAGATAATTAATCAAAAAGAGTTATTTTTGTAGATACGACAATTTTATAAACATCAATTAAATATGAACGACATCAAGACTATGAACAGAGCTGCCGACAACATCCGTATTCTGGCGGCTTCTATGGTTGAAAAGGCTAAGTCAGGACATCCTGGCGGCGCTATGGGCGGCGCTGACTTCATCAACGTGCTCTTCAGCGAGTTCCTGGAGTATGACCCCCGCAACATGAAATATGAGGGGCGCGACCGTTTCTTCCTCGATCCGGGCCACATGGCTCCGATGCTTTATTCTCAGCTTGCCCTCACCGGCAAGTACAGCCTCGAAGAGTTGGCCACCCTGCGTCAGTGGGGCTCGCCGGTCACCGGCCACCCGGAGCTTGATGTAGTTCGCGGCATTGAGAACACCTCCGGCCCTCTCGGCCAGGGACATGTGTTCGCAGTTGGCGCTGCCATCGCAGAGAAGCACCTCGCAGCCATCCTCGGCGAAGAGGTGATGAACCACAAGATCTACGCATACATCTCTGACGGCGGCATCCAGGAAGAGATCAGCCAGGGCGCAGGCCGCATCGCCGGCACGCTGGGTCTGGACAACCTCATCATGTTCTACGACTCTAACGACATCCAGCTTTCTACCGAGACCAAGGTGGTGACCTCGGAGGACACTGCAGCGAAGTACCGCGCATGGGGCTGGAACGTATATGAAATAAACGGCAACTGCGTGAACCAGATCCGCGGCGCGCTGGCCATGGCTCAGAACCGCAACGGCAAGCCGACCCTCATAATCGGCAAGTGCATCATGGGCAAGGGTGCCCTGAAGGCCGACGGCACAAGCTACGAGCGCAACTGCAAGACCCACGGCGCCCCTCTGGGCGGCGATGCATACGTCAACACCGTGAAGGCTCTCGGCGGAGACCCTGAGAATCCGTTCCAGATCTTCCCTGAGGTTAAGAAACTCTATGCCGACCGTGCCAAAGAGCTCCGCAAGATAATGGATGCCAAGTATGCCCGCAAGGCTGCATGGGCAAAGGCCAACCCGGAGAAGGCCGCCCTGCTCAAAGAGTGGTTCAGCGGCAAAGCCCCGAAGATCGACTGGAGCAAGGTGGAGCAGAAGCCGGACGACGCTACCCGCAGCGCCTCTGCAGCTGTTCTCAACCAGCTGGCCCAGCAGGTTCCCAACATGATCTGCGCAAGTGCCGACCTGAGCAACTCCGACAAGACCGACGGTTTCCTGAAACATACTACCAGCATGGTGAAAGGCGACTTCAGCGGCGCATTCTTCCAGGCAGGTGTGGCTGAGCTCACAATGGCTTGCTGCTGCATCGGTATGGCCCTCCACGGCGGTGTCATCCCGGCTTGCGGCACCTTCTTCGTATTCTCAGACTACATGAAGCCCGCTGTCCGCATGGCAGCCCTGATGGAAGTTCCCGTGAAGTTCATCTGGACCCACGATGCATTCCGCGTCGGCGAAGACGGCCCGACCCACGAGCCTGTCGAGCAGGAGGCACAGATCCGTCTGATGGAGAAACTCAAAACCCACAAAGGCAAGAATTCGATGCTCGTGCTTCGTCCCGCCGACAGCGACGAGACCACCCAGGCATGGAAGCTCGCCATGGAAAACACCACTTCTCCTACCGGCCTCATCTTCAGCCGCCAGAACATCAAGACCCTCCCGGCCGGCAACGACTACAGCCAAGCTGCCAAGGGTGCATACGTAGTGGCTGGCTCTGACGCCGACTATGACGTAATCCTCCTCGCTTCAGGTTCTGAGGTTTCTACCCTCGTGGCAGGTGCAGAGCTCCTGCGTGCCGACGGCATCAAGTGCCGCATCGTCAGCGTGCCTTCAGAAGGTCTGTTCCGCAGCCAGAGCAAGGCTTACCAGCGCAGCATCCTCCCGGGCAACAAGAAGAAATTCGGTATGACCGCAGGTCTGCCTGTTACCCTCGAAGGTCTGGTAGGCGCCGGCGGAAAGGTTTGGGGCCTGAGCTCATTCGGCTTCTCAGCTCCTTACAAGGTGCTCGACGAGAAGCTCGGCTTCACCGCTGAGAACGTCTACAACCAGGTTAAGGCGATGCTGAAATAACAGCCGCCCCACCGGGTAAAAGAAAACCACCGGTTCTCGCGAGAGAGCCGGTGGTTTTCAATATATTAACTTATGAAAAACTTATTTCGAGCTTTGAGGCTGTGACTGCTGCTGTTGCTGCCAGGGGGCCCAGCGGCGGCCGCTGTTCTGGTTGTTGTTCTGATTGCCACCCTGATTGTTGCCGGGAGCACCGGGTGCACCGGGAGCGCCGGGACCACCGCCCTGACGGAACTGGTAGAGCAGCTGCATGCGGAACATTTCTTCAGCGGTGAACACCTTTGCCACTTTCTCCACGGGCAGGATCTTCAGCAGTTTGTTGATATACTGCTCAGTGAGCTGAGCTTCCTTCTTCTGAGAGTCGGAATATGACTTGAGGGCCGCCCTGAGTTCGTCTGCTTTCTTATCGGGGTTGTTCATGGTCATATTGGCCTTGCGGAGTTCGTCGCGGGCTGCGTCAACTTCCTTGTTGTATTCGTTGTATACGGGCCAGAACTTCTGGGCCTCGTCTACTGTCAGATCGAGTTGCTGTGTAAAGAAAGCAACTTTCGCAGCGTTGATACGGTCGGCTCCCTGCTTGCGGGCCTCGTCCGAGTCTCTCTGCGGCATCCACTGCGCAAATGCAGTCAGAGACAGTACGCACAGTGTGATTGAAATTGCTGTAAACCTTTTCATGATTCTAATTAAAGAGATGCGAGATAGTCATAAAGAGCGGCGTCTGTCGAAGAGGTGGCGAAGTAGCGCATGATGTCTTCTTCAGACGGGGTAAACTGAGCCATATAACCGTCGAGATCGTATTCGTCGAGGTATTCGAACATTGCCGAGTCGAAATTCTCCACTGCATCTGCCACTGCGTCGTAGGCGCTCATCTGAGGCTGCCCCGAGCCGATAGAATTGGTGAGAGAAAGGACTCCGTAGCCCAGACCGATGATGACGGCGAACGAGCACACCATCATGAGGGCCGGCTTCAGCACGCCGACGAGACCGACGGGGCGCTTTTCGGTGCCGAGCACCTTGTCGCGGAGCTGGTCTTCCAGCGATGCGAAGTAACCTTCAGGCGCCGTAAAGGGGTTCTGCCTGAATTCTTCTCTTTCTAATATGTCCTTGTTGTTTGTCATGTCGCTTTTTTAGACTAACAGTATTTTGAAAGGTTTAATCTCCTATGTCTAAATCTTTTTTCAAATAATCGACCACCTTCTGATAGGCGTGGTGATATGAGGCTTTGAGGGCTCCCGGGGAGGTATCGAGCACTTCCGCCATGTCTTCATATTTCATCTCTTCCCAGTAGCGCAGCGAGAAAACTACCTTCTGTTTTGGGGGCAGTTTGTTGACGGCTTTCTGCAGGGAGAGCTGCACTTTGGTGCCGTTGAAGTTCTCGTCGGCGGCCAGGCGGCGTTCGAAGGCGGCTTCGTTGCTGTTTATGGAGAGGAAGCCTATTATCTTCTTTCGGTTGAGGAAGGTCAGCACTTCGTTGGTGGCGATGCGGTAGAGCCAGGTGTAGAGCTTGGAGTCTTCGCGGAAGCTGTCCAGGGCGTTCCAGGCTTTGACGTAGGTGTTCTGGAGGAGGTCGTTGGCGTCTTCGTGGCTGGCCACAAGCTTGCGGATGTGCCAGTAGAGCTGTTCGCCGTACTGCCGCACGAGCAGGTTGAACGCCTGGTTGCGCTCTCCGCTGCGGTAAAGGTCCAGTATCTGCCTGTCTTCTGCCATTTTAAAGTGCCGTGGTCGGCCAGCTTTCGTGCAGTAAATGTGCCACACGGCCGAGCCAGCTAACAAAGTTACGAGTTTTGCGGCAAAAATCGTATCTTTACCATGATGCAATGAAGGACTCTGAGATGAAATACGCTCCTGTGGCTTTTTTCTGCTATGCACGGCTGGATACGGCTATGGCAACCATCGCGGCTCTGAGGAAGAACGGCGGTGCGGAGCAGACTGAGTTGTATGCTTTCAGCGATGCGGCCCGCAATGCGCAGGATGCTCCGGCGGTGGCTGCGGTGCGGATGTGGCTGCATGGTCTGGAGGCCGAGGGAGGCTTCAAGGCGGTGCATGTGGTGGAGAGGCCGAAGAATTTCGGGCTGAACAGGAACATCACTTCGGGCATTTCGGAGGTTCTGGGTCACAGCGGCCGGGTGATCGTGGTGGAGGATGATATCGTGACTTCGCCTTTCTTCCTGCAGTTCATGAATGATGCGCTTGAGGAGTATGAGGGCTGCAAGGAGGTGATGATGGTTGGCGGACATACGCAGCTGAATATCCCTCAGAAGGGGGATGTGTATTTCAGCCCGCATGCGCAAATCTGGGGCTGGGCTACCTGGGCAGACCGCTGGCAGTATTTCCGACATTACGGCTCGAGGGCGGAGGCGCTGGAGGGGATGAGCGAGGAGGAAATCGATGCGCTGCAGTATCACGGCACGTTCCCTATCCTGAAGGGGCTGGACAAGCCGGATCCGATGTGGGATATCTGCTGGAATGTGGAGGTTCACAAGCGTCATGGTTTGTGTCTGACGCCGACTCGGACGCTGGTGCATAATGCGGGGATGGACGGGGGTACCAATTATAATAAGTGGATGAAGTATTTCGGGCATTATATAGAGTATCCTTTTGCTGACCGGCTGCCGGATGTGCGTCGCAGTCCTGTCGCTGCCGATCCCGAAATCGAGGACGTCTTCTATCCCGCCGCCATGAAGAACTGGGGCTTCCAGTACAATTTCATCGGCAAGATCGTCCATACATTATATTTACCTTTTAAGAAGAAATGAGTGTTCTGTCGAGACTTAGTAAATATATAATAGTGGCGTCGTGGCGGCTGCATGCGGACCATCTGCTGTCTGACAAGGCTTTCAATAGTCTGTACTACAGGTGGAAGTTCGATAAGAAGCTGAACTGGAAGCATCCGCGGACGTACAATGAAAAGCTGCACTGGCTGAAACTGCACGACCGCCAGCCGATCTACCCCACCCTCGTCGATAAAGCCGACGTGAAAGCCCACGTTGCCGCTATCATCGGCCAGGAATACATAATCCCCACCCTCGGCGTATGGGACCGCTGGGAAGACATCGACTTTGACAGCCTTCCAGCCCAGTTCGTACTGAAATGCACCCACGACAGCGGCGGCACCTTCATAGTCACCGACCGCAGCGCCGTCGACCTCACCAAATGCCCCGACATCCTCGCGCAGTCCATGAAGCGCAACTTCTTCTGGGAGTCCCGCGAATGGCCCTACCGCGGCCTGAAGCACCGCATCATCGCCGAGCCCTACTTGGTGGATGAGAAAACCGGCGAGCTGACCGACTACAAATTCTTCTGCTTCGACGGCGTCTGCAAAGCCATGTTCGTAGCCACCGACCGCCAGAGCGGCCACACCAAATTCGACTTCTACGACCGCGACTTCAACCACCTCGACATGCACGACAACCACGACAACGCCGCCGTGCCTCCGGCTAAGCCGGCAAACTACGAAAAGATGGTGGAGATCGCCGAGACTCTGGCGCAGGGCTTCCCGCACGTGCGCATGGACCTCTACAATCTCGACGGCAAGATATACTTCGGAGAATACACCTTCTACCACTGGAGCGGCTTCGACCACTTCTACCCCGAGAAATGGGAATACACCTTCGGCGACTGGATCAACCTTGAAAACGTAAAGAGATGAAAATACTGGTTGTCGGCAGTTTCAGATTCGAGATGTACGCGAAGGCCTTCTACGACGCCTTCCGCAGGCTGGGCCACGAGGTGGAGAAGCTCGACACCGAGGACTTCATAGCCAAAGGCCCCTTCGGCGGCATCCTCGAAAAGATGAAGCACCACTGGCTGGTGGGCTCGTCGATAAATGCCGCCGACCTCGCCCTCAGGAAGCAAGTGCGGGAGTTCAGGCCCGACCTGGTGTTCATGTACCACTGCTATTTCTTCCACCCTGCCGCCGTCCGCGACATCAGCAAGCTCACGACAGTGTTCTCATACGAGAACGACGACCCCTTCGTGCGCCGCAACGACAAGCACAACTCTTCGTTCTACATAGCCGCTGCTAAATACTGCAAGCTGAACTACGTCTTCCGCCGCAAGAACGTGGCCGACTTCGCCACCCTCGGCATCGACAACGTGAAGGTGCTGCTGCCGTATTACACCGAGACGCGCAACTTCCCCATAGCCTGCGAGAAAGACATCCCGCTGGCCTTCGTGGGGCACTGGGAGGATGACGGCCGCGACGCTATGATCAAGGCGCTGCTGGACGCCGGCCTGCCTTTCGAGCTCTACGGCGATGCTCTGAGCTGGCAGAATTCGCCGCTCTGGCCCGACCTGGAGAATGTCTATTACGGCCCGGCCAACAAGGAGCAGTACAATGCCGTGCTGAACCGGGTGCAGGTGGCCCTGGTGTTCTTCTCGCGCATCAACAGCGACACTTACACCCGCCGCTGCTTCGAGCTTCCGGTGACGAAGACCGTCATGCTCAGCGAGTACACCGAAGATATGGACAAGCTGTGGCCGGAGGATGAGTGCTGCGTGTATTTCCGCAGCAAGGAAGAGCTGGTGCGCAAGGCGGCATGGCTGCTGGACCATCCGGATGAGCTGCAGCGCATCGCCGGCAATGCTTTCAACAGGCTGAAGGTGCTAGGCGGCTCGGAGACGGACCGCGTGCGCCAGGTCCTCGCCGATTACGACGCCCTCGCTAGAGGTAAAAATCCCCTGTCAGAATCTTAAACTCCTCGCTCCCTATTGTGAGGCAGGTCTTCGCGGGAAGACCGGCCTCTTCACGAGCCATTTCCACCATCATACGTGACGGCTCCTTGCGGGGAGTGGTGCTCACGTAGCAGCTGCGGACGATCCCAAGCCCGGCCCGGGAGCAAGCCGCCAGAAGGTCACCTTCGCGGAAAGTCGGAAGGATGAGCGCCAGGCGTCCGTCCGGCGCCAGCAGCGTCGCTGCAGCCTGCAGCACATCGTCGAGGTTCAGCTCGGAATCACGACGAGCCGCAGTACGTTGAGTCCCCGCAGGGATGATGCTCTTACCTGTTATATAATAAGGTGGGTTGCAGACTATGACATCAAACTGCCCGGCATGGCCCTCAGCCACGAAATCCGCCAGGCTGACCGGCAGCGCATTCAGACTCTCCGCCCATGGCGAAGCCGCGAAATTCTCCGCCGCCTGAGCGGCCGCATCAGCGTCGATGTCGATACCAGTTATATGAAAACGGCGATCGCCCCCGGCTGCACATCTCTGTGCCGCCATGAGGGCGATCAGTCCCGATCCTGTGCCGATGTCAAGCAGCTTGCCGGCCCCTTCGCAGGAAACCCAGGCTCCCAGAAGGATCCCGTCGGTGCCGACCTTCATCGCACACCGGCTGTCGTCCACCGAGAACTGCTTGAAGTGCACTGCTACTCGTCTTTCTCTTCCTCTTCGTAAGCCTTGAGGAGCTTCTCCTGGACATCCATAGGAACCTGCTGGTACTCTACGAAGGTCATGGTGAAGGTAGCGCGGCCTGAAGTCAGGGAGCTCAGAGTAGTTGAGTACTTGTAGAGCTCAGCCAGAGGAACGCGGGCCTTGAGGATCTGGAAGCCTTTCTCGCTGCCCATACCCTCGATGATACCGCGACGGTTCTGGATATCGCTCATTACATCACCCATGCAGTCGCCGGGAACCATTACCTCAACGAGGTAGATGGGCTCCAGAAGCTTCGGACCAGCCTGCTTGAAGGCATCCTTGAAAGCGTTACGGCCGGCGATGATGAAGGCGATTTCCTTAGAGTCAACCGGGTGCATCTTACCGTCATAAATGTAAACGCGGATGTCACGGGCGTATGAACCGGTCAGAGGGCCTTCCTCCATCTTCTGCATGATACCTTTCTTGATGGCGGGCATGAAGCCTGCATCGATGGCGCCACCGACAACGCAGTTGTAGAACTCGAAGCGTCCGCCCCAGTCCAGGACAGCCTCTTCCTTACCCTTGATGGTAAGCTGAGTGTCCTTACCGTCGATCTTGAAACGACCGGTGGGCTCAACACCTTCTACGATAGGCTCGATGAGGAGCACTACGCGGCCGTACTGACCTGCACCGCCAGACTGTTTCTTGTGGGTGTACTCAGCGGTAGCGACCTTGGTGATAGTCTCGCGGTACGGGATCTTCGGAGCGAAGAGCTCGACGTCGATCTTATAGTCGTTGTTGATATGCCATTTGAGGATGTTGATGTGCTGCTCGCCCATACCGTTGATGATGGTCTGGCGGAGTTCTTTAGAGTACTCGATGCGCATTGTAGGATCCTCTGCACCTGCGCGGTTGAGAGCCTCGCCGAGCTTCTCCTCGTCTTTCTCGTCGACAGCCTTGATGGCGCAGCGGTACTTGCTCTGCGGATACTCGATAGGCGGGAATACTTTGTCGTAACCCGGAACGTTGAGGGTCTGGTTGTTCTTGACAGCTTTAAGCTTCACGGTACATCCGAGGTCGCCGGCTGCAAGCTCGGTAACTCTCTCTTTCTTCTTGCCTGCTACGGCGTAGAGGGTGGTGATGCGCTCCTTTGAGTCGTTGGCCATGTTGATGAAGTCTACACCCTCACCTACCTTGCCAGACAGAACCTTGAAGTAAACCACGTCGCCGAGGTGCTGCTCGAGAGCAGTCTTGTAAACGAACAGAGAGGTCTTGCCTGAGGGATCCTCCTTCGGGGCGGGAGCCACCTCGGTGAGGAATTCCATCAGACGCTGGACGCCGATGTCCTTCTTGCCGCATACGCAGAAGACAGGATACAGGGTGCCGTTCACGAAACCGATGTTTAGGCCTTTGTGCATCTCTTCCTCGGTGAGCTCGCCTGCGTCGAAGAATTTCTCCATCAGGGCCTCGTCGCTCTCGGCTGCCATTTCCATCAGCTCGGCGCGCATGTCTTCAGCCTTTGAAGAGAGGTCGGCGGGAACGTCTACTATCTCGCACTTGCCGTCTTCGCCGCTGAACTTGTACATCTTCATCTTCAGCACGTCTACGAAGCTGTTGAATTCAACGCCTGCATTGACGGGGAACTGGAAGATAGTGGGCTTGCTGCCGAAAGCCTGGTGAAGGCTGTCGATAGTGTTGTCCCAGTTTGACTTGTCGGTGTCGAGCTGGTTAACGGCGATGATCATCGGCATCTTGTGCTCTTCGGCATAGCGGCCCATGATCTCGGTGCCAACCTCGACGCCCTGGCCTGCGTTTACAGTCATGATGGCTGAGTCGCATACGTTCAGGGCTGAAATCACACCACCGATGTAATCGTCGGCACCAGGGGTGTCGATAAAGTTGATCTTGTGGTCTTTGTACTCTGCGTAGAGCGGAGTAGAATAGATTGAGCGCTGATAAAGCTGTTCAACTTCGGTGTTGTCGGAAACCGTGGTCTTGCCCTCAACGGTGCCGCGGCGGTCGATGACCTTGCCTTCATACAACATCGCTTCCGCTAGCGTGGTCTTACCGCTGCGGGTGCCACCTATGAGTACGACGTTGCGAATCTTGTCAGTAGTGTAATTTTTCATGTTAAATATTTGATTATTTGTATTATTACTCGATTTTTCTGGAGCCGACAAATGTAAGGAATTAATAAGACAAAACCAAACACCTAATTTTAATAGGTTTAACTGGCATTTTCTTACATTTGTAAAAACTATCTGTAACGACATGAAAACACTCAAGCGTAGCGTCATCGCACTGGCTGTGGCCCTGCTCTGCCTCCCGGCTTCGGCCGACGAAGGAATGTGGCTGCTGCCCCTGCTCGAGAAGATGAACATCAAGACAATGCAGCAGATGGGCTGCGAGCTCTCTGCCTCTGACATTTACAATATCAACCATTCGTCCCTGAAGGATGCCGTGGTGCATTTCGGAGGCGGCTGCACCGGCGAGGTGGTCTCTTCGAGAGGACTGCTGCTGACCAACCACCACTGCGGCTACAGCTCCATCCAGCGCCTTTCCACCGTCGAGCATGACTACCTCACCGACGGCTACTGGGCTATGGATTACAGCCAGGAGCTGCCCGTGCCCGGCCTGACAGTGACCTTCATGGAGAGCATGACCGACGTCACCAAGCAGCTTGAGAAGGCCGCCCGCAAGGCCAAGGACGAAAACCAGCGCGACAGCCTGATGAACGCTGCCGCCCAGAAGATGATTGCCGACGCCAAGGGCGACAACCCTTTCCTCACCGCTTCTGTGTCTGCCCTCTACGGCGGCAACTATTTCTATCTGATTGTCTATAAGGTTTACCGTGACGTCCGCTTCGTAGGCGCTCCGCCGAGTTCAATCGGCAAGTTCGGCGCCGACACCGACAACTGGATGTGGCCGCGCCACACCTGCGACTTCTCTATGTTCCGCATCTATTCCGACGCCAACGGCAACCCGGCAGAATATTCTCCCGACAACGTGCCTTACAACCCCGTCACTCATCTGACCATTTCCCTGAAGGGCATCAACGAGGGTGACTTCTCGATGATAATCGGCTACCCCGGCAGCACCAACCGCTACCTCACAGGCCCCGAAATCGCTATGGTCAAGGCCAGCAACGAGGCTGGTATCTACTGCCGCGGCCACCGTCAGGAAGTGCTGATGGCCGACATGCTGGCCGACCCCGCAGTAAGGCTGAAATATGCCAGCAAGTATTCCAGCTCTTCAAACTACTGGAAGAACTGGATCGGCATGAACGAGCAGATAGCCAACCTCAACGTCGAGGAGCGCCGCTACGAGAACGACAACGCATTCCGCAACTGGATCGCCGCCAAGCCCGGCCGCAACAAGAAGTATGCTGGCGTTCTCGACGAAATCTACGGCCTGTCTGACAAGATGACCCAGTACGACGTCAACCTCACCTATCTGACCGAGTCGCTCGGAAGGGTTGAGATCGCCTCCGTTGCCAATAACGTGGCCACCCGCCTGCGCAACTACGACAGCTTCAACGAGGCCACCCGCGCCGATCTGATGGATGCCGTCCTCACATACATGGAAGGCTTCTACAAGGACTACAATATGCCCACCGACGTCAAGGTCGCCAAAGAGATGATCCGAGTGGCCAAGGACAAGCTGCCTGCTGACCTGCTGCCCGAGTTCTTCGAAGTGATCGACAGTGAGTTCGCCGGCGACATCGACGCTTATGTGGATGACCTCTTCGCCACCAGCGCCTTCTCGTCATTGGAGAAAGCGAAGACCGACATAGCCGCCAAGGCTGCCGCCGGCCGCATCAGCTTCGTGGACGACCCGGCCTACATGTTCGTGCAGGACTACCGCACCGTCGGCATCGCAGTTTCGATGGCCTACAACGAGCTTGCTGAAAAGCTCGAGGCTGCCCACAAGAAATACATCGCCGGCCAGCTGGAGATGAATGCAGGGAAGGCCGTCTACCCCGACGCCAACTCTACAATGCGTCTGACCTACGGCACGGTGAAGGCCTATGAGCCAAAGGACGGCGTCATCTATAAGTACTACACCACCCTGAAGGGCGTGATGGAGAAAGAAGACCCCGACAACTGGGAGTTCGTGGTTCCCCAGAAGCTCAAGGATCTCTATGCAGCCAAGGACTTCGGCCGCTACGCCAACCCTGACGGCAGCATGCCGAACTGTTTCATCATGACCGGCGACATCACCGGCGGCAACTCCGGCAGCCCCGTCTTCAATGGTAAGGGCGAGCTCACCGGCCTGGCCTTCGACGGCAACTGGGAGGCTATGTCGGGCGACATAATCTTCGAGCCCGACCTGCAGCGCTGCATCTGCGTCGACATCCGCTATGTGCTGTTCATAATCGACAAGTTCGGAGGGGCGGGCTACCTGCTCAACGAGCTGACTCTCAACTGATTCTAAACACTACATGGGATGAGGCGGGAGATAGTGGCGATAACGGTCTTACTCCTGTGCGCGGCCTTCGACAGTCGCGCACAGGTCGTCTTTTGGAACGTCGAGAACTATTTCGACACGCGCGACGAGCGGGACAAGGAGGATGACGATTTCACTCCGGACGGGGATTACCACTGGAACAGGAAACGCTATCTGGCCAAGCGCAATCTAATAGCGAAGGGGCTGATTGCCACTGCGGACAGCCTCGGGCAGATGCCGGCAGTGATAGCTCTGGCGGAGGTGGAGAATCTGCGGGTGCTGGGCGACCTGGCGGAGAACACGCCTCTGGCCAAGGTGGGGTACCGGATAGTACACCGGGAAAGCCCGGACGCCCGCGGCATCGACGTGGCTCTGCTCTACGACCCATCGAGGCTGGCCGCCGAGGCCACGGAGTTCCTCACTGTGGAGGGCTTTGCGACAAGGGAGATTCTCTACTGCAGACTGAGGGCGGCAGGGGATTCAGCCGCGCCGCCGCTGCATCTTTTCGTGAACCACTGGCCTTCGAAGCGCGGCGGGGCTGCCTCGTCCGACAGCCGGCGCATCGCGGTGTCCCGGCTGCTGCAGGAGCGGCTCGACTCTCTGCAGGCTGCCGACCCGTCGGCCCGCATCCTGCTTGTCGGCGACTTCAACGACACCCCGGACAGCGAGTCTCTCACCGCCCTTGCCGACAGTTGCGGCCTTATAAATATGGCCTTGCCTCTGTGGCGGCAGGGCAAGGGCTCTATCCGCTACAAAGGCAAGTGGGAATTGATCGATCAGGCTATCGTTTCAAGGCAGCTGGCCGGCGAAGGGGCGGCTTTCAGCATCTTCGAGGCGTCGTTCCTTATGGAGCGCGACAAGCAGTTCCTGGGGCTGAAGCCGAAGCGCACCTTCGTGGGGCCGCGCTACAACGGCGGGGTCAGCGACCATCTGCCGGTCCTGGTCAGAACAGGAAGGGAATGAATGCCGTCACCGTATGGCCGAAGGTCGCGCCTGTGGCTGCAGCAATTATCAGCATTACGAAGAAGGCGATGATTGAGAGCAGCCAGAGGATGAAGATAACCAGGCCGGGCCTCCATGAAGGAGACTTGAGGTTGAACATCAGGTGGATACCGGCGTAGATCAGGCCGATGCACGGCAGGAAGTAAGCCAGCGAACCGAACACTATCAGCAGAATCTTGGTCACTGCGGGGATGCCGGTGAAGAAGCCGGTGTAGCTTGAGCCGAGTTCCTCGAAGATCTCGCTGATGAACTCATTGATCATGCCGATGTCGAAGTGGAATACTGCAGTAGAGCCGAAGGCTGCCAGGCCGCCGGCCACGAGGCCGGACACTCCCATCATGAGGAGGATGAAGCCGATGAAGATGCAGATCACGCGGCCGAACACCCTGCCGAAGTCAGAGTTCTCCTTGACGGCGGTTGAGCCATCCTTGTATTTCTGCTCTATGTCGGCGACGTTCAGGCTCTCTCCCCTCAATTCGCACTGCTTGCGCACTGTGTCGGCCTTGGGCATCGCGATCCAAGCGATTATGTAGAACAGCAGGGCGATGCCTGAACCATGGCCGGCCGTGAAGGCGCCGGGCAGGATGGCAGCCACGACAAAGAGTACCCTGATCAGCGTAATGTCGGTGTTGAAATACGCTGCCAGACCGCTGCAGACTCCACCGAGGACCTTGTTTGTCGGGTCGCGGTAGAGTCTCTTCTTCCCTTCGAACTTGTATTTCGGAGCCTCACTCGCTGCGCTGTCCTCCTCTATCACCTCGGGCTGGCCGAGGATCTCGATTACATCGTTCACCATTTCTTCCGTAACTACGCACACTCCGTTCTCAGTCTTTTCCAGCAGCAACTCGGCCATCCTCTCCTCTATCCCTTCCATGATCTCGCGGCCGCCTTCCATCTTGGCATAGTAGGAATTCAGTGAATCGAGATATTTCTTGACTTTTGCATAGGCGGTCTCATCGAGACTGAAGGCGCACTTGCCTATGCTGACTTTTTCTACCTTGTTCATGACTTTGTGTTACTTGAGGTTGTCGATAGTTGTGGTGATTTCGTTCCAGGCGTTGTTCATCTCTTCGAGCTGGGCGCGGCCTTTGTCGGTGATTGCGTAGTATTTGCGGGGCGGACCCTGAGGGGATTCTTCCCAGCGGTACTGGAGGAGGCCCTGGTTCTTCTGCCTGATGAGCAGCGGGTAGAGGGTTCCTTCGACTACTATCATGTTAGCCTCCTTGAGGCGGGTGATGATTGATGACGCGTAGGCGTCTTCTTTGGCGAGGAGCAGCAGAATGCAATACTCCAGCACTCCCTTCCGCATCTGTGCGCGGACATTTTCGGTGTTTACATTCTTTTCCATAGCGCGCGTTATTTTGAATAGTTAGAGTACTTTGCGAGATTCTCCATGGTCGGGGCCAGGCCGCGCATCACGCACTTGTCAGTGGGGGTCTTGGCGACGGGGGTCACGATCCAGAAGATGAGGTAAGCCCAGAAGCCGGCTGTGCCGCAGATGAGCAGGGCTACGAAGAGGACGCGGATGAGGACCGTGTCGGTGTCGAAGTAGGCTGCCAGGCCGCTGCACACGCCGCCGAGCACTTTGTCGTCGGGGTTGCGGAAGAGCTTCTTTGAGCCTTTGGCCTCAGGGGCGTCTGCTGCAGAGGCGGTTGCTCCTGATGAGGCGAACTCGTCGGTGCCGTCGGGCATGCCGATCTCGGCGATTACCTTGTTGACGAGGGTCATGTCGACTACGGTCTTGCCGCCGGCAGTCTCTGCAGAGAAGAGCTCGGCGATGCGCTCTTCGAGGTCTTCCATTACTTCTTTCTTGTCTGCCACGTTGACACGGGCGCGGAAGTGGTTGAGAAAGGTGTCGAGTCTTGCGTAAGCATCTTCGTCGATAACGAAGCTGCGTTTTCCTATTCCAGCGTTAATTGTCTTTTTCATTGCGGTAATGATTTTTTATATAGTACTTTTCTTTGCATTGATGTTTACGGTGCAAAGATATATAAAAAGTTCAATACCTTGCAAGACAAAGTACCAAAAATTTTAAAATATTTTTTGGCCTTTATAGCTGGATTTTGTCTAAAACCTTGGCTATCACACTGTTGGCATCGAGGGCTTCGGGAGCTCCGTCGTCACTTTTTTCGCAAATACTTTGGACAAGAGGTATCCTTGCTAGAATTTCGATGCCATATTTGGCTGCGATGGCTTCGCTTCCACCCTTCCCGAAGATGTAATAACGGTTGTCAGGAAGCTCGGCCGGAGTGAACCAGGCCATGTTCTCTATGATACCATATATATGTTTGTCTATTTTCGGATTGCGGAACATGTTGATGCCCTTCTCCACGTCGGCCAGCGCCACGGCCTGCGGAGTCGTGACTATGATGGCCCCGTCCACCGGGATGTCATTTACCAGCGTGATGTGGATGTCGCCAGTGCCGGGAGGAAGGTCGATGAGCAGGTAGTCCAGCTCGCCCCACTGCACCTGGAGGATTATCTGCTTGAGGGCGTTGCAGGCCATGGGGCCTCTCCAGATCAGGGCCTGCTCAGGGCTGGCGAAGTATCCTATGGACATCCATTTGACGCCGTACTTCTCCAGCGGGAGGATCAGCTGCTGCCCTTCTTCATCTTCGAGGGCCTGCGGCATCATGCCTTCCGTGCCGGTCATCTTGGGCACCGAGGGGCCGTAGACGTCTGCATCGGCCAGTCCGACCTTGTAGCCGCGGCGGGCCAGCGACACTGCGAGGTTAACGGCCACAGTGCTCTTGCCCACTCCGCCCTTGCCGGAGGCTACCACTATTATCTTGCCCACATGCTCCAGCTGCTCCATACCCAGCTCGGCCGGGTTGGTGTTCTTCGTTTTCTTCTCCCTCACCAGCTCTAGGATCTGCACTTCACACTGCGGGAAGACTTCCTTCAGGGCTTCGCGGCAGGCTTCCTTGATGCTGCCGGCCAGAGGGTCCTTGCGGGTGAACACCAGCTGGAAGGAGATACGGCTGTCCTCCACCTTCAGGTTCTCCACCAATCCGAGGCGGACTATGTTTTCCTGGTAGGCGGGATGTATGACGCTCGCCAGAACGTCGAGAACTTTCTGCTGCATGTTATTTCTTTTCAGGAGCCACGCTCTTGAGGAACAGCTCGTCCATCTGGATGTCGTCGATGGCTGAAGGAGCGTCGAGCATCACGTCGCGGCCCATGTTGTTCTTCGGGAATGCGATGTAGTCGCGGATTGTCTCCTGGCCGCCGAACAGCGCGCAGACGCGGTCGAAGCCGAATGCGAGACCTCCGTGAGGCGGGGCGCCGAACTTGAAGGCGTTGATGATGAAGCCGAACTTGTAGTCGGCGTCTTCGGGGCTGATGCCGAGCACTTCGAACATCCTCTTCTGCACGTCGGCCTGGTGGATGCGGATGCTGCCGCCGCCGAGCTCGGTACCGTTCAGCACGAAGTCATAGGCGTTGGCGCAGACTCTCTCGAGGTCTTCCTTCTTGTTGGAGTTGAACCACTCTATATGCTCCGGCTTCGGGGCGGTGAAGGGGTGGTGCATTGCGTAGAAGCGCTGGGTCTCGTCATCCCACTCAAGCAGCGGGAAGTCGACAACCCACAGCGGGGCGAACACCTTGGGGTCGCGGAAGCCCAGGCGGTTGCCCATCTCGATGCGCAGCACGCCGAGCATGGTCTGGGTCTTGCGTTTCGGGCCGCAGAGGAGCAGCAGCAGGTCGCCTTGTTTTGCTCCGGCCTCGGCTGCAACGGCCTTCAGCTGGTCTTCAGTATAGAATTTGTCGACAGACGATTTTACCGTGCCGTCTTCATTCATCTTTATATATACGAGGCCCTTGGCTCCCACCTGCGGACGCTTCACCCACTCGGTGAGCTCGTCGGTCTGCTTGCGGGTGTAGCCGGCTGCGCCGGGAACTGCGATGGCGCCTACGTATTCCACACTGTCGAACACTGAGAAGCCGCAGCCCTGCACGAGGCGGGTCACTTCGTGGATTTCCATGCCGAAGCGGATATCGGGCTTGTCGCTGCCGTATTTGTCCATTGCGTCATACCAGCTCATGCGCGGGATCTTCGGGGCGATGTCGACATTGATGACGGCCTTGAAGAGGTGGCGCATCATGCCTTCGAAGAGGTTCAGGACGTCTTCCTGCTCCACGAAGCTCATCTCGCAGTCGATCTGGGTGAACTCGGGCTGGCGGTCGGCGCGCAGGTCTTCGTCGCGGAAGCAGCGCACGATCTGGAAGTAGCGGTCGTAGCCGGCCACCATCAGCAACTGCTTGAAGGTCTGCGGGCTCTGCGGCAGGGCGTAGAATTCGCCGGGGTTCATGCGGCTGGGTACCACGAAGTCGCGGGCTCCCTCAGGGGTGGACTTGATGAGGCAGGGGGTCTCGATCTCCATGAAACCCTCTCCGTCCAGATAGTTGCGGACCTCATGTGCCATGCGGTGGCGCAGCGTCAGGGCGTTCTTGAGGGGGTTGCGGCGCAGGTCCAGATAGCGGTACCTCGCGCGCAGCTCCTCGCCGCCGTCGCTGACATCCTCGATGGTGAAGGGCGGGATCTCCGAGGGATTCAGCACATTCACCTTGTCGAGAAGGATCTCGATGTCGCCGGTGTCCATCTTCGGGTTCTTGCTCTGACGTTCTGCCACACGGCCTGTCACCTGGATGACGTATTCACGGCCGAGGCCTGCGACTGCGGCTGCCACTGCCTCGTCGCTGGCAGCGTCTGCCACCAGCTGGGTGATGCCGTAGCGGTCGCGAAGGTCTACGAATGTCATTCCGCCCATCTTGCGGATTCTCTGCACCCATCCGGCCAGAGTCACGGTCTGCCCTGCATCTGCCAGGCGCAGTTCGCCGCATGTATGTGTCCTGTACATATCAGACTATTTTGTTTCTGTCAAAATATCCTGTGCCTCTTCGTAAAGTTCTATCGCCTCATACTGAAGCTGCCTTTCGCGAAGGAGAATCAGGTGCGTGTCGTCGATGAGAACTGTGGCCCATGTGAAGTAGGCGTCGGCGTTCAGGTGCAGGCCGTCGATCGAGAAATCTGCTCTGAGGCAGCCGTTTTCGTCGCTCAGGGCTTTCGCCACATCGACATATCTGTATTTGTATTTGCTTTCAGCGGCCTTGAGATACTTGTTGAGCTCGGCCACTTTGGCGTTTATGGTATTGTCGCGGTCGCGCTCAGCGGTCACGGGCAGGGTAGACTGCACGTAGATAAGGGCGCTGGGGAGAGACTTGGTGAGTTTAGCAAGGAACTTGTCGTAGTCCTTCCAGGCCTGGTCGGCGCTGACTTCAGGGTTGGTGAGGTCGTTGATTCCGCCCATCACGTATATGGCGGTGGGGTTGTCGTCAATCACATCGTCGATGCGGTTGTACATACCGGCCAGCACGTCTCCGCCAATGCCTCTGTTAGTCGTGCGGAGTATCGGGAAAAGCTCTTGCCAAGGGCCGCGGCGGGTGATGCTGTTGCCCAGGAACATTACGCTGTGGGTGTTGTGCGGCAGGGAGTTGAATATCGACACGCGGTTGTGATGAGCCTGGCTGATCGTGGGATACTGATGGTCGTCGGCGTGGTTGTACTGCTTGGTGGTGCTCGGCAGCCAGATTATCACTTTCTCCGCTACTTTCTCATAGCCAAGGCCGTTGAGGCTGCGGCCGTCGTAGGTGTACGCCTCGGCCATGCGGCCGGTGCGGTCGGCCATGTTGCTGATGTCGATGAAGGTGAAGAGCTTGCTGGCTTCTGCTTCATCCTTGATATGCTTGTTGGCCTTCGCTACTGCAACTACTCCTTCGTCGCTGACCTGACGGTCGGCAAGGATGCTGATATAGTAGAGCTCTGTCTCGGGAGAGAGTGCGTGGGCGCGGCGGAAGATTTCCTTCACATTGGCGATGACGGTGTCGGCGGCCAGGTTGGCGGCGCCTTCCTTAGCCCTCTTGATGTCCTGAAGGCCTGTGCTCACGAAGAGTTTCCTCGGGTGGGCCATGGCGATCTGGTCGACGCGGTAGAGGGTGTGGGGTGAGCCTTCGAACATGATACCGCGGTTGATGAAGGTGGTGTCATGGTAGAAGTCGTTCCACTCGCCGAAGTCGATAATTTCGTCGCCGAGCATCACTATGTTCTCGGGATATATCGGGAGGTCTGCGAAGAATGTGTTCTTCTCGATGAAATAATCCTCGTAATCATACCATGTGGGCTCGGGCACCTTGTCGAGCCTGGTCTTTGTCTGACAGCTGCCGGCCATCATCAATACTGCGGCTGCGGCCAGTGTGCAAAGTGTAAGATTCAGTTTCATATCGTTCTTTATTGTTTCTATACGTTGAAAAGGAAATGCATGATGTCGCCGTCGCCCACGACGTAGTCCTTGCCTTCGCTGGCAAGTTTTCCGGCGGCGCGGCAAGCGGCTTCGCTTCCGTAGTGGATGAAGTCGTCGTATTTGATCACCTCGGCGCGGATGAAGCCTTTCTCGAAGTCGGTGTGGATGACTCCGGCGGCCTTAGGGGCCTTGTCGCCCTTGTTGATGGTCCATGCGCGGACCTCGGGCTCGCCTGCGGTGAAATAGGTCTGGAGCTTAAGCAGCGAGTAGGCTTCGCGGATGAGGCGCTCCACTCCGGAGTTCTCGAGGCCTATCTCTTCGAGGAACATCTGGCGCTCTTCGTAGCTTTCGAGCTCGGCGATCTCGCTCTCGATGCGGGCAGCGATTATCATCATCTTGGCGTCTTCGTTCTTGATTGCCTCGGCGACTGCTTCAGTGTATTTGTTGCCTTTGGCTGCGGAGTTCTCGTCTACGTTGCAGACGTAGAGCACGGGCTTGCAGGTCAGCAGGCAGAACTCCTTGGCGAGCTTCTCCTCGTCGGGGTTCTGGGGGATGACTTCGCGGGCGTTGTGGCCCTGCTCCAGCACGGCATTGTAGCGCTCGAGCATCTCCCATGCCTTCTTCGCGTTCTTGTCGCCGCCTGTGGTAGCCTGCTTGCGCACTTTCTCGATGCGGTTGGTGACTGTCTCGAGGTCCTTGATCTGGAGCTCCATGTCTACGACTTCCTTGTCACGGACGGGGTCCACGCTGCCGTCTACGTGCACTATGTTGCCGTCGTCGAAGCAACGCAACACGTGCAGGATGGCGTCAGTCTCGCGAATGTTGGCCAGGAACTGGTTGCCGAGGCCTTCGCCCTTGCTCGCGCCCTTCACCAGGCCGGCTATGTCCACGATCTCGACCGTGGCGGGAACCACGCGCTTCGGGTGCACGAGCTTCTCCAGCTCCTCCAGCCTGTGGTCAGGCACGTTCGTCGAGCCGATGTTCGGCTCAATCGTGCAGAACGGGAAATTCGCACTCTGCGCCTTCGATGAACTGATACAGTTGAACAACGTCGACTTACCGACATTAGGAAGCCCTACTATTCCGCATTTCAGAGACATGTTCCGGATTTTATAACAATCTGCAAAGATATGCAAAATATTGCATTATTCCTTAGTTATATAGCGCGGGCTCTCCCGACGAGTGTCGCCACACCGCGTCTCCCTCCCCCGTCTGTCCACAAACAGGCGGCGTTTTGTGGACAGAATCGCTTTCCGCTCCCGTCTATCCACAAACAGGCGGCGTTTTGTGGACGGAATCACTTTCTTCCCCCACCTATCCACAAACAGGCGGCGTTTTGTGGACAGAATCGCTTTCCGCTCCCGTCTGGCCCGCGAAAGGCACGTTTGCGGGGCCAGATGCCGGTCCAAAGCCCGTCTGGCCCGTGAAAAGCCGGTTTGCGGGGCCAGATGCCGGTCCAAAGCCCGTCCGGCCCGTGAAAGGCCGGTTTGCGGGGCCAAGTGCCAGTGCAGCGCCGAGGTTTTCTCCACTTCCGCCCCTGGCTTGGTCTGCCGCCCGGTTCCCACCGCGAGTTTATCCTCGGCCGGAAATAGCGAGCCATCAGGCAGAGCTCGCTATTCTGGACGGGAGATAAACTCCTCTCCACCGCGGCCGGATGAGCTTCCGTCCAAGAAGTTTTCCTCGGCGAAGCGAGGAGGGCCTTCCACAGAGCCCCCCGCAGCGCCGCCGGGAGAAAACTTCTTCTGTGCCGCTTGCTCTCTTCCGCCAGCTCCCCAGCTCCACCCCCGGCCCAAAGAACAATTCTTCCAATCCCACCCCTCCATACGCCCATGTCCAACCATTCTCCGCTCCGCCAACTCATTTTCTGTCCTCGAAATGAATGGATGGGCCTCTGGGTTCATTTCGTGGCCGCTTTTTGCGCGAATTCCCCTGTTTTTGGGCCACGAAATGAATAAACGGGCACTCCCATCCAATTCGTGGCCATCTGGGCGAGAGAGAAGTTTTCTCCCGTCCAAAAGACGAGGAAAACTTCTTTTAAGATCCGGCTGTTTCCCGGCAGAGCCGAGAACAGCCTTTTTTGTTTGTTTCCTGCAGGCACGGGAATGGGTTATGCAGAAAGGTGGAGATGGGGATATTTCCCGTCCATCAGCAGGAGCTCTGGAGGGGCTCCTGCTGTTGTCCGAGAATATCCCTTCTGCCGTGGCACCGCCAACTCATTTGAAAGGGTGTATGAAAGATAGCCTTGGAGCGGGTTATCTCCCAGCAGGGCTGCGGGGGGCTCTGTGGAAGGCCCTCCTCGCCCTGCTGAGGATAACCCTCCAGTCTCCTACGCCCAGCAAGAATGACTGTCCAGACTCATTTTTGACGCTTGGTATGAATGGCCGCCGGGGCTCATGCATTTCGAGCGGCTATTTTGTGAGAAATCGGCGAAAAAAGCCGCTTGGTATTGATAGATGGGCAGGTACGCTCATACCAAGCGCCTGTAGATGATAGCGTAAGCCTGTATGGGGTAGGTCCCGGCATGTTTTGGGATAGGTGGTGGCATACTTTGGGATAGGTCCCTTGGGATGTGGCAGACCTACACCGCTGGAAGTGACTAGGAGGCCGATTCAAGGGGTAAGTCTGCCCCTTCCGACAGGACCTACACCAAAAGTCCTGGAGATCTATACCAAAGTTGCCAAGGACTTACACCAA
>JAFZVU010000058.1 GCA_017617655.1 Bacteroidales bacterium
CCGCCGAAGCCGCCGCCCATGCCGCCACGGCCACCACGTCCGCCGCCCATGCCGCGTCCGCCGCCCCAGCCGCCGCTTCTCTGACCTCCGAAGGTACCGAAACGGTAGGTGAAGGTTACGAGGAAGTAACGTCCGAGAGTGTTGGTAGAGCTATCGAGTACGTAGTTGTCGGTAATCTGACGGGTGATGCTCTTCTGCTGGTTCAGGATGTCATTCACACGGAGTGCGATAGTTGCTCTGCCGCCGAGGATGGTCTGGAGGATTGAAGCGTTCCAGATGAGTTTCGGCTCGTTGTAACCCTCAGAATAACCGTAGTAGAAGTTGTAGCTGGCGTCGGTTACGAAGTTGGTGGTACCCATGGTCGCATTGAAGCTTGCAGTCACTGCATTGTCAAACGTCGGCTTGATGTTGGTAGATGTCATCGTGTAGTAAGCTTTGCGGTAGTTGGTGCTTCCACCGATGATTGCCTCGATATAGTCGTTACGGTAAGTGAAACGGAGGGTCTCGCTCAAGTTGATGGTGTTGTAGATGTTCTGGTCGTAGTTGGCCTTGTTGAGGTATGACGTTGCTGAGTTGGGATCGAGCTTGTCGGGGTTTCCTACGTATGAAACAGAGCTTGAGAACGATGCGTTGGTGAAGGTTGATACCGAGAAGTCACTTCTTGCGATAGGTGAGTTGAATACGAAGTTACCGTTGAGAGAGTAAGCGCCGCGGCCTGAGTTCATAGGAACTGAGTAGGTTACACCTGTCTGGGGAACCGTCCAGGTACCGTTCACGATGCCGTCCTTGGTGTAGCTTCCGCCCAGACGGACGTTCATTGAAGCGAACTTGGCAGGATTGCTCTTGAAGTACTCAACATTCATGTTGTGGTTGAAAGAAGGGATCAGGTCGGGGTTACCACGAGTGATGCTCAGAGGGTTGGTGTTATCCTCTACAGGGTTCAACTGGTTTACGCTGGGCTGTGAGGTTCTGCCCTGATAGTTGACGCGGAGGTCGCTGTAGTCGCTGATTTCCCACTGGATACGGGCGTTAGGCGACCAGTTGAGCACGTTCTGCGGGATGGTGGTAGTCTTGTTGTTGTAAGTAGTCACGCTCTCGCTCTTGCTCGGGATCACTGAAGCACCTATTGAGAGGGTCAGCACGTCGGTCTGCCTCATGAGGTTTGCACCGATGTTCTGCTCAAAGCTGTGGTTTGTGACTTCGTTGGAGTACATATAATCCTTGACAGTGTATTTGCCGCTGGCGTCCTTGTCGTAAGTGTCCTTGGTAGATACGCTGTTACGATAGTTGATATTGTAGTTTGCCTGCAGGAAGAAGTCGCCGCCGAGATATTCGGTGAAGGTGAACCTTGCACCGAGAGTCTGTGAATTGCTCAGCTGGTTGTAGAACTGGTCGACCTTGGAAACGCTGTCAAGCACGTTGTTCTTGTAGATATTGTTGATGGTCTGGTTGTAACCGTCGGTGTTGTTCTTGGACAGGCTGTAGTTTACGTTCAAGGTGAGTGAACGTCCTGCCTTGCCGAGTCTCTGACGGAACAGGAAACGGCCGCTGGTAGAGAGTGCGGTGTTGTCACCGAAGTTGTTGGTCTCACCGTCGTTGACCTTGGCAGTGCTCTTGCCGTTGCCGTCACCGTTGTCGGTAGCGAAAGTAGACTGGTTCAGGAAGTCTCCGTAGCTGTAAGAGATCTCAGGTTCGAACACGATAGAGGTGTTCTTGGTGATGTCCCATTCGAGACGGACGCTACCGCCGTGAGAATACTGGTTGTTCTTGTTTTCCTCTCTCTCGTCGCTGAGGATGGTGGTGCCGTTCTTCAGGATAGTGGTCTTGTATGACTTGTTGTCGACGTAGCTGCTGTTTCCGCTGAAGCGGTAGTTGCCTGCGAGCTCGTTGTCATCACCCCATGTGTGGCTGGCGTTCACACCGCCCATGTATGAGGTCCTGATACCGCCGCCGCCCATGCCGCCTCGTCCGCCGCCACGGCCCATACCGCCGCCCATATTCATACCGCCGCCGAAGCCTTGGTTATTGGCGTTGTTGCCGTTACCGATCAGGGCTACCTGGTCGTTCGATCCGAAACGTGCGATCATGGCGTTGCCTGTGAAGCGGATGTCGTTTGCATCGCTGAATGACTGACCTTCAGGAATTTCGTTGCCTAAGCGAAGGTCGCTTCCGACACCTGCCGAGAGGTTGCCTATCCAGCCGTTCATCATACCCTGCTTAACTCCGACGTCGATTACGTATTCCTCGTTACCGTCGTTGATTCCGGTGAATTCAGACTCCTCTGATGCCTTTTCGAGCACCTTCACCTTCTCGATGATCTTAGCGGGGATGTTCTTGACAGCCAGCTGGGGGTCGTCCATGAAGAAGGTCTTGCCGTCTACGGTAATCTTGTCGATGGTCTTACCATTGGCGGTGATTGTACCGTCGTTGCTGACCTCGACTCCGGGGAGCTTCTTCAGCAGCTCGTACAACATGTCGCTGTCTGTAGTCTTGAAAGCAGCGGCATTGTACTCGATGGTATCCTTCTTTATAATAATAGGGTTACCTACACCCGTAACCATTGCTCCTTCGAGGTAGGTAACTTCGACCTTCATCTTGATAGTGCCGAAATTGATGTCGCTGTCGGTGATTTCAATTTCATCCTTGAAAGCCTCGTAACCGAGCAGCTCGCTCTTGAACGTATATTTACCGGGTTTAACTTTCTTTATCTCGACCGCACCCTTGGTGTCTGTAAGAGCATAGGTAGTGGTCTCTTTTTTCGCCTCGTCATAAAGGCTGACTGTTGCGAATTCTACGGGTTCGCCCGATTCTTCGTCTACGAAGACGGCTTTGATGTTATACCTCTGGGCGTTTGCTAAACCTGTGGAAAGGAATAATACACAGGCTGTTGCGATGAGAAATCTGAGTTTCTTTGACATAATTTGTAATTGCTGTTATTTTCTTTTGCCTTTTTAGACTATCAGAAAGGGCAAAAGTTAAAAGAAGGGTCAAGATTTTTTGACCCTGTCCGAATGCATTTCTACGAATTGCTTCCAGTTGGTGGGAGCGCCGTCTTCCTTGAGGGGATTGGACAGCTGGTAGAAATGGCACATTGCGATGGCCACGGCGTCCGATGCGTCGAGATGCTTGATGTCGAGCTTTACGTCCATGGTCCTTTCGACCATGGCCTTGACCTGCTCCTTGGAAGCGGCACCCTTGCCGGTTATGGCCATCTTAATTTTTCTGGGAGCATACTCATACACCGGGATCTGGCGCGACAGGGCGGCTGATATCGCGGCGCCCTGGGCCCTTCCGAGCTTCAGCATCACCTGCGGGTTCTTGCCGTAGAACGGAGCCTCGATGGCTATGTCGTCAGGGGCGTATTTGTCCATGAGTAGCCCTGTTTCGCGCAGGATATGCTCGAGTTTTGTGAAGTGGTCCTTGATCTTGCGCAGGTCGACCACTCCCATGTCCACGAGGTGGACGCTGTTGGCATCAACGAGAATGACCCCGAAACCCAGCAGATTGGTTCCGGGGTCAATTCCCATTATTATCCTTTGTGAGGCCCGCATCAGTCTATGATGTCAAATCCTGTATAAGGCCTGAGTGTCTCAGGGATGACGATACCTTCGGCTGTCTGGTTGTTCTCCAGCAGGGCGGCTACTATGCGCGGGAGCGCGAGCGAGCTGCCGTTGAGAGTGTGGGCGAGAGTCATCTTGCCGTTGGCATCTTTGTATCTCAGCTTGAGCCTGTTGGCCTGGTATGATTCGAAGTTGGAAACAGAACTTACCTCGAGCCAGCGTTTCTGAGCTTCTGAATAGACTTCGAAGTCGTAGGTTATGGCAGAGGTGAAGCTCATGTCGCCGCCGCAGAGACGGAGGATGCGGAAGGGGAGGCCGAGGCTGCGCACCAGCTTCTCCACATGGGCCACCATGCCGTCCAGGGCTTCGTATGACTTCTCGGGAAGGCTCAGCTGGACTATTTCCACCTTGTCGAACTGGTGGAGCCTGTTAAGGCCGCGCACGTCCTTGCCGTATGAGCCGGCCTCACGCCTGAAGCAGGGGGTATAGGCAGTCATCTTTACCGGGAAATCCTTCTCCTGGAGGATTACGTCGCGGTAGATGTTGGTAACGGGAACTTCGGCGGTAGGCACGAGGTAGAAGTTGTCCACTGTGGCGTGGTACATCTGGCCTTCCTTGTCGGGAAGCTGGCCTGTACCGAAGCCTGAAGCTTCGTTGACCATTACCGGAGGCTCTACTTCGAGGTATCCGGCGGCTGTGTTGAAATCGAGGAAGTATGAGATGAGGGCTCTCTGGAGCCTTGCACCTTTTCCTTTATATACGGGGAATCCGGCTCCGGTGAGTTTCACGCCGAGGTCGAAGTCTATTATGTCGTATTTGCGGGCAAGCTCCCAATGGGGAAGGGCGTCCGGGCCGAGATCGGGAATCTCGCCTACCTGCTTCACCACTACGTTGTCCTCGGCCGTGCGGCCTTCGGGTACCTCTGCGCAGGGCAGGTTGGGAAGCAGCACGAGCAGGTCGTTCTGCTGTTTGCTGCAGTTGTCCATCTGTTCCTCGAGGGTCTTCGAGCGGTCCTTGAGCTGGGCAACCTGAGCTTTGATGGTTTCGGCGGCTGCCTTGTCGCCGGCTTTCATCAATGCGCCGATCTGGGCGGCGAGGCTCTTCTGCGACGCAAGGCATGCGTCGAGCTCTGTCTGGAGCGCGCGCCTGCTGCGGTCGGCCTCAAGTATCTTGTCTACAATCTCACGTGCGTCGAAATGTTTGACGGCAAGCCTCTCTACTACAAAGTCGGGCTGTTCGCGAAGAAGTTTAAGTGTAAGCATCGTACAGTGTTTTTTACGGACTGCAAATATAGTCAAAAAAGACGTGTTTAGAGCGGTTGGGTGAAGCAGCTTGCATGGAAAAGCAGCTCGCCGTCGTCTGTGTCTTTCAATTCATTGCGCTGGAAATACCCCTCGGTGGTCATCTTGCAGTCCACGGGGATAAGCAAGTCCTGGGTGAAGCAGTCTATCACCTGGATGTTGCTCTCTCTGATGAAGCCGCAGGCCCAGTATGCATCTATCTGGCAGGGCAGGTCGATGTTGTGCATCTCGCTGTAGAGCTGGTCTCCGCCGAAGATTATGACTACCGGCAGGCGGAAGTTCGCATTCTGGATGTCGGCCCGCAATGTCTGCGCGGCTCCGGCCTTGACGCAGAGGCTGTCTTTGCTGCGTATCTCCACGCTGGCGCCGCTCATGCGGTAGAGACCTTTCAGCGGCTCTTTCCATATCAGCGCGGCGTTGCCGGCGTCAGCTATGCCTGTCTGGCTGAAATCCACGTTGTATTTCACGGAATGATGGCAGGGGGGCTGCTTGCGGGTCATCTTGACCTTGAAGTCGTCGCCCAGAGTGTCGGCGATATACTGCCTGATGCGTCCGTCAGCATCCGGGATAAAAGATTCGATAGCCTTAATTTCCATTGTTCTCAAGTATTTCACACAGCTCCCTGACGGTGATGTCCTTGGCAATCACTGTCTTGTCCTTGTCCAGCAGATACAGCCTCGGAACGACGCCTAGGTCGTAATCTTCCCTCAGCTGGCTCCAGGGCCCTTCGTCAGTGAGATGTGTCCAGTTCTTGTTTTCCTTTATGTTGTCGAGCCACTGTGTCCTGTCGGCACTCAGATATATGGAGGTCACCTTCGCCTTCTTCGATTTAAGAAGGGCGGAGGCGTTCCTGAGGTCCTGTTTGTACTGCGCGCAGTCCTTGCAGTATGCTATGTTGAAGAACAGCACGGTGTAAGGCTTGCGGCTGGCGAGCATCCTCTTCTTTGCGCCTTTCTTGTTGAGCAGTATTTCATCCGTGGCTTTCTCCCCGACAGGGTTCTTTTGCATCATCTCCAGATTCCAGCGGATCTCTTCGAGCGTCTCGGGAGCCCATCCGGCATCGACTCCCAGGATGAAGTCCTCAGCCAGCCGCTGCGCTCCTTGCTGAGCACCTGCAAGAGGTATGTTGCGGTAGTATTTGAATACTTCGTAGAGGATGGTCTTGAAAGACTCCACATCGCCGTTCGACCGCTGGTAGAGCGTGGTGATCAGGTTCATGACGCTTTCTTCGCTGGCTCCTACGGCGTTTGTCACCGTGTCGAGCATCTTCAGCAGCGATGTCAGGAAGTTGTCCCTGACATGGATGAGCCGGCCGAGGGCCTCGCTGTCAAGCTTGCGGCCGATTATGGTGTTCTCGCTGTCCAGAAGGAACATGGCCGGAGTGGTCAGCACCCCGTAATTCATCTGGAAGTTGCTCTCCAGGTCCGGGTCCCAGATGTTGTATACGGTGACATGGGGATTGTCGATGGCGTCGAAATGCTCTGCGACGTATTTCTCCCATGCCGTGCGGGTGCTCTGGGTATAGATTGCGAAGAAGGCTATCTGTGAGTCTCCTTCATAACTGTTCAGCATCGAAGCCAGCAGCGGGGTCTGCCGGGCGCATGTGGCGCATCCGTCGTCGTAGAAATACAGCACCTTGACGGGCGCCCTCACAGCGCGGACGTCCACCGCGGAGCCGTTAATGTCTTCCATCACGAGGGACGGGGCGCTCATGCCCAGCAAGGACGAGCGGTTGAACTCGGCGAAGGTGAAAAGCGCAGGATAGCTGTTTTCATCCGGCCACTTGAGCTTTCCGTTCAGGAAATATGCGTCCGCTATATGGACGGCCACGGCTTCCGAACCCATTACGGGGCAGTCGGAGAAAAAGTCGAAGAAGAGGCCGGCCATCCGGGTCGAATCCTCTTTGCTGCCCATCCTCGCTATCAGCCGGTCGGCGAGGTCAATAACAGAGTCGGCCGGCATGAGGCTTATCATGGGCAGACTCTCTTCGACCGAGCCGAAGAAGTCGTCTTTTGTGTAATCCTGCCCACTCTGAGCCGTTTGCGCGAAGCAGTGCAGCGCAAGAAACAGGAACAGTGTCAGAGTGGCAAGGCGTTTCATCATTTGATGGCTTTAAGATATTTGGATATGTCGACGTTGCCGGGCAGGAAGCAGCGGGCGTCACCGCCGTTTACAAGCACGTCTCTTACTACTGTCGACGATATGAAAGAATACTCGTGGCTGGAAGGGATGAACACGCTGGAGATTTCCGGCGCCATCTTCTTGTTGGCCTGGGCTACTACGCTCTCGAGCTCGAAGTCGGTGGTGGTGCGGATGCCCCTGATGATGCAGCTGGCCCCGACCTTCCTGCAGAAGTCGACAGTAAGGCCTTCGAAGGTGCAGACAGAAACGTTGGGAAGGTCCTTGACGGCATCCTTGATTATTTCCGCCCTGATCTCGGGAGGGAAGAACCCTTTTTTAGTATAGTTGAATCCGACCGCTACTATTACGTTGTCGAAAAGTTTCAATGCGGACTGGAGTACATCCAGATGACCTAAGGTAAACGGGTCGAAAGAACCCGGAAACAAGGCTGTTTTCATAGCTATTTGTTAGTCCAATCTATCGGCGCGAGGCCGTTCTTAATGAGTATTTCGTTGGTTTTTGAGAAATGTCTGCATCCGAAGAAGGCCCCTCTGGCCAGAGGGGAGGGGTGTGCAGCCTCAAGCACGTAGTGGCGGCCCGGGTCGATAAGTTCCTTCTTGCTTCTTGCGAAATTGCCCCACAGAAGGAAAACTATACCTTGCCGGCGATCGTTCAGCGCCTTGATCACGGCATCGGTGAATGTCTGCCAGCCGATGCCGCTGTGCGAAGCAGCCTGTCCGGCCCGGACTGTCAGAATGGCATTCAGCAGGAACACTCCCTGCTCGGCCCAGCCCTTCAGCGAGCCGCTGCTCTTGTCGATGGTCACTCCGAGGTCGTCTTCTATCTCCTTATATATATTAATAAGGGAGGGGGGAGGCTGAATGCCTTCCGGCACGGAGAAGCTCAGCCCTTCGGCCTGGCCGGGATTGTGGTAGGGGTCCTGCCCGAGGATCACCACCTTCACCTTGTCGAAAGGAGTGAGGTTGAAAGCGTTGAAAATCTTACTGCCGGGAGGATATATCTTCCTTCCGGCAGCTTTCTCCGCATGCAGCGTGGCGGCAAGGCCTTGGAAATAAGGCTTGTCGAATTCGTCCTGGAGTACTTCTTTCCAGCTTTGTTCGATGCGGACTTCCATCTGGGGACTATTTGTCAAAGACAAATTTAAGAACTTCTTCGATTCGTTCAACATAGAAGAAGTCGAGTCCCTTTATATATATTTCGTTGATGTCCTTGATGTCCCTTTCGTTCTCCTTCGAGAGGACTATGGTCTTGACTCCGGCTCTCTTGGCGGCGAGGATCTTCTCCTTGATGCCGCCAACGGGCAGCACCTTGCCCCTCAGAGTGATTTCTCCGGTCATCGCGATGCCTTTTCGCACGCTCTTGTTCATTATCATCGAAGCGATGGCGGTGGCCATGGTGATGCCGGCTGACGGGCCGTCCTTGGGGATGGCGCCTTCCGGCACGTGGATATGGAAGTCCTTCTCATAGAAGACTGAAGGATCCACTCCCAGCAGGGATGCATGGGCCTTGAGATACTGGAAGGCTATGGTGGCGGACTCCTTCATCACGTCGCCGAGGTTTCCCGTGGTGGTAAGGACGCCCTTGCCGCGGTCGTTGATGCTGCATTCTATGAAAAGGATCTCGCCGCCGACCTGGGTCCAGGCCAGTCCTGTCACTATGCCGGGCACCTGTATGCCCTTGAGCGAATCGTGGTGGTTCGTGGGCAGGCCGAGGTATCTGCTGACATCTTCCGGGGTGAGGGAGACGTGGCGCTCTTCGCCCAGAGCTATCTTCTTGGCGGTGATGCGGGCGATCTTGGCAATCTGCTTGTCAAGGCCGCGGACGCCGCTCTCGCTGGTGTAGTCGCTTATGATGAGCGCTATGTCCTGTTTAGTCAGCTTGAGGTCTTTCGAAGTCAGGCCATGCTCGCGCAGCTGCTTGGGCAGCAGATGCTTGCGGGCAATCTCTATCTTCTCTTCGGCCAGATAGCCGGACACGTTTATCATCTCCATGCGGTCCTTGAGGGCCGGGTGGATGGTGGTGATGTTGTTGGCGGTGGTGATGAACAGCACCTTAGACAGGTCGTAGTCGATGTCGAGGTAGTTGTCGTGGAAAGCTGTGTTCTGCTCAGGGTCGAGAGCCTCCAGCAGGGCAGAGGCCGGGTCTCCGTGGAAATCCTCGGTGACCTTGTCTATCTCGTCCAGCACGATTACAGGGTTCGATGCGCCGCAGCGTTTGATGGTCTGGATTATACGGCCGGGCATGGCGCCGATATATGTGCGGCGGTGTCCGCGGATTTCGCTCTCGTCGTGAAGTCCGCCCAGCGAGATGCGGCCGTACTTGCGGCCGAGGGCCGACGCTATGGATTTGCCGAGAGAGGTCTTGCCGACACCCGGAGGACCCCAGAGGCAGAGGATAGGAGATTTCATGTCGCCTTTCAGCTTCAGCACGGCGAGGTACTCGATTATCCTTTCCTTCACGCTCTCCAGGCCGAAATGGTCGTCGTCGAGCACCTTCTGGGCGTTGGCCAGATCGAGGTTGTCTTCAGTAACTTCGTCCCACGGCAGCTCCAGGAGTGTCGTGATATATCCGTATTCTACGTTGTAGTCGGGAGAAGAAGGGTTCAGCCTCTCGAGCTTCTTCAGCTCCTTCTCGAAAGTCTCTGCTACATGCTCAGGCCATTTCTTGCCCTTGGCGGCTTCCCTGAGTTCCGCGATGTCCTCGTCGTCGGAGTTCATTCCGAGCTCTTCCTGGATGGTCTTCAGCTGGTTGTTAAGGTAGTATTCGCGTTGCTGCTGGTCGATTTCGCTCTTCACCTTGTTCTGGATGTCCTCGCGGATCTTCAGCAGCTCGATCTGCTTGTCCAGCAGCTCCAGGAGCTTGATGGCTCTCTTCTTCAACTCGTTCTCCCTCAGCAGGTCGATCTTCTCCAGCTGGTTCTCGATGTCGATGGTGGTAGCCACGAAGTTGATCAGGAAGGTCTGGTCCTCGATGCCCTTTATGGCGAAGCCGGCCTCCTGGGTGATGTGCTGGTTGAGCTTGATTATGTGCATAGCGGCATTCTTGATGCCTTTTGCAAGAGATTCAATCTCAGTGTCGCCCTTGTCGACAGGGATGTCGTTCAGATATGAAACCCTTGCCATCATATACGGCTCGTGGATGTCTACAGACACCAGATTGAAACGGCGTACGCCCTGGATTATGGCAGTTACGGGACCGTTCGGGATCTCGATTATCTTCACGATGCGGCCGAGGGTGCCTATTTCAAAAAGGTCCTTCTGGTCCGGATCCTCGACTTTCGAGTCTTTCTGGGTGACGGTGCCTATAAGTTTGTTGGACTTGTAGGCCTCGTTCAGCAGCTGTATTGATCTCTCCCTCCTGACGGGAATGGGGATCACCGTGTCAGGGAAGAGCACTATGTTTCTCAGTGGCAGGATTGGCAGGACATGGGGAAGTTCCTGTTCTTTCAGGTCATTGATGGCTTCGATGCTGATCAAGGGGGCTATTTCCATTCCCTGTCCGTCTCCAAAAAATAAATTATCGCTCATATTAATGCCAATTTGTCAGTATATTATAATGGTATCTATATTGTCAATGATTGTGCCACGCTTATAGTGGCAGAAAAATTGAAAAAAATCACATACATTTTTGAATATTAAAAAATTAAGCATAATTTAGCAGCCCAATTTGAGAGAAGGTACTCAATATTATACAATTATAAATTTTTAAGACAATGACTAAAGCTGAAATCGTAAATGAAGTGGCCAAAGCTACAGGCCTTGAGAAGATCGCTGTTCAGAACGTAGTTGAATCATTTATGGAGAGTGTCAAGGACTCACTCGAGAAGGGAAACAACGTCTATCTGCGTGGCTTCGGAAGTTTTGTTGTTAAACAGCGCGCACAGAAGACCGCCCGTAACATCTCTAAGAACCAGACAATCACTATCGCTGCTCACAAGATCCCTGCCTTCAAGCCGGCCAAAGTCTTCGTCGATCAGGTTAAGAAGCTCAAATAACAATTAAATACTTACAATTATGCCTAGCGGTAAAAAAAGAAAGAGACATAAAATGTCTACGCACAAACGTAAGAAACGTTTGCGCAAGAACAGACACAAAAAGAAATAGAATTATAAGGGCAATGAAAGTTGCCCTTTATTGCTTATTCCCGAATGGAGAAAGAACTGATAATAGACGTCAGGCAGGATGAAATAAACATGGCCTTGCTGGAAAACCACCGACTGATGGAATACAGCAGCGAGTCATTGAAAGGGAAGAAGTTTTCTGTAGGAGACGTCTATATCGGAAGAGTCAAGAAGTTGCTCCCGTCCCTGAATGCGGCATTCGTAGATATCGGGGACGAGAAAGACGCTTTTATCCATTATCTTGACCTGGGCATGAACTTCCGTGCTTTCGACCGTTTCGTGCAGCAGATCGACAAGCGCGTTTCCGACACGAAGGCCTTCTACCGCAAGTTCCGCAACGACGAAGTCCTGCCCAAGGACGGCAAGATCCAGGACTTCCTGACAGTCGGCATGCCCATAATGGTGCAGATCGTCAAGGAGCCCATCTCTACCAAGGGATCCCGTCTGACCTCCGAGATCTCCATAGCCGGAAGGAACATGGTGCTCCTTCCTTTCAACGACAAGGTCAGCATCTCCCAGAAGATTAATTCCAAGACCGAGAAGAAACGCCTCGAGCGGCTTGTCTACAGTATACTGCCCGACAATTACGGCGTCATAATCCGTACTGCCGCCGAAGGCAAGAGGGCTGCCGTGCTGGATGCCGAGCTGCGCAGCCTGGTTGAAAGGTGGGAAGGCTCCTGGGAGAAAATGAAGGCATCGAAGGCTGTCGGCCTCCTCTTTACCGAGAACAGCCGCGTCACCACCATCCTGCGTGACCTTCTGAACGAATCCTTCAACAGCATCTATGCGAACGACGAGACGGTGTGCAACGAGATCCATGATTACATCTCGCTGATCTCGCCGGAACAGGAGAGGATAGTCCATTATTATAAAGACGAAAAGACTCCAATCTTCGACCATTTCGACGTAACACGCCAGATCAAAGGCTCATTCGGCAAGGTGGTTTCAATGAAGAAGGGCACCTACCTGGTAATCGAGCACACCGAGGCCCTGCATGTGATAGACGTCAACAGCGGCATCCGCCACACACAGGTGAACCAGGAGGAGAACGCCCTGGAGGTCAATATCTTCGCCGCCGAGGAAATAGCGCGCCAGATGAGGCTGCGCGACATGGGCGGCATAGTCATAGTCGATTTCATCGACATGAATTCGCCCGAGCACCGCAACGAACTGTTCGCCAAGATGCAGGAGTTCATGTCGGCCGACCGCACCAAGCATACCGTGCTGCCGCTCACCAAGTTCGGGTTGATGCAGATCACCCGCCAGAGGGTTCGTCCCGTCACTCAGATCGACACCAGCGAAGTGTGTCCTACCTGTCAGGGTACCGGACATGTGTCTTCGACCCTGGTGCTCGACGAACATCTTGAGAACCAGCTGGAAATGCTGGTAAGGGAACGCGGCCACAGCTCACTGCAGCTCAGGGTGAGTCCGATAGTGCATGCTTATCTTACAAAAGGTTTCTACAGCATACGCCGCCGCTGGGCGAAGAAATACAGCTGCGACCTCAAGGTTATCGCAGACAGCGAGGTCCATCTGATAGACTGTATCTGGGAAGACGCCAACGGCCTGGACATTACCATTTAGAGGCTTTGTCCATCTTTTTCTTTATTTCCTCCGTACAAAGGTTTCCGATGCTGCCTTCGTGGGTGTGGGCAAGCTGCGACGCCGCAGTAGGCTTGTCGAATTTGAAGCGGCCTTCCTGCACTGCAATTCCTACTTCCTTATAGGCATCCCTGAACGGCACGCCTGACACCACCTTGTTGTTCACCACTTCTACCGTGAACATCGGATCGTACTTGCTCTCCAGCTCGAGGATGTGCTCGTTTACTATTATGTGTTCGAGCATGTAGCCTGTCATGCGCAGGCATGTGTGCATCATTTCGAAAGCGGGGAAGAGGATGTCCTTCAGCAGCTGGTAGTCCCTGTGGTAGCCGTGGGGCTGGTTGGTGGCCAGCAGAGCTATCTCGTTCTGGACGCTCTGCAGGCGGTTGGTCTTGGCGCGCACCATCTCCCATACGTCGGGATTCTTCTTGTGCGGCATTATGCTGCTGCCGGTGGTCAGAGAGTCGGGGAACGATATGAAGCGGAAATTGGTACACATGTACATGCAGCAGTCGGCGGCGAACTTGTTGAGGGTGCTGCTGACGGCGGCGATGGCTGCTGCAGCGGCTTTCTCCGCCTTAGACCGGCTCATCTGGGCTGCAATGGAGTTCCAGTGGAGGTCTTCGAAGCCGAGCAGACGGGTGGTCATCTTCCTGTCGAGGGGGAACGAACTGCCGTAGCCTGCTGCTGAGCCGAGGGGGTTCTGGTCTGCGATCTTGCGGGCGGCGCGGATCATCACCATGTCGTCGGCAAGGGTCTCGGCGTAGGCGCCGAACCACAGGCCGAAAGAGGAGGGCATCGCTACCTGGGCGTGTGTGTAGCCCGGAAGCAGCACTTCCTTGTATTGCTCGCTGAGGCTCTGGTACTGTGCGAAGAGCGCCAGCACTTCCTCTGCCATCGCGTCCAGCTCGTCGCGCATGTAGAGCTTCAGGTCGACCAGCACCTGGTCGTTGCGGCTGCGGCCGGAATGGATCTTCTTACCGATGTCGCCGAGCCTGCGGGTAAGCAGGATCTCTATCTGGGAATGGATGTCCTCGGCCTCGTCTTCCATGACGAAGTTGCCGGCCTCGATTTCTCCAAGAATATTGTCGAGCTCCTTCTGCAGGATCTGCTCCTCATCTTTTGCGAGGAGTCCTACTTCTGCCAGCATGGCTATATGGGCCTTCGAGCCCAGCACATCGTATTTGGCAAGCTTGAGGTCGAGCTCGCGGTCGTTACCGACCGTGAAGTCTTCCACAATATCGGTGGCTGAAACGCCTTTATTCCAGAGTGTCTGCATGTTACAAACGTATATTCGTTATGAATTCCAAATATTTCTTAAGTCCGTCGGCAATCTCGCTGCGGTAGACGCACTCGTCTGCCTTGTGGGAGCGGTTGCTGTCGCCCGGGCCCATCTTGATGGCCGGAATAGACAGCCTCATCCAGTCGGATGTGGTGGGAGAGACGTAGGTCTCAACCTTCAGAGCAGCGGCCGTTGCTATCAGAGGGTGGTCCTGCGGAGTTGCCGAAGCGTGGTTCAGCATGTTGCGGGCTTTCATCTCACAGCCCGGCGCAGCCTGCTGCAGCAGCGCCATTACCTCTTCGTTGGCGTAGCTGTCGGTGGTGCGTATGTCTATGACGAAGCTGCATGTGTCCGGGATGACGTTGTGAGCCGTGCCGGCGTTTATCTGAGTGATGTTCAGTCCTACGGGACCCATCGTAAGGGAGACTTTGCCGAACTGCAGGCTGCGTATCGCAGAGATGGCGGCAACAGCCTCGTAGATGGCGTTGACTCCGAGCTCGGCATGGGCACAGTGGGCGCTGCGGCCTTTGCAAGTGGCATCCACCACCAGCAGCCCTCTCTCTGCCACCGCAGCTTTCATCTCGGTAGGCTCGCCGACTATAGCGAAGTCAGCTTCACGCTCGACTATGCGTCTGAGCATCCTCATGCCTCTCTCTCCTGAGCGCTCCTCTTCGCAGCTCAGCGCAAGCATCAGGTTGACAGGCAGATCCAGGCTCTCTTTCATGGCGTGGATGAAGGTGAATATCATGCAGACCACGCTGGCTCCGTCGTCGTTGCTGCCGAGTCCGAGGACTCTTTTTGCATCGGCAGGAGGGTTGACAGGGTCGAAGCTGTATCCGGATGCCGCGGCGACAGTGTCGATGTGGGCGTTCAGCATCAGCACCGGCTTGTCAGGGTCGTTCTCTTCCTGCCTTACGACTATGTTGTTGCCGTACCTTGCCGGAGCTAATCCTTCCGACTCGAGGAAAGAGCAGAGGAAGTCTGCCCGCCTGGTCTCGTGGAAACTTTCGGCAGGTATTCTTACCATCTGCGACAGGAGGTCGCAGGCCTGGTCGGTATATTGGCTGATGTCGCTCATTCTATCACTGTTCCTATGGCTTTGCCAAGGTTGGCGGAATGTTTAATTATAACTCTCTGGACGCCTGCGTCGATTGCGGCGAAGGCATTGTCTAGTTTCGGTATCATGCCGGCCGAAACTGCGCCGGAAGCTTTCATCTCCGCGAAGCCTTGACGGTCGATGTGCGATATGACGCTGTTCTCATCTTCAGGGTCGGCCAGCACTCCGTTCTTCTCGAAGCAGAAGGTGAGGGACACCTGCCTGATGGCTGCCATCGCTCTGGCCACACTCGATGCTATGGTGTCGGCATTAGTGTTCAGCAGGGTGCCTTTGCGGTCGTGGGTCACTGCGCAGAGCACCGGAGTGATGCCTTGCTCCAGCAACATGTCCAGGAACTTGATGTCGACTGAACGGACGTCGCCCACAAATCCGAAATCGATGGGCTCCTTAGGCCTTATGTCAGCCTCGATAATGTCCCCGTCAGCTCCTGAAAGGCCCAGTGCGTTGCAACGCCTTGCCTGGAGTTTCGCCACAATGTTTTTGTTGAGCCATCCGGCATACACCGACACTGCGACCTTGAGGGTCTGCTCGTCGGTTATCCTGCGGCCGTCCACCATCTTCGGCTCGATGCCGAGCCTGCGGAGGGTCTGGCTGGCCATCACGCCGCCGCCATGCACCAGGATCTTGTCGTTCGGCATGGCGATGAAATCGTCCAGGAAAGCGTCCAGAGCTTCGGGACTGTCCACGACGTTGCCGCCTATCTTTATGACTGACAGAGGTTTCATTATAATGATTTCAAAACTTCCTTAATAACTGTCTGGGCGCTTATCTCCCTGTTCGCGGCCTCGGGGATTACAAGGCTCTGAGGAGATTCGATAACATCGTCGCTCACGATCATGCCCCTGCGCACGGGCAGGCAGTGCATGAAGAAAGCGTTGTCGGTAAGGGCCATCTTCTCGGTGGTGACGGTCCAGCTGCGGTCTGTCGACAGGATCTCGCCGTAGTGCGGCTCCATGCATGCCGACCAGTTCTTCGCATATACGAAGTCAGCGCCCTTCAGGGCCTTGTCCTGGTCGTATTCCACGACTGCGTCGCCGACGAACTCGGGCTCGAGTTCATAGCCCTTCGGATGGGTCACTACCAATTCGTAGCCTGCAGCGTTCATCCACTGTGCGAACGAGTTCGGGACGGCCTGCGGGAGGGCCCTGGGGTGGGGAGCCCAGGTCAGCACCACCTTCGGGCGGGCTTTCTTCTTGTGCTCCTCGATGGTAATGAGGTCGGCGAAGGCCTGCATGGGATGCACCGTGGCGCTCTCCATGCTTATCACCGGCTTGCCGGAATAATCCATGAACTGACGCAGGATGGTCTCGCTGTAGTCGTATGCCTTGTCATTGAGGCCTGCGAATGAGCGCACTCCGATTATGTCGCAGTAGTTACCCATCACGGGTATGGCTTCGAGGATGTGCTCGCTCTTGTCGCCGTCCATTATGACGCCGCGCTCAGTCTCGAGCTTCCATGCGCCCTGGTTGATGTCCAGCACGATGGTGTTCATGCCGAGGTTCATCGCAGCCTTCTGGGTGCTCAGCCTCGTGCGGAGGCTGGAGTTGAAGAACACCAGCAGCATGGTCTTGTTCTTGCCGAGCGCCTGGTCGGCGAAGCGGTTCTGCTTTATGTATCTGGCCTGTTCGAGGGCGTAGTCGATGCCCGGCAGGTCCTGAGGTCCTAAGAATTGTCTCATAACGTAAGTGTGTTGAATGCTTCGAGGAATGCGTCCGCATCTGCGCGGCTTATCATGAGCGGAGGCAGCAGCCTTATGACGTTCTTGCCGGCGCCTCCGGTGAATATGTGCTTTTCGAAAAGGAGACGGTCGCGGAGGTCGAGCCAGTCTTCTTTCAGCTCGATGCCTATCATCAGGCCTTTGCCGCGCAGCTCCTTGATCGCCTTGTTGCCTTTCAGACCGTCCATGAGGTATTGCCCCACGGCGGCTGCGTTCTCCACGAGTCTCTCTTCCTTCATGACCTTCAGTACGGCCAGGGCTGCGGTGCAGGCCAGGTGGTTGCCGCCGAAGGTGGTGCCGAGCATGCCGTAGCGGGCCTCGATCTTGTGGGAAATGAGGATGGCCCCGATGGGGAAGCCGTTGCCCATGCCTTTGGCCACGCTTATTATGTCGGCTTCTACGCCGGCATACTGGTGGGCGAAGAACCGGCCGCTGCGTCCGTAGCCGCTCTGTATCTCGTCGGCGATCAGAAGGGTGCCGGAGGCGTCGCAGGCCTCGCGGGCTGCCTTCCAGAAGGCCACTGAGGGCTCATAGATTCCTGCCACACCCTGTATGCCTTCCATTATTAGGGCGGCATATTCTCCGGTGGCCAGGTTGTTCTTGAGAGCCTTGATGTCGTTCAGCGGGGTGAAGGTCACGTTGGGCGTCTTGTTGAAGGCCGACTGGATGGAGGGGTTGTCGGTGGCTGCCACTGCTCCGCTGGTGCGGCCGTGGAAGGCCTTGCCGATGGCCAGAACCTTCTTGCGTCCGGTGTGGAAAGAGGCCGCCTTGAAGGCGTTCTCGTTGGCTTCGGCTCCGCTGTTGCAGAGAAAGAGGGAATGGCCGGGATATCCGCACTGCTCGCCGAGCCTGCTGGCCAGCTCCACCTGCAGCGAGTTCTCCACTGCATTGGAATAGAAGCCGAGTTTAGTGAGCTGCTGCTGCATCATCTCCACGTAGGTGGGGTGGCAGTGTCCGATGGAAATCACGGCATGGCCTCCGTAGAAGTCGAGATACTGCGTGCCTTCCTTGTCCCAGACATGGCAGCCGCTGCCCTTGACAGGCTCGATGGGCCAGAGTTTATATGTTTTGAAAAGTTCCATTAGTAGTAATTTGCTTTGAACTTCAGTCCGGTGGTCTGGTCGAGGCCGAACATCAGGTTCATGTTTTCCACAGCCTGGCCGCTGGCGCCCTTTGTGAGGTTGTCTATTATCGAAGTGATGTGGGCATAGCCGTTGTGGCTGTCGACATGCAGCAGGCATTTGTTGGTGCCGACCACCTCTTTCATGCTTATGGGCTCTTCGCTCACGAAGACGAAGGGGGAGTCGCTGTAATAGTTCTGGTAAAGCTCCGTCAGCTGGGCTACGTCCATCTCGCATTTAGTGTAGACGCTGGCGAAGATGCCGCGGGCGAAATCGCCCCTCATCGGCACGAAGTTCACCTGAGGACAGCTGCCGCCGAGGATTTCCAGAGTCTGGCAGATCTCGCCGAGATGCTGGTGGGTGAACGGCTTGTAAACCGAAATGTTGTCGTTGCGGTAGCTGAAGTGGGTAGTCTCGGAGAGCTTGCGGCCGGCTCCGGTGGATCCGGTGATGGCCGTCACGTGCAGCTCGTCCTGAAGCAGATGCATCGCTGCCAGCGGCACTGAAGCCAGCTGGATGGCGGTGGCGAAGCAGCCGGGGTTGGCCACGCAGTCGCAGCCGCTGATCTGTATCTTGAAGACGTCGGTAAGACCATAGATGAAATGGCGGTCCTTGTAGTCAGGCTCAGTGCGGAAGTCGTTGCCCAGATCGATTATCTTGCAGCCTTCGGGAAGCTCATGTGTGTCGAGGAATTCCCGTGACAGGCCGTGGCCGAGGCAGAGGAATATTACATCCTCGTCGCCGCTGAGGCTGTCGGTGAAGGCCAGGTCAGTTTCTCCCAAAAGGTCTCTGTGGAAGCTTGTGACAGGCTTGCCGGCGCTCGTGGTGCTGAGCACGTCCGTCACTTCCACCTCGGGATGCCGTATGAGGATTCTGAGCAGTTCTCCGGCAGTGTAGCCGGTGCCTCCTGCGATAGTCGCCTTTATCATATCATTTCGTCTTTATGGTTGCCGTAGTATACTCTGAGCGGGGTAGAGGTGACCTTGATGAAGCCCTTGGCGTCCTCGGCGGTCCAGCCCTTCTGGGTCTCGCCGTACTCACCGAGTTTAGACTTCACGAGGTCGTCCGGAGAATCGACGCCGACGGTAGAGAAGCCGTAAGGCCTCAGCTCCAGGGTCACGGTGCCGTTCACATTGCGCTGGCTGCTCTCGAGCATAGCCTCGATGTCCCTCATCACGGGCTCCAGATACTGGCTCTCGTGAAGGAACATGCCGTACCAGTTGGCCACCTGGTCTTTCCAGTACTGCTGCCATTTGCTGAGGGTGAATTTTTCGAGGAACTTGTGGGCTCCGATTATCAGCATGGGGGCTGCGGCTTCGAAACCTACGCGGCCCTTGATGCCGATTATGGTGTCGCCGACGTGCATGTCGCGGCCGATGCCGTATGCGCATCCGATCTCCTCTACAGCCTGGATGGCTGCGATCTTGTCGCTGAATTCCTTGCCGTTGACGCTCTTGAGTTCGCCCTTTTCAAAGCCGAGGCTGAGGATTTCGCTGCCCTTCTTAGTTACCTGCTTGAGATAGGCGCTTTCGGGCAGGCCCTGCTTGCTGTCGAGTATCTCTCCGCCGCAGATCGACGTGCCCCAGATGCCTACGTTGTAGGAATACTTGAGCTTTGCGAAATCGGCGTTGAAGCCGTTGGCGTTGAGGTAGTCAACCTCGTCCTTGCGGGACAGGTTGCCGTCGCGGGTGAGGGTGATTATCTCCACTCCCGGGCACATAACCAGGAAGGTCATGTCGAAGCGCACCTGGTCGTTGCCGGCTCCGGTGGAACCGTGGGCGATGGCGTCAGCTCCGATCTCGCGGGCATATTTGGCGATGGCCATGCCCTGGAAGATGCGCTCTGAAGAGACGCTGATGGGGTAGGTGCCGTTGCGCAGCACATTTCCCCAGACCATATTTTTCAAGCTCTTGTCGTAATATTCTTTCGTCACGTCAAGGGTCACATATTTGGTGGCGCCGAGCTTGTAGGCGTTCTCTTCGTTGGTCTTCAACTGCTGGGCACTGAATCCGCCGGTATTGGCGCAGGCTGCGTGTACTTCAAATCCTTTTTCTTTTGCGAGGTACATCACGGTATAGGACGTGTCGAGTCCGCCGCTGAACGCTACCACTACTTTTTTCTTCTTGTCCATATATAGTCTTATTTTATATCAATTTTAATGTGTTCCATGGGGTCGTAGAGAAGGCCGGTGCAGAGGCATCTCTCGTAGTTGTTGCGGGTGAGGATGTCGAAGTTCTTGCAGCCTTCGCAGCCTTTCCAGAATTCCTCGTCGTCAGTCAGCTCGGAGAAAGTCACGGGCTTGAAGCCGAGGGCGGTGTTGATCTTCATCACTGCCAGTCCGGTGGTGATACTGAAGATCTTGGCGTCGGGATAGAGCTCCCTTGACAGGCGGAAGATGCGCTCCTTGATCTTGGAGGCGAGGCCTATCTTGCGGTATTTATGGTTGACTATGAGTCCTGAATTGGCCACGAACTGTTTGTGGCTCCATGTCTCGATGTATGAGAAGCCTGCGAATTCGCCTTCGTCGGTCAGGGCGATGACTGCTTTGCCGGCGTTCATTTTCTCGATTATGTATTCGGGCGTACGGCGGGCGATGCCGGTGCCTCTTTCCTGCGCTGAAAGATATATTTCATCGCATATAGCCTGTGCATATTTGGCGTGGCTTCCATCAGCCACAAATATAGATATATTCATCTGATGTGAATAAAATGATTTTTATCGGAAAATAGGAGGTGGGATTCTGCTGTCCCGGAAAGATTGAAAAAAGCCTGTGCGAAACGCGAGCTGAAATCACGCCGCCGGCTTAACGTCGGACACGTCGTATCGCAATCGAAGGATATGTACATACTTTTTTCATAGACTGCAGCAAAGGTACGATAAAAAAATCTCTTTTGGCAAATTTTGATTATTAAATTAAAAAATGTATATTTACAATGACAAATACCCGCGATTGTGGCTAAGAAGAAAACCTCAAGGAAAAAGAAGGACGCCGTTTCGGTCGACGCTATGCGCAACCGGAAGGTCCAGCTGCGTCGCACCTATCGCAAAACCATCCTTTTCAACGACAAGGAGAAGGCGGCGATTGACGGGTATTGCAAGAAGTACGGCATCAAATCCAAGTCCGCATTCATACGGAACGCCGTCA
>JAFZVU010000059.1 GCA_017617655.1 Bacteroidales bacterium
CCTGGCATACGCTCCCGAAATCGCAGCCGTGATGCTCCGCCGCCAGCAGGCCGAGGCCATCATCGCCGCAAGGGAGAAGATCGTCGAAGGCGCAGTATCTATGGTCAAGATAGCTCTCGACAAGCTCTCTGACGAGGAAATAATCGAGCTCGACGATGACAAGAAGGCTGCAATGGTAAGCAATCTTCTCGTAGTGCTCTGCGGTGACGAACAGGCTCAGCCCGTCGTGAACACCGGAACTCTTCACAAATAAAATGGCAAAGGAAAAACAGGACACGAAAAGCTTTGTGCTGCGGATCGACTCGGCCACTATGGAGAAACTCGAACAGTGGGCCGAGGACGAATTCCGCAGTATCAACGGGCAGATTTCGTGGATAATCGAGGAGGCGCTCAAGAAGAGCGGACGCAAATGAACACTGAGATTCGCAACTGGCCGCATTTCGCAATGGAAATGCTGTCGATTCTGATGCTGGTGTGCTGCTTCATCCCGCTGCTGAAGATTGGCCAGTTCAGCGGCTCCGAGGTGCCCGTCCACGTCGACATTACCGGCGCCGTGGACCGCACCGGCAAGGCAAGCGACCTTATCTTCCTGCCCATTATGGCTCTTTTCATGTTCGCGGTGCTCACTCTCGCGGAGAAATTCCCCAAGCTGATCAATGCGCCGAAGAAGCTGTCGGAAAGAGGCAAGGAGTACGTGGCCGCCAACGGCTGGAAAGTAATGCGCGAGCTCAAGCTCTGCACGATGGCCCTGATGCTCTACATTACTTACTGGATATACACCATCGCCGCCGGCAAGGCCGAAGAGATGCCGATCTGGGGTTTCACGCTCTTCATCGCTGCGATGATTGCGGTGACAGTCAGATTCTATTATAAGCTGTATAATTATAACTAGGACAGATTCTTCACTTCGCTACGCTCCGTTCAGAATGACATAAACAGAAAGACTTTGTCGCTACGGCGAAGCTTCTGCGGCACGGGAATAGAGCATAGCTCGCCCTTCACGGTCTTCTCCACAGGCTTCAGATCAACCCTTATTTCCGGGACGACACCCTCATAAACTCCGGTGGTCGGCCCGGAAATTACTATTGTATCCCCCACCGATATGCTGCCGGTCTCCATCAGAATCTCGGCCACGCCTATCTTCTCGAAGTAGTTGGTGATCTTGCCGACGTAGGTCTTGCGGCGGGTGGCGCGGTTGCCGTAGACTTCGCTCCACTGGCCCATCTTCGCCCCGAGGTAGTAGCCGTCCCAGAAACCGCGGTTGAAGACAGTCTCCAGCCTGGCCTTCAGCCCCTCAGCGAACTCAGGGGTGTAGCTGCCGTCCAGCACCGCATCCGCGGCCTGGCGGTAAGCCTGCGTCACTGTCTTCACATATTCCGACGAACGGGCCCGGCCTTCGATCTTGAACACCGTCACTCCTGCGTCTATTATGCGGTCCATGAATTCTATGGTGCAGAGGTCACGGGGCGACATTATGTATTTGTTGTCCACCACCAGCTGGCTGCCCGTCTCCAGGTCGGTGACTTCGTAACCTCGCCTGCACACCTGATAGCAGCTGCCGCGGTTGGCCGATGCGTTGTATTCGTGGAGTGAGAGGTAGCACTTGCCCGACACCGCCATGCACAGCGCGCCGTGGCAGAACAGTTCGATGCGCACCGGCTTGCCGCTGGGGCCGCAGATGTGCTCCTCGTCGATTATGCGTTTTATCTCCTTCACCTGGAAGAGGGTGAGCTCGCGGGCCAGCACCACCACGTCGGCGAACTGGGCGTAGAAGCGCAGGCTCTCGCTGTTCGATATGCTGAGCTGGGTGGAGATGTGCACCTCCAGGCCGAGGCTGCGTGCATACGCTATGGCAGCCATGTCCGAGACTATCACTGCGTCAATCCCCGCTTCGGCGGCCAGACGGAGCGCCTGCCTCATGTCCTCCAGATCTTCGTTGTAAAGGGTGATGTTTAGGGTGAGGTAGCTCCGCACTCCGTTCTCACGGCAGATGCGGCACACCTCCTTCAGGTCTTCTGCAGCGAAGTTGTTGGCCGAATGGGAACGCATGTTCAGCCGGCCGATGCCGAAATACACCGAATTGGCACCGCCCTGGATGGCGGCGTGCAGACATTCGAAATTGCCCGCGGGGGCCATTATCTCCAACTGCGCGGCTTCCATCCTCCTAGTATTTTCTGTAGACCAGGCCTCTTGCGAATTCAGTGAGGCTGGCCAGACGGTCTGCATCCAGGTTGAGACCTTCCAGAGCCGCAAGGGAGCTGTCGTAGTAATGACTGATGGCCTCGATGGCCCTCGAATCTACATCGTGTTTCTTGTAGAGCGCCTGCATTGCAGCCACCTTGCCCGGCATGTCATCGGTCTGGGCCAGCAGCGCCTCCATACGAACGCGGTCTTCTCCGCTCACCAGCTTCTGGCACTCCACCAGCAGCCAGGTCTTCTTGTTGTTCTCTATGTCTCCGCCCACCTTCTTGCCGAAAATCTGCGGGTCACCGAAAGTGTCGAGGTAGTCGTCAGTAATCTGAAAGGCCAGACCCAGCTCCCAGCCGAACTGGTACAGCGCGTCGCACACCTGCTCGCCTGCTCCTCCGATTATGGCTCCCATCTTGGCTGCACATGCGATGAGGGCGGCTGTCTTGAGGCCGATCATCTTGAGGTAGTCTTCCATGGTGACGACCGGCATGCCTTCAAAGTCCATGTCGTACTGCTGCCCTTCCATCACCAGCACTGCCATGTCGGAGAAAAGCTCCACAAGGCGGCGGAACTCGGGGCCCTTGTATCCCTCCAGGAACTTCAGGGAGAGGATGGACAGGGCGTCGCCGCAGAGGATCGCGCTGTTCTCGCCCCACTTGGTGTGGATGGAGGGTTTGCCTCGGCGCAGGTCGGCATTGTCCATTATGTCGTCGTGCATCAGGGTGAACGAATGGAAGAGCTCCAGGGCCAGCGAAGGCATTATTATGTTGTTGTCGATGCTGTCCTTGAAGAGGCTGTAGGTGGTAAGGCAGAGCCTGGGCCGCAGACGCTTGCCGCCGATTGCCATCATATATTCCAGCGGCTCGTAGAGAGTCGGGGGCTCCTTCTTGAACTGGATGGCGCAGATTACCTTGCGCACAATGTCATTTATGTCGTTCTGGCTGTACATTGCTTTATTAACTTTTGCTTAGCAAGCAAACATTATCTCTTTATTCAGACGTCCGGCTTTAAATTTCAAATTTAGCAAAAAAGCTGGTATTGCGAGTTTTTACTATATTTGTTTTAATTGTATGATATCCGCGATGAAAAAAGGCACAGCGACCGTAGTAAAGCACACCGGCAGCCATTATCTGCTGAGCGAACTTCCCGCGTGGGATCTCTTTCCCGCCGTGGTGAGGGGCCGCATACGTCTCAAGGAGTCCAGCAACACCAATCCCATCGCCGTGGGTGATGTGGTGGACTACAGTGTCGACGAGGCGGCCGCCGGTGCCGACGGGGCTGATGTCATGGCTACCATCGACGCTATCCATCCGCGCCGCAACTACATCATCCGCCGTTCTACCAATCTCTCCCGCGAGGCGCACATTATCGCCGCAAACCTCGACTGCGTATGGCTCATAGTCACCATGCAGTACCCGGAGGTCAAGCTGCCGTTTGTCGATCGCTTCCTGGTCACCTGCGAGGCATACGGCGTGCCAGTCAATATCGTGGTGAACAAGCGGGACATCGACGACGAGTATTCGATGGCGCTGCTTAAGGTGTTCAAGGAGATTTATGCCGACCAGGCAGGCTACAACGTGCTGGAGGTTTCGGCCATCACCGGGGAGAATATCGACACTGTCCGGGAGGCCTGCAAGGGTCGCATCAATATGTTCTCCGGTGTGTCAGGCGTCGGCAAGTCGTCGCTCATCAAGGCTATCGATCCGAAGCTGGAGGGCATCCGTGTCGGCGAGATTTCGCTGGCGCATCTGCAGGGCAAGCATACAACTACGTTCTATGAGATGCACCCCATCTCCACCGGTGGATTCATAATCGACACGCCTGGCATCCGCAGCTTCGGTCTCATCGATTTCAAGAAGGAGGAGCTGAGCACCTATTTCCCGGAGATGCTGGCTGTCATGGACGACTGCCGCTTCATGCCCTGCACTCACACTCACGAGCCCGGCTGCGCCGTAAAGGCCGCCGTCGAAGATGGCCGCATCGCCCCCGAGCGCTACAATTCTTATTTAGGAATGCTGGAAGACCAGACGAAGTACCGCTAGCATCAGCTGACGGAAAGCAAGGTCTTCAGAAAGCTCACTCGCTATCGCTCGTTCGTACCCCCCTACTGTCTACTTCGTCCTGCTTCGCAGAACTCGTATCCAGCAGGCCACCCCCCTCTTCCCTGGCCGGGGTGGCCATGTTTCCTCAGACCTTCTTTCCGTCAGCATCATATGACAAGGTCTGCTTTAATAGCGCAGGCCTTGTACGCCTCCTTTTTGCAATAGCTTCATTTTTAGATACTTGTGATTTTGCAGTGCACAAGGCCTGTCACGTTTCAGCAGACCTTGTACACTTGTAGCAACTGCAACGGGAGCGGTGTTAGTTTCTTGTTTACAAAATCGGGGCTGACTTTTGCTCTTTCTATAGACAGATGTCCTAACTTGCATAGGATAATATTATTGCCCTGAAAAAAGTGCGGTGGGGTTGCTCCGAAAGCACGCCAACGCTAGAATACAAATACATAGCGAATGAAGACATACAGTTTTGACGAGGCGCTGGCTTCGTCGAAAGAATATTTCCGCGGCGACGAGCTGTCCGCCTCAGTGTGGGTCAGCAAGTATGCCCTCAAGGACTCTGACGGCAACATCTACGAGCTCAACCCCGACATGATGCACCACCGCATCGCAGCGGAATTCGCCCGCATCGAGGACAATTACCCCAACGGCATGAGCGAGCCTGAGATCTACGAGCTCCTCAAGGATTTCAAATTCATCATACCGCAGGGCGGCCCCATGAGCGGCATCGGCAATAGCAACCAGGTGGTGTCGCTGTCGAACTGCTTCGTCATCGGCCATGACCATCCTGCAGATTCCTACGGCGGTATCCTGATGATCGACGAGGAGCAGGTGCAGCTGATGAAACGCCGCGGCGGTGTGGGTCACGACCTGTCGCACCTGCGCCCCACCGGCACTCCGGTGCTGAACAGCGCGCTGACATCCACCGGCGTGGTGCCGTTCATGGAGCGCTACTCCAACTCCACTCGCGAAGTGGCCCAGGACGGCCGCCGCGGTGCGCTGATGCTCACCATCGCCATAAAGCACCCGGATTCCAACCGTTTCATCGACGCCAAGATGGAGCAGGGCAAGGTGACGGGCGCCAATGTCTCAGTGAAGGTCGACGACGAGTTCATGCGTGCCGCCATGAACGGCGATCCGTACATCCAGCAGTTCCCCATCGACTCCAAGCACCCGCAGGTGGAGAAGGAGATCGACGCTGCGGCTCTCTGGAAGAAGATAATCCACAACGCATGGAAGGCCGCCGAGCCGGGCGTACTGTTCTGGGACACCATCCTGCGCGAGTCTGTGGCTGACTGCTACGCCGACCTGGGCTACCGCACCGTCAGCACCAATCCCTGCGGCGAGATTCCCCTCTGCCCCTACGATTCCTGCCGCCTGATCGCCATCAATCTCTATTCATACGTGGTGAATCCCTTCACCCCGGAGGCCCATTTTGATTTCGACCTCTTCAAGACCCATGTCCGCAAGGCGATGCGCCTGATGGACGACCTCATCGACCTGGAGATGGAGAAGATAGACGGCATTTTGGCCAAGATAGAGCAGGACCCCGAGGATGACAGCATCAAGCGTACCGAGTACGACCTCTGGCGCAAGATCAAGGGCAAATCTATGGGCGCCCGCCGTACCGGTCTGGGCATCACCGCCGAGGGCGACATGCTGGCTGCGCTGGGCCTGCGCTACGGCAGCGACGAGGCCATAGATTTCGCAGTGAAGGTGCAGAAGACTCTGGCCGTCGAGGCCTACCGTTCTTCTGTGGAGATGGCGGAGCAGCGCGGCCCCTTCCCGATCTATGACCCCGACAGGGAGAAGGAGAACCCCATGATCCTGCGCATCAAGAACGCCGACCCGGCCCTGTACGAGAAGATGGTGGCCGTCGGCCGCCGCAACGTATCGATGCTCACCATAGCCCCTACCGGCACCACCTCCCTCATGACTCAGACCACCTCCGGCATCGAGCCTGTCTTCAGGGCCTACTACAAGCGCCGCAAGAAGGTCAACCCCAACGACAAGAATGTGAAAGTGTCGTTCCGCGACGAGGTGGGAGACTGCTTCGAGGAGTATTTCGTGTTCCACCACAAGTTCCTCGAGTGGGCTGCCGTGGCCGGCTACAGCGAGGAGGCCGTCCGCGCCATGGACATCGACCAGCTGGATGCCCTGATGGCCAAGTCGCCGTACAACAAGGCTTCTGCAGGCGACATTGACTGGGTTGCGAAGGTGCGCATGCAAGGTGCCATCCAGAAATGGGTGGACCATTCCATCAGCGTCACCGTAAATCTGCCGGAGTCCATCACCGAAGAAGTGGTGAGCGATGTGTACCGTACGGCATGGGAATGCGGCTGCAAGGGTATGACGGTTTACCGCGAGGGTTCCCGCAATGACGTCCTGGTCAATGTGAAGAAGAAGGAGGAGGCTGCGGCCAGGCCGCGCAAGCGCCCGGTAAGCCTGGAGGCCGACGTGGTGCGCTTCCGCAACGGCAAGGAGCAGTGGATTGCCTTCGTGGGTATGTTCAACGGGCAGCCCTACGAGATTTTCACCGGTATCCTCGACGAGGAGACGCGTACCGTGCCGCAGTCCATCGAGCACGGTTGGATAGTGAAGGAGAAAAATCCTGCCACCGGCAAGAGCCGCTACGATTTCCACTACGTGGACACCTACGGCTACCCGAATGTGGTGGGCGGCATCTCGCACATGTTCAACAAGGAGTACTGGAACTACGCCAAGCTCATCTCGGGTGTGCTGCGCAACGGCATGCCGGTGGTGGACGTGCTGAATCTGGTGCACGGGCTGGAACTCGACAGCGAGAGCATCAATACATGGAAGAACGGTGTGGAGCGCGCGCTCAAGAAGTACATCCCGGACGGCACCCGCGACGAGAGCGGCAAGAAGTGCCCGATGTGCGGCGGCAATAATCTTGTCTATCAGGAGGGGTGTCTGGTTTGTCAGGATTGCGGGTATTCTAAGTGCGGTTAATTATGGTCTATTCCGGAATATCCTCATAATTCTTGGGCGTGTTTTGTAATACGCTGAGTATAAGATGGATGAAGAAAGTCCTACCCTTGGGAATCGGGGGTAGATGTTTAGATAAAATATTAAAAATCAGGGATTTGTAAATCACGCGCAAAATGGTTGTATTTCCGAATGCGAAGATAAATCTGGGGCTGAACGTGCTGCGGAAGCGCGGCGACGGCTACCACGATATCAGTACGGTGTTCGTGCCTTACAAGGGGCTGAGCGATGTGCTGGAGGTGGTGTTTGCCGACGAACACGGTCAGAATGCAGGTCCGGGAACAAGTTCGGCGAAGACTACGCTGACGGAGTACGGTCTGCTGACCGGCTGCGAGCCTGAGAAGAATCTTTGCTTCAGGGCCTGGCGGCTGATGGCGGAGAAATACGGCGTGCCGCCGGTGCAGATACATCTCTACAAGAACATTCCGTCCGGCTCCGGCCTCGGCGGCGGCTCTTCCGATGCGGCTTTCACCCTCCGCCTGCTGAACGACCTTTGCGGCCTCAGGCTCAGCGATGAGGCTCTTGCCGCGGATGCCGCCACGCTCGGCAGCGACTGCGCGTTCTTCATCTACAATCGTCCGATGCTGGCTTCCGGCCGCGGCGAGATCCTGCGAGACTGCGCCCTCTGTCTGGACGGCTACCGCATCGAGGTCGTCGTGCCGATGGCCCGCGAGACGGAAGGTGACAAGGCTGAAGTTGCTGAAGAGAATGCTCCGGGAGCTGGCCCGGCAGGAAAGCCCGTGCATGTCAGCACCGCCGAAGCCTATCGCGGCGTCACTCCCGCCATCCCTGCCGTGCCCATCGAAGAAATAATCGCCCGCCCCGTAGAGCAGTGGCGCGGGACGCTCGTTGACGGTCAGTGGCGCGGCGGCCTCGTCAATGATTTCGAGCGGAACGTCCTGCCGGCGCATCCCGAAATCGCCGCCGCCAAGCAAGCCTTCTACGACCGCGGCGCCCTCTACGCCTCCATGTCCGGCTCCGGCAGCTCCGTCTTCGGCATCTTCAAGTGTACAAGGTCTGCTGAAACGTGACAGGCCTTGTACACTGCAAAATTACAAGTATCTGAAAATAAAACCATTGCGAAAAGGAGATGTACAAGGCCTGCGCTATTAAAGCAGACCTTGTACACTTGCCGTCAGCATCTGAAGCCGGGCCAGAGTTTTTCGGCAGAGGTAATGTCGACGATATCGATATCGGCGTCGCTTATGAGGCGGGCGGCGGAGAGCGCCATAGCCAGCAGCGGGTCGCCGTAGCAGCGAGCCTTGCCGCCGCGCAGACGATTATTGAAGCTGCCGGTGACCTCCATCCGGTCATCCGCCAGGACTATCTGAGCACCCAGCTGCCGGAACGTCGTCACGAAATTCCGCAGCCGCTCCCGGTCCCATCCGCTTAGCCGCGCCACCCCCGTCAGAATGCTGGTGCCCTCGCTGCGCAGAGCCAGCATCAGCAACGGGCCGATCAGGTCAGGAGTTTCAGAAAGGTCATATTCGAAAGCGAAGGTCACGCTGCGCAGAGCTGAGAAATCCCCCCTGTTGCCGCCAGCCTTCTCATTCATGTAATAGCCGATGTCCCCGCCCGAGCGGTCAATCACGTCAAGGATAGCATTCCCGCCCTGATCGGTCTCCAGCGGCAGCCGTCGCACCATGCTTTCCCCCACCGTCACGCCCATCACAATCCACAGCGCCGCGCCGAGCCAGTCGCCCTCGATGCGGATGCGGCCCGGCCGGAGAGCCTGCCCTCCCTTGAAAGAGACATAGACATCCTCTCCCGAGAAATCCTCCCAGAGGAAAGAATACCCGAAGCGCTCCAGGATGTTCATGGTCATACGGATGTACGGGACAGCCACGGCATTGCGGATTACAATCTTCGAAGGTTTCGGCAGTATCGGAAGCACGAAGAGCAAACCGGTCACAGCCCCGGACAGGCGGGAGCCGTCGATGGTATACGAGCCTGCGGACAGGCTGCCGCTCACCGTTGCAGGCAGACGCCCCTGCGTGAAGGTCATCGAAGCGCCGTGCCTCAGAAGCGGCGTGCAGGTACCTGCGAAGCGCTTTTTCAGCAGCGATTTTTGTCCCGTGACGAAAACAGGCTCCCGGCTGAGGGTTGCGATGGCCAGGCAGATCTCCGCCACGAGAGTGCTCTCGCCGGCATCCAGCACCCCTCCAGCCACCTTCAAGCCCTCGGAAGCGATGTCGGCCTGAGTCCCTTTTATGGTGATTATGCGAGTCTTCTTGTTATAGTGCGCATAGGCATTCAGCTGCCGCGCCACATTCATCGCCGCCGTGATGTCCAGCGACAGATTCACCTGGCGGATGCGGCTCTCCCCGTTGCACAGGGCTGCCGCTATTATTGCCCTCACAGCATATCCGGCCGAGCAGGGCGCCTTCACCTCCCCCACGAACTTCTTGTAGTCGGCGTCCAGTATGTCGAAGACCGTCGGCTCGCCCTCGCTGATGAGACGGCTCTGGCGCGGAGCCACATAGTACAGAGGACAGCCCTTCCCGATCGCCTCGACCCTCGACATCCTGCCGTAGTTACCCATCGCGAAGGCCACCAGCTTCTCCGGCGGGAAATAGTCGTAGAGAGCAAGCACCCCTCCGGCCTCATCGGGATGCCGGGCCGTCGTAGCGATTTTCACCAGGTCGGCCCCAAGAGCGAAGCAACGCGCCGCCACAGCTCTCAGCTCCGTGACTGACTGCACGCCGTAATAATTCTGGTGCGAGATGATTATGCCGCAATGGTAATTCAGCGCAAGGGTGATCAGCCAGTCGCGCTCCTTCTCCGGAAACTCGAGGCTCAGATCGACATACGCCGCCCCCGCCATGATGGCTGTCGTCAGCAGCTCCACAGCCTCCGTCAGGTCCTCGGCGAAAAACTCATCTTCCTCCTCGCCGGGAAGGCGGAAAGTCGCGATGCTGTCCCATCCCTTCGTCTGGGCGAAATACTCCTTCACCAGAAGCGCATCGAAGTCAAGCAAGTCCAGCCGCAGCTCAACCAGGTCCTTCTTCTGAAGGAACTTGCGGTAGGAGATGCAGTACGCCAGATCAACGTCCGATAGTGTATGACAATAGGAAAACATCTTGCGGCAAAGATATAAAAACAGATTGAACGCGCGGCCCGACAGTTCTCCGTCAGATCGAAAGCACCTGCTGGCGAAGCTCGTCTATGCCGATGTGAATGATGTCCACAGAACCTATCTTGGTGGGAATAACGATGTCGTAGGTGTTGTCGACCCGCTTGCGGTCCTTGCTGATGGCATCCATCAGAGTGCGCACATCTATGTCAGTAGAGGTAGGAAGGCCGATGGCCGTGAAGTCCTCGACAAGGCTCTCCGTCACCTTGTGGTTCGTCTTGCCGAGCTTCTCCCCGACGCGGGCCGCCATGACGATGCCGATGCTCACGGCGTTGCCGTGCGAAATAGGCACTGCAGAGCATTTCTCTATGGCGTGGGCGAAGGTATGGCCGAGGTTCAGCACTCTGCGCGGGCCGTGCTCGTGGTAGTCCTTCTCGACTATCTTGCATTTATATTTCACGGCACGCATGATCAGAGTCTCGAGGTCCTCCTTGGTGTCGTAGTCCATCAGGTGATTCTCTTTGAAATAGGCCACCGCCTTGCGGTAGAGCGAGCTGTCGCCGATGATGCCGAGTTTCAGCATCTCCGCCGCGCCGCTCAGGAAGTTCTTCTCGTCAAGAGTCTTGAGGAACAGCGAGCAGACATAGACGAACTGCGGCTTGTTGAACAGGCCGACAATGTTGCGGTAGCCGGCGTTGTTGATGCCCGTCTTACCGCCGATGGCAGCGTCGACCTGGGCCAGGAGGGTGGTCGGGATCAGGGCGTATTTCACTCCTCGGCGGTAGATCGCGGCAACGAAGCTGGTGAGGTCGGTGACGATGCCGCCGCCTATGCCGAGCACGAAACAGTCGCTGTCCGCCCCCATCTTCATGAACTGGTCGATGACAGACTGCACGGTGGCGAGGTTCTTCACATCTTCGTTGGCGTCGATGAACACCTTCGGGAAGGGGAACGACGAGCCGTAAAGCTTCTCCACCTGCTTGTCGATTATGACAAACACCTTCTTGTCCTGAAGGATCGAGCGGAGTTCTTCAGTGCTGCTGCGGAAATATATCTTGTCGAGGAATGCCATCCTGTCAAAGATATAAAAATATTCAGATTATTCCCAACTGTCGAGGCATTTAGAAAGCTGGTCGTCGTACTTCAGGCTGACTGCGGGACCGGCCGGATAGAAGTAGTAGCGCACTGCGACCTCGTTTTCCAGCAGAGGCAGGATCTCGTCCTTCTTGCTGCGGAGCACATCGGCCTTGTCCATCTGCATCTTGGCGGTCAGGGCGTCGATCTCATCTTTGCACAGGTCGTACATTCCGTCCTGCTCGGCCACCCTCTTGAGCTGCTCTATCTGGGCCTGGATGCCGCTGCGGTAGTCGAACTCCTGGGCGGTGGCGTACGTGACGAAGTCTTCATACTCCTTGTCGGTGAGGCGGAAGCTCTCCACCGGGGCGATCGAGGCGTGCTCGGTGCGGTACTTCACGGCATAGTCGTCGAGGATGCCGTTGTACACCAGTGAGACTGTCGGACGGCTGTAGATATGGCTATCCACGGTGATGTCGGGGGTGATGCCGCCGCCGTCCTTCACGATGCGGCCTTTCTTGGTGCGGAACTCGCTGGTCAGCGAATCGGGGATGGCGCCTACGCTGCCGTCGGCATTGCGGTGGCTGTAGTCGATGGCCTGGACGCAGCGGCCGCTGGGAGTATAGTACTTGCCGGTGGTGATTTTCACGGTGCCGTTGTATGCGGTGGGAAGGATGGTCTGGATGAGACCCTTGCCGTAGGTCTTCATGCCTGCGATGGTGCCGCGGTCAAGGTCCTGGATGGCGCCGGCCACGATCTCGGAGGCTGAGGCTGAGCCGCTGTCCACCATTATCATCAGAGGGATGAGGGTATCCACCGGAGCTTCCTTGGTGTAGTATTCCTGGTTCTGCGCAGCTACACGGCCTTTCGAAGACACTACCATGGTGCCCTGCGGGACGAAGATGGACAGTATCTCGATGGCTTCCTCCATAAGGCCGCCGCCGTTGCCGCGGAGGTCAAGCACCAGTCGTTTCGCGCCCTGGGCCTTGAGGTCCTTCACTATCTGACGGAGCTCGTCGCTGACGCCCTGGGTGAAGCCTGAAGTGAGGATGTATCCTATGGAGTCGCGGATCATGCCGCTGTACTCGACGTCGGAGCGGTGGATGGTCTCGCGGGTCACTACTACATCGACGGTGTCTTTCGTGGCTCCTTTTATCACCTTGAAGCGCACGTCGGTGTTGGGCTGACCCTTCATTCTGCTTGAAGACTGCTCGGAGGTCTCGTCATAGACGGGGACGCCGTTTATCGCAATGATGGTGTCGCCGGCCACCAGGCCTGCCTTGTCGATGGGGCTGCCCGGGTAGGGCTCACTGATCACGACGCCGCTGCCCACGCGTTTGCGGATGACAGCTCCCACGCCGCCATACATGCCCGTGGTCATCATCTGTACGTTCTCGTCCTGCTCCTCGGGGAAATAGACAGTGTACGGGTCAATGTACCCCAGCATCGCATCGATGCCGGCTCGCATCATCTTGTCGAATTCGAGTGAGTCGACATAGCTGCGGGCGAGGTTGCGCAGTATCGAGTTCTGTATTTCGAGACTCTGTCCGAGTGTGAAATTCTGGGACTGGGCTGCCGCCGCTGCTGAAACTGTGAGCGCGCATATAACCGCGGCAATCTTCTTCATATTATTCTTCATATATACAAAAGTACGCTTTTTGTGTCGTCCTGAAAAAAGTTTGATAAAAAAGTGTCAGATGCTGCGAAAAGAAAGCCTGCAGGGAGGCTGGTCAAACATTACTGGGGCTCCGCCCCAAACCCTGCCGCTTCGACCTGCTATCAGCAAAAGCTACCCTCACGGTCTTCGCTAGCGCCTGCAGGCGCTTGGCTTCCTTAGGTTGGAGTGAGCGTAGCGAACGGAACTCCTCAAAGGCTTTCTTTTCGCAGCATCTTCGGCCACTTCTTATTTGCAATTCATGTGCACTATACTTTTTTCCGAGTTTCACACGCATTGACTAACTTTGTGTTCTATGACCGAAAACAAAAAGACGCTGGTCTTCGCGACCGCCAACCGCAACAAACTGATCGAGGCAGCAGGGGTGCTGGGAGAGAGCTTCTCCATTGTGCTTCCGGCGGACCTGGGATATACAAATGACGTGCCCGAGACGCACCTGACAATCCGTGAAAACGCCATCGAGAAGGCGCAGTTCATCTGGGACATGTTCGGGCGCAGCTGCTTCGCCGACGACACGGGGCTCGAGGTCGACGCCCTGGACGGCGCCCCCGGAGTCTTCTCGGCCCGCTATGCCGGTGAGCCCAAGAATCCCGTCATGAACGTGAAAAAACTCCTTCGCGAGATGGAGGGCATCCCCTTCGCCAAGCGCACCGCCCGTTTCCGCTGCGTGATAGCGCTGATAGAGGAGTGCGAGGCCGGTGATGAGGTGTGCGAAGAGGGAAGCGAGGCCGGAAGCGCAAAAGTATGCGAGGCCGGCGGCCGGAAAGGCGGCAAGCTCACCGTGTTTGAAGGCATCTGCGAGGGCCACATCTCGCTGGAGCCGCAAGGAACCCTCGGCTTCGGCTACGACCCCGTCTTCATCCCCGAAGGCATGGAGAAAACCATGGCCATGCTCACCCTCGACGAGAAAAACGCCATCTCACACCGCGGCAAGGCCCTCGATATGCTCGCCGCATACCTGAATGCGGACACAGAATGAAATAATGGTCGCCGGCCGGACACAAAATGAATGGAGATGCCCGTTTATTCATTTTGTGGCAGCAAAACAGGGGTTTAAGTCGAACAATTGGTCATAAAATGAAAAAACCAGCCACTTTTTTCATTTTGAGGCAGAAATATAACTGGTAATCATGACACTGACGCAGCAATCCCGGATAATAGTCCTGCACCTTACCAAGTATGGTGACTCGGGGCTAGTGGTGCACGCCATAGACTCCGAAGCAGGGCGCTGCAGCTACATGCTCCGGGGAGCCGGCCGCAACAAGCAGGTCGCCATCGGCCCCCTCCACAATCTGGCCATCCTCGACATCATCAGCGTCGCCAACCCGCGCAGTTCCATGGCCCAGCTCAAAGAGTACGAGCCGGCCGTCCACCTGGACTCTCTCCGCAGCGACATCGACAAGAACGCCATCGCTCTCTTCATAAGCGAGCTCCTGTATCGCACCGTAGTAGAACAGAACTACGATCCCCATCTCTTCGCCTGGCTCTGTGAAGCAATCGTCAATCTGGACGCAATAGGGCAAAGCGCCCCGGATAATACACCCGGATCCTCTCCTGCTATCGCAAACTTCCACTTGTGGTTTCTGGCCGGACTGTGCACAGTGCTAGGCTTCGGCCCGTCCGGCGAAGGCCTGTTCGACGGCTGCGATATGTTCAACGCCGAAAATCTCGCACTTCTGCGCCAGATTAGCGCCGCCGGCTTCTCGGAAGCCATGGCCATCCCCCTCAACGGCAGCCGCCGCCGCGACTTCTGCAACCAGATGGTACGCTATCTCTCCTATCATCTCGGCCTGAACCTCAACCTCCGCTCCCTCGACGTCCTCCACGACCTCTACCGCTGACCGCAGCACGGAGCGCTGAAGTACGCTACTATGCCTGAAGTTTCTCCAGCAGCTGGTAGTCAAGGAGTTTTTGTTCGAGGCTGGCGCGGAGGACGCGGACGCGGACACGGTCTCCGAGGGTGAAGGTGCGGCGGGATGATTTGCCGATTACCATGTATTTCTCCTCGTCGAAGGTGTAGTAGTCGTCGTTCATCTCGCGGATAGACACCATGCCCTCGATCTTGGTGGGCTCTATCTCGACGTAGATGCCCCATTCCGTCACGCCGCTGACTGTGCCTTCGAACTCCTGCCCGATTTTATCCTGCATGAATTCCACGAGCTTGTACTTGATGCTGGCGCGCTCGGCGTCGGCAGCAATCTGCTCCCGCTGGCTAGACCAGTCGCAGCATTTCTCGAAGTAGTCCTTGTCCTGGCTCTTGGCTCCGTCGCAGTACATCGCCAGCAGGCGGTGCACCATTATGTCGGGGTAACGGCGGATAGGCGAAGTGAAGTGGGTGTAGTATTGGAAGGCAAGGCCGTAGTGGCCGATATTGTCGGTGCTGTAGCGGGCCCTCGCCATAGAACGCAGCGCAAGGATCTGCAGCGCGCTCTCCTCCGGCTTGCCCTTGGCCTCCAGCAGCAGGTTGTTCAGGCTCCGCACGGTCTGCTTCGTGTTCTCGGTCGGCCCCATGTTATGGCCGAACACCTTCGCGAACGACCGCAGCGAATCCAGCTTCTCCATGTTCGGAGTCTCGTGGATACGGTAAACGAACGTGGGCTGCTTCAGGCCGGGCAGCTTGCGGGTGACGTACTCCGCCACTCCCTTGTTGGCCAGCAGCATGAACTCCTCGATGAGCCAGTTGCTCTCCTTGCTGGTCTTCTGCCCTACTTCGATCGGCTTGCCCTCAGAATCTACCACCACCTTCATCTCCGGCCTCTCGAAATTAACGGCGCCATGGTCGAAACGGTTCTTGCGCAGGATGGTGGCCAGGTCGTTCAGCTTGCCGATCTCGGCGGCCAGCGGGCCTTCGTGAGTCTCGATTATCTGCTGGGCCTGCTCGTAGTCGAAACGGTAGTCGGAATTGATCACAGTGCGGCCGTACCATTCGCTGAGCACGCGGGCCTGGCTGTCCAGCTCGAAGATGGCGGCGTAGCAGAGCTTGTCCTCGTGCGGACGCAGCGAGCAGAGTTTGTTGGAGAGGTTCTCCGGCAGCATCGGCACCGTGCGGTCGACCAGATAGACCGAAGTGGCGCGGTTGTAAGCCTCCTTGTCGACAATGTCGCCCGGCTTCACGTAGAACGTGACGTCGGCTATGTGGATGCCCACCTCGAAACGGTTCTCGTCCAGCTGGATAAATGATATTGCATCGTCGAAGTCCTTGGCGTCGGTGGGATCGATGGTGAAGGTAGTCACCTTGCGGTAGTCCTTGCGCCGTTCTATCTCAGCCTTGGTGATCTTGTCGGAAATCTTGTCGGCAGCTTCGTTTACTGCGGGTTCGAAGCGGTAGGGAAGCTCGAATTCGGCCAGGATGGCGTGCATCTCGGTGTCGTTCTTGCCGGATTCGCCCAGCACGTCCACAATCTTGCCCACCGGCTCCATGCTCTTGCGGGGCCAGTCCGTCACCACCACTGCCACCTTCACCCCGTTGGCAGCCTGGATGCCGCCGATTTCCGGAAGGTCTTTCGGGCTCTCGATGGGGATGCGGATATCGTAGGGCATGCGGGCGCTCTCTATTATCGCCCAGGCCTGGTTGCCGCGCACTGTGAGGATGCCGATGTGGGGCCGCTTGCTGCGCTCAATAATCTTCACAACTTCACCTTCCCGGCGGTGCTTCTCTCCGCCCTTGCGGGTCACCAGCACCTTCACACGGTCGCCGTTCAGCGCCCCGCGGAGCTTGTTCTGAGTGACGAAGATGTCATTGTCGTCGCCCTCCACCACAACGAAGCCGAAGCCGTCGCGGGCGAGACTGACCACGCCCTCCAGCTCCTCCTGGCTCTTGCTGCGGCGCCCTTTGATGCTCAGCCTCGGGGCCGCTGTCCGTTTCCCTCGCTGTTCCTTCCTTTGATCCTTCTTCTGTTTGTGGAGATTCACTTTTTTCGACATACTCACTATTGTTGGGGATGAAAACTTTAACTAATTTTCTGTAAATTTGCATCCGGTTACATTAGACAAATATAGCTGAAAAAATGGACAAAAAAGTATTGTTAATGATTCTTGACGGCTGGGGAGAAGGCAAGCACGACAGCAGCAACGCCATCTACACCCAGGGTCAACCACATATCGACGCCCTCAGGGCAAAATATCCCTTCTCGCACCTTATGGCCTGCGGCGAAGACGTAGGTCTGCCGGACGGCCAGATGGGCAACTCCGAGGTGGGGCACCTGAACATCGGCGGCGGCCGCATCGTCTACCAGGACCTGGTGAAGATCAACCGCGCCTGCGCTGCCCACAAGCTTCTGGAGAACAAAGAAATTGCCGCAGTATATGACTATGTGAAGAAGACCGGCAAGCAGCTGCACTTCCTCGGCCTGTGCTCGCACGGCGGTGTGCACAGCTCTCTGAACCACCTCTTCGAATTCCTGGCCGTTGCAAAACAGGAAGGCCTTGACAAAGTATACGTACACTGCTTCATGGACGGCCGCGACTGCGACCCGCGCAGCGGACTGGGTTTCGTTGCGGAACTGGAGGAGAAGATGGCTGAGACCACCGGCAAGGTGGCTTCGGTTGTCGGCCGCTACTACGCGATGGACCGCGACAAACGCTGGGAGCGCGTGAAGCTGGGCTACGACCTGCTCGTGAACGGCGAAGGCAAGAAAGCCACTTCGGCCACTGCCGCCATCCAGGAGTCTTACGACGAAGGCGTCACTGACGAATTCATCAAACCCATCTGCATAGTAGGCGCTGACGGCAAGCCCGTCGCCACCATCCAGGAGGGCGACGCCGTAATATTCTACAACTTCCGCAACGACCGCGCCCGCGAGATGACTGCCGTGCTGACCCAGCAGGATATGCCGGAGGCCGGGATGCACACCATCCCTCTCTACTACTGCTGCCTGACTCCCTACGACGACAAGTTCACCGGCCTGCACATCCTCTTCGACAAGGAGAATGTAACCGACACTCTCGGAGAGACGGTGGCCAAGGCCGGCCGCAGCCAGCTGCGCATCGCCGAGACTGAGAAATACGCCCACGTGACCTTCTTCTTCAACGGCGGCCGCGAGGTTCCGTTCGAGAACGAGGACCGCATCCTCATCAACTCTCCGAAGGTTGCCACCTACGACCTGCAGCCGGAGATGAGCGCTCCGGAGGTTGCTGCCGCCCTTATGGCCAACCTCAAGACAGAGAAGCACGACATGGTTATCCTGAACTTTGCCAACGGCGACATGGTGGGCCATACCGGAGTCTACCCGGCCATCTGCAAGGCCGTGGAGACCATCGACGCCCTGGTAGGACAGGTAGTGGACGTGGCCCGCGAGCATGGCTACAGCGTGCTGATCACCGCCGACCACGGCAACGCCGACAACGCTGTGAACCCGGACGGCTCTCCTAACACCGCGCACTCTCTCAACCCCGTGCAGTTCATCGTGGTTGACGACGACGTCAAGAGCGTTCGCGACGGCCGCCTGGCCGACATCGCGCCGACCATGCTGCGTCTGATGGGTATCCCCCAGCCGGCTGACATGACCGGCGAGTGCCTGATTGAACTCTAACCCTAAACTTTTTATATTATGGAATTATCAGCTCTTATCATCACTCTGCTCATCGGAGCAGTTGCAGGCTGGCTCGCCGGCGTTCTTTTCAAAGGTTTCGGCTTTGGTCTGCTCGGTAACATCATCATCGGCCTCATCGGTGGTTTCATCGGTGGTAACCTCCTGAACTGGCTTGGCGTATCATTCGGCGCAACTGTAATCGGCCAGATCCTCACCGCTGTAGTAGGCGCAGTTCTCCTGCTCTGGATCATCTCACTCTTCAAGAAGAAATAATCTGATTGACATCTGATAAAAAGAAAGGACGGCAGCAATGTCGTCCTTTCTTTTTGTGTACGGCGGGTTGCGGACTATTTGTCTGCAGTGCCTTTGATAGGCTTGATGTGGCCGTCGGCGTCGTATTCAAGCTCTACTACCTTCAGGCTGCGGAGCCATGTGATGTCGTTGCTGGGCACGCAGTCGTGGTGGAAGAGATACCATTTGCCCTTGTACTCGACTATGCAGTGGTGGGTGGTCCAGCCTACAACCGGGGTGAGGATCACGCCCTGATATGTGAACGGGCCGTAAGGGTTGTCACCGATGGCATAGCAGATATAGTGGGTGTCGCCGGTAGAATATGAATAATAGTACTTGCCGTTGTATTTATGTACCCATGAAGCCTCGAAGAAGCGGTGAGGGTCGCCGTGCTTCAGCGGCTTGCCGTCTGCATCGACAATCAGCACGTCACGCGGAGCCTCTGCAAACTGCAGCATGTCGTCCGACAGCTTTGCGACCTTGGGGCAGAGAGCCGGCTCGTCATCGGCCGGAAGCTCTATCTTCTCCTGGGCGTCGTTGTTGCGGTAGCGCTGCAGCTGGCCGCCCCAGATGCCTCCGAAATAGAAATAATACTCGCCGTTATCTTCCAGCACGCAGCAGTCGATGCTGTATGAACCCCTTATCGGATCCGGCTGAGGGATGAACGGACCTTCGGGACGGTCGGCGACAGCCACGCCGAAACGGAAGATGTGGGTGAAGTCCTTAGCGGGGAAGTACATGTAGTATTTGTCTCCCTTTTTGGCAACGTCGCAGTCCCAGAGGTGGCATTTGGCCCAGGGAACATCCTCGAGCCTGAGGATTACACCGTGGTCCTTGAACTCGCCGTTCTCGACATCGTCAGTGCTGAGCACGTGATAGTCTTTCATGTTGAAATGATTGCCAAGGTCGTCCTCGGGTACGCCTGAATCCCAGTCGTGTGAAGGATAGACATAGAGACGGCCGTTGAAGACATGCACAGAAGGGTCTGCCATGTAGTCAGAAGGGAAAATGTATTTCGGAGTTTTCATGATGGAAATAATTGATTGCAAAAAGTGTTTCCTACAAATTTAGGAAAAAGACCGCAATTATGAAACGCTTAAAGCTTTGCAGAGAGGTCTCGGTAAACTTTCCTGGAAACAGGGATGACTATGTCGCCGGCGTCCAGTTCCGCGCTGATCATGTCGTTGGGGTCCTTGCGAAGGGCCGTTATGTGCGACAGGTTGACGTAATACGACCTCTGGCAGCGGAACAGATTGTGCGGCTCCACCAGAGGGGCGATGGCGTTCATGGTGTTGCGGAGCTGATAGTCCTTTACCTTGTCGTTGTCGAGATAATGGATCACCACATAATTGTCTTTCGCCTCTATGTACAGGATCGAACTGCTGTCCACGACTGCCTTCACCTGACGGGAAGTGTCGCTGAAGCGGATGAGCCTGCTCTGCTCAGAATAGCCTCCGCTTATGCGGGCTACGAGGGCGCAGACTATGGTTATGCCGAAATAAGGGAACAGCATGACCAGGAAAGAATACTGGGTGCAAATTCCCACATATTCAAAGTAGATACGGCCGTCGTGACGCATTAGGAACAGGTAAAGAGCAAGGAAGTAGGTCATTATGACCATTTCGATGAAGCAGAAACCCATATATTCCCACCATGTGTGCTTGACATAGTTGTATAGCAGATAATATATCAGCCTGGTAACAATGTTCGTCAGCAACACTATGCACATCATGATGGCCGTGTTGAAAAAAAACAGCGAACGGCCCATATCGAGGAGTTCAGCACTGCCGAAAGGCCTGTAGACCACTATAAAAGTAAAGAAAAACCCCGCAGGGAAAAGCATGTACCAGAGCTGCGTGGTGAACCTGCCGAACAGGTCCGGAAGTCTTGTAGAATTAGTGGCGAGTTGCTTTGTTGTACTCATTTCGTCCCAGTTATCTGCATTTTGCCCCAAATATAACAATTTAATCATTAGGATATGCATTTCTACCAAAACATGTCGCCCCAGAAGCAAGTTAGACTTAATTTTGCGCCAATTATGAAAATACTGGCCATAGCACTTCTTGCCCTGAACTTCAACAATGCGGACTATCTGTTCTCGCACAAGGCAGATTACAAGGCATGTCTTGCAGAATTGCAGACTATGCTGCCGGCCGCATCCGACAACAAGGAGAAGGCTGAGGTTTGCTGGCGGCTTGCACGCGTATACCTTATGCTGGGTGACGCCGCTAGCGACAGGGACACAAAACGCAGCCTCTATGCTGAAGGCATCTCTGCAGCCAATGACGGCATCAGCGCAGATCCTTCCAGCTACCAATGCTTTATGTGGCGCAGCGCCAACCGCGGCCGCGACTGCCAGACACGGCCTCTTCCCCAGCAGGCTGCAGCTTCCGGCCAGATACTTGACGACCTGGAGCAGATTCTTGACAAGCTGGGTCGCACCGGCTGTTCGGAGGCATGGGAAGCCCTGTCGCAAGTATATATGGCACATCCGCTGAAGTCAGACGATGCAGGAATAAGCTATGCCTACCGTGCGGCTCTCACCATTCCCAAGGATGAACTGAGGATTTCGACTCTGATGTGGCTGGCCACCGTACTGTATGACAGGAACGACAGTGCTGCTGACCGCGCGAATACCATAAAGTCGAATAAAGACAAGTTCGCCGCTTCCGCAAAGACCAATACAGCCAAGTATGCATATTATGAAGGTAACGCCACGCTTCCGTGGCTGACATCTTCTTCAGCGCAGCTTTCCGACAGGGAGGAGGCAAAGGCGATACTCCGTTACGCAGAATCAAAATACAACGCATGCGCTGACAAGACTCCCATAGATAAACAGGACTACTCAGAACTGATCAAACTAAAGAACAAATGGAATTAAAACTCAACTATTCTCAGGACATAGTTACCCTCCAGACCAAATATTCGCTTTTCAAGCGTGTTTTAAATATTGTATTCTCTCTTACTATCGATGGTGGTTTCGACAGAGCGTTGATGACCAATGCCATCAATAAGGTGATCGAGCGCAACGACTGCCTGCGCATCCGCTTCTTCAAGAAAGGCAAGGAGACCCTGCAGACCATCGACGCCGAACGCAAGATCGGTGACATCCCCACAGTCAGGTTCGAAAAGGTCAGCTCCATGGAATCCTTTATCAAGCGTTTCCGCAAGAAACCGACCGATGCTTTCAAGGGCCAGGTTCTTGAGCCAGTCTTTGCCACCGACCCCTCGGGCGCAGAGATGATACTGTTCAAGATCAGCCATCTTGTGGCGGACACATACGGCATCGGAGTCCTTGTAAACGACCTGATGGGAGTGTATAATGCCCTCAAGAACGGCACTGAGCTTCCTGCAGCCCCGGGCAGCTTTGAAGAAGTGCTGCGCAAAGACAACGAGTACCGCGCCGACGAAGCTGCGACTAAAAAAGACTTCGACTTCTTCAAAGATTACTATGAGAACCGCCATCCGCAGCACCCTATGTATTGCGGAATACACGGCGATGCAAACGATCGTTGGCTCAAGTATAAAAAGAAAGGGAACATCTCCCTGCCTTACCTGTTCGTACATTGCGACACACAAGGCTATCGCTTCGTAATCCCGTCTGCGATAACCCTCCAGGCACAGAAATGGTGCGAGGAAAACTCTATAACCATGACCTCGTTCTTTTTCTACACATGTGCAATCGCTGCTTCCCTGATCAACCACCGCGCTCCATACCAGATTCCGCTCGAGCTTCTCAACTGCCGCGGCACCATAGCCGACCGCCGCGCCGCCGGCACCAAAGTCCAGAGCCTCGCCGTATACACTACCATTGATTACGAACGTTCGTTCAACGATAACATCGCACCATTTTTCGAAGAGCAGAGCGAACTCTACAGGCACACACGCCTTTCTTACCTTCAGATAGAAGAGTTCCAGCACAAGCTCTGGAAATACTCAATGCTGAGCCAGCTCACCAATTTTGCATTCTCGTTCATACCTATGGCTACGCCCGAGGGTGTCAGCCTCCAGGTTTACAGCAACGGCAAGGGCGCCCTTGTCACTTACATGGCTCTTATGCACGATGTGAACAGCAACGAGATATATGTCAATTACGACGTCCAGACCCGCATGGTAACTCCGGAGCAGCTCATAGAATTCCAGAACAGCTATATCCACGTCATCGAGACTGTTCTGGCGAATCCTACCGCTAAACTTTCCGACATTCTATGAAAAAACTGCGTTCAGAACGCGAAATACAAGCCAATACCCTTCTCAGGGACGGAGACTACCGCAGCATACGCGACATGCTGGGGCGCATAAATGCCTTCATCCCCGACAAGAAGATCCTCGCCGAGCTCGACAGAGACAAGAATCTCAGGTATCATACCAGCCATGACCTTTACGAGGAAGTGATGAACCTCGGCGACGGACTGCTCGACGCAGGCCTTGCCGGTGCGCACATAGCTATAGTTTCTGACAACTGCGTACGCTATGTAATATCCGACATCACCATATCCTCCGGAGTCGGCATCGTCACCCCCATTGACGTAAACGCTCCGCAGGACCTTCTGGAGACGCTTCTTAACAAGTGCGACGCTGATGTCGTGCTCTGCGGCGCAGGCCACATCGACCGTCTGGTCAAGGCCCGCAGCGCCTGCCCCAGGCTCAAGACCATAATCACCATAGACCGCAAGGTGGAAGGATTCCCCTTCTATGAAGAACTTGTAGAGGCTGGCAAAGCCCTGAAGGACCAGAGCAAATACCGCAGCATCGACCTGGACCTGGACGCTCCGGCCAAGATACTGTTCACCAGCGGCACCACAGGAGCCAATAAAGCTGTCGTGCTGACTAATGCCAACCTGACCGCCAACATGATGAACTGTATGGATGTCATCCACACTGTCGGAGAACAGACCTCCATGAGCGTACTTCCGATGCACCATGCCACGGAGATCAACACCCACATCATGGCCCGCATAGGAAGCGGCCGTCTGACATACATCAACGACAACATGCGCAACATGATGGCCAACATCAAGATATTCCAGCCGGATATCGTGACCGTCGTGCCAATGATTGCCACTGCTTTCTACCGGAACATCTGGGCTGCCGCCAAAAAGGCCGGCAAGGATGAGAAGCTCCGCAAAGGCATCAAACTCTGCAATCTGCTTCGCAAGTTCGGCATCGACAAGACCCACGACTTGTTCAAAGATGTTTATGAGCCCTTCGGCGGCAGGCTGACCATGCTGGTGTGCGGAGGTGCGATGCTGAACCCCGTTGTCATCAAAGGGATGAACGACCTGGGAATAGGCATCCAGAACGGATACGGAATAACCGAATGCGGCCCTTTAATCTCCATGAACTCCGACACTCTGTCTGAGCACCTCAGCGTCGGCCGTCCGTGCTACGGCATCGAGGCGAAGCTGGCTGACGTCGATGAAAACGGGATCGGAGAGCTGTGCGTGAGAGGCAAGAGTGTTGCCAAAGGTTATTACAAAGACCCTGAAGCAACTGCCGCAGTTTTCAGCAAAGACGGTTTCTTCAACACCGGCGACAGCGCCCGCATCGACGACAAGGGCCGCATCTTCCTGATGGGCCGCAAGAAGAACACCATAGTCCTTGCCAACGGCAAGAACGTCTGCCCTGAAGAAGTGGAGAATGTAATAGAGAAAAACCTCGACTACGCCGACGACATTGTCGTCTATCAATGTGTATATGATTCGGGACATGCCCAGCGCGAGATCCTCTGCGCCGGCCTGTACATAAGCGACGCCGAAAAACGCGCCGACCGTTCGGCTATCAAGGCCGACATGGAGAAGGTAAATGCGGAGCTGCCCGATTACAAGAGAATAGAATATGTTGAACTGCCGGATACCGGATACGAGAAGACATCAACCAGAAAGATCAAACGCACCCAGCTGCCTTCTGTCTGCTCCGGAAACGGCCTGAACCTTATATAACTGATGGATACTAAAACCCAACTTCTGGATATCGTACAGGATTACGTAGACTTCCCTGCACAAGAAATCGAGCCTGATAAATCTTTCAAGGCTACAGTAGGTATGGATTCGTTTATCATGATGGAAATGGTCGGAAGCATCGAAGACCGCTTCGGCATCTCCATTCCCAACTGCGACCTGAAGAATTTCAATACACTGAACGACATCATTTCATATATCGACTATCGCAAGTCTGCATAGAAATATGTAATTTTGAAGAAAACCACATTATTTATGGCTTCTTCAAAAACCCCAGATAGCCACGCAAGGACTATCTACGTTGACATCAACGCCCAGGCCCCGGGAGACGGGTCCAAAAGTCATCCTTTCCTTCATATCAACGATGCTGCACAGGTCGCCCTCCCCGGCGACGAGGTAATCGTTGCTCCCGGATTATACAGGGAGTATGTCGATCCTAAGAACTCCGGCGCCGAGGATGCCCGTATCACTTACCGGAGCGCCGAGCCTCTCGGAGCAGAAATTACCGGTGCGGAGCCTGTTAAAGATTGGAAGCATTTCAAGGACAGCGTATGGGTATGCCGCATCGACAACAAGGTTTTCGCCGGTTACAATCCCTATACTACATTTGTCTGTGGAGACTGGTTTTTCGCGCCACCGACAAAACATACAGGAGCTGTCTACCTCAACGGCCGCCAGCTCTACGAAGCGGATACGCTTGAAGAATGCCTTAAAGGAGATGTGTTCAAGCCTTCCTGGGAGCCAGAGCAGACCATCTACAAGTGGTATACTGAGCAGGCCGGCAGCCAGACGGTCATCTATGCCAATTTCCAGGGGAAGGATCCCAATGCGGAGCAGGTTGAGATAAATGTACGACGCCGCTGCTTCTTTCCCTCAAAGACCGGCGTGGGATTCATCACTTTCAGCGGCTTCAAGGTTGACAAGGCTGCCACTACATGGGCTCCTCCGGCCGCGTTCCAGGACGGAATGGTCGGACCTCACTGGTCAAAGGGCTGGATAATCGAGGACTGTGAGATCTCCGACAGCAAATGCTGCGGCATATCCCTCGGCAAGTATCTGGACCCTGAAAACGACCATTTCTTCACCAACAAGTACGTCAAGAGCCCTACGCAGATGGAACGGGACACCGTATGCCGCGGCCAGTATCACGGATGGCTCAAGGAGAATATCGGCCACCACATAGTCCGCCGCTGCCACATCCATCATTGCGAGCAAACCGGCATAGTCGGCCGTATGGGATGTGTATTCAGCACTATCGAGGACAACCATATCCATAACATCAACAATATGCAGGAACTTGGCGGAGCCGAAATCGCGGGAATAAAACTCCATGCAGCCATCGACGTCACATTCCGCCGCAACCACATCCACCATTGCACGATGGGCATCTGGTGCGACTGGGAGGCGCAGGGCACCCGCATCACCGGCAACCTGCTGCATGACAACCATATCCCCGATTCATGCCCCGATGCCAGCAGCATGATGGCCAATCAGGACATCTTCGTGGAAGTGTCTCACGGCCCGACCCTTATCGACAACAATGTCCTTCTGTCGAAATGCGCACTCCGCATGCCTACCGAGGGTGTGGCCTTCGTCCACAATCTCTGTCTCGGTTCGTTTGCTGACGTGGGTTCCGGAACGGCATTCTTTGTCAAGGGCAACAAGGAAGAGCGTTACACCCCCTATCACATCCCGCACCGCACCGAAGTGATGGGCTTCATGACTATCCTTCACGGCGACGACCGCTTCTACAACAATATTTTCATACAGCACTACCCGACTGAGAAAAAACATTCGTCCGGAGACCTCGGCGGTGAGCAGCAGACCATAAATCTCCACTCCGGCACCTTTGTCTTCGACGGCTACCCCACCTGGGAAGAATGGATCAAGCAGTTCCACATGGAAGCTCCTGCCAACATGTATGTCTGCATGGAGCCGCACTACAGCCACCTTCCGGTGTGGGCTGCCGGAAATGTCTATCTGGGCGGAGCCAGAGCCTGGGAAAAAGAGACGCAGAAGCTTGTCAGCGACAGGAATGTGAAGGTTGATCTTGTAGAAAAAGACAGCAAATTCTTCCTCGAGACAAACTTGTTCGAGGCAATCGCATCTTTCAGCTGCAAACCAGTGACCACCGCAAGCCTCGGCAAGGCTTTCGAGCCGGACCAGGCTTTCGAGAATCCCGACGGCACTCCCATCAGTTTCGACACTGACTACAATGGCCGCCGCCGCATCAACGACCGGACAGGCCCGTCTTACAATGGCCGGATCGTGACGACCTTTGATCACATGGTCCACGTTTTCCTGTTTGATAAAGTCAATGGTCTTCTGTTCTTTGGAAATGGACGCCGTCGGTTTGATCGCGCACCGGAAAAGAACCGGCATCCCGTTTGTGATTCCGCCGTTGATCCCGCCGTTATGATTGCTTTCTGTATAGACCGTTCCGTCTGCTGCCATCCGGAAGGGATCATTTGTCTCACTGCCCTTTTGTTCGGAAAGCGCGCTTCCGGCTCCGAATTCCACGGCTTTTACGCCACCGATACTGAACATCATATGGGACAGCTCACTTTCCACACTGTCAAACCAGGGTTCTCCGAGTCCGGCCGGAAGCCCGAGAAGAACGGTCTCCGTAACGCCGCCGAC
>JAFZVU010000060.1 GCA_017617655.1 Bacteroidales bacterium
CTCACGACTGTGAGCTCTTTTGTTATGAGGTACCAAGCAGAATCGAACTGCTGTACCTGGTTTTGCAGACCAGTGCCTAACCACTCGGCCATGGTACCGTTGATTGGGAATGCAAAGTTAAAACTAATTTCCCAATTTCAAAATCCGTCGGCGACATCTGGCGCCATCCGGCGACATTATGCGTCGACGTTGGCGTATCTGGCGTTCTGCTCGATGAATTCGCGGCGCAAAGGAACGTCGTCGCCCATCAGCATTGAGAAGATGCGGTCGGCCTCGGCTGCATTCTCGATATGGACAGCTTTCATTACACGTTTGGCAGGGTCCATGGTAGTATCCCAGAGCTGCTCTGCAGACATTTCACCAAGACCTTTGTAGCGCTGAACCTTAACACCAGACTCCTTGCCGCCAGCCATACGCTCGATGGCAGCCGAACGCTCTTCGTCGGTCCAGCAGTAAACCTGCTGCTTGCCCTTCTGCACCAGATAGAGCGGAGGTGTGGCAAGATAGACGTAGCCGTTGCGGATCAGATCCGGCATATAGCGGAAGAAAAGCGTCAGGATAAGAGTCGTGATGTGGCTTCCGTCGACATCGGCATCGGTCATGATCACAATCTTGTGGTAGCGCAGTTTCGACAGGTTCACTGCCTTGGGATCTTCTTCAGTACCGATGGTAACGCCCAGAGCGGTGTAGATGTTGCGGATCTCCTCGCTCTCGAAAGCGCGGTGCTCCATAGCCTTCTCCACATTGAGGATCTTACCGCGAAGAGGGAGGATGGCCTGGAATGCGCGGTCGCGGCCTACCTTGGCAGTACCGCCGGCGGAATCACCCTCGACGAGGAAGAGTTCACACTTGGCCGGATCCTTGTCGGAGCAGTCAGCCAGCTTTCCGGGAAGCCCGCTGCCGCTCATGACGGTCTTGCGCTGTACGAGCTCACGAGCCTTGCGGGCTGCGTGGCGGGCAGTGGCGGCCAGGATAACCTTCTCCACTATCAGTTTGGCATCCTTCGGATTCTCTTCGAGATATGCCTCGAGAGCTGCAGAAGTAGCAGCAGACACGGCACCCATCACCTCGCTGTTGCCGAGCTTGGTCTTGGTCTGGCCCTCGAACTGAGGCTCAGCCAACTTCACTGATATGACGGCTGTGAGGCCCTCGCGGAAGTCAGAAGGGTCGATGTCGAATTTCAGCTTCTCGAGGTAACCGTTCTTCTCGGCATAGTTCTTAAGAGTAGTGGTCATGCCGCGGCGGAAACCTGAAAGGTGAGTACCGCCCTCGATAGTGTTGATATTGTTGACGTATGAATAGATGTTCTCGCTGAAACCGGTGTTGTACTGCATCGCAATCTCGATGGGGATCACCTTGTTGGTCTCGAGGCAGATAGGCTTCTGGGTGAGCTTCTCGCGGTTGGCGTCGAGATAATCCACGAACTCCACGAGGCCGTTCTCGGAGTAGAACACATTGCTGCGCTTATGGGCAACTCCGTTCTCGTCAACTTCCTCAGTACCTTCACGGTCGTCACGCAGAGTCAGCCTTACGCCCTTGTTCAGGTATGCAAGCTCACGGAGACGGGTTGAAAGGATATCGTAGTCATACACCGTCACAGTGAAAATCTCAGGATCCGGATGGAAAGTGATTATGGTACCGGTGTCTTCAGACACGCCGGCTTCCCTTACGTCATATTTAGGCTTGCCTTTGGAATACTCCTGGACGAATACCTTGCCTTCACGGTGGATCTCAGCCTTGAGATAGTCCGACAGGGCGTTCACGCAGGAAACGCCGACGCCGTGCAGACCGCCGGAAACCTTATAGCTGTCTTTGCTGAACTTACCGCCGGCATGGAGGACAGTCAGAACCACCTCGAGGGCGGAACGCTGCTCCTTCTCATGCATCCCCGTAGGGATACCGCGGCCGTTATCTGAAACTGTGATTGAATTGTCAGGGTTGATGACGACATCTATCTGGCTGCAGAAGCCTGCAAGAGCCTCGTCGATGGAGTTGTCGACAACTTCATAAACCAGATGATGGAGACCTCTCGTAGAGATGTCGCCGATATACATCGAAGGTCTTTTACGGACAGCTTCAAGCCCTTCCAGGACCTGGATACTGTCGGCAGAATATTGCTGCTGGCCTTCCTCTCTCTCTTGTTCTGTCATTGCAAAAATCTTATTCTTATAAATCGCGTAAAGATACTAAAATCTGCCGAAATATCAGCGATTTATGCTAGAAAGAAATCAACAAAAAAGAGTTAAAAACCCTGCCCGCGAATGCGTCAGAAAGTTATGCAGATTCCGCCTCCGACATTGATCGGCATACGGGCTATGTCAGCATAGATGTAATTCTCTTTATTGAGGAGATTTCCGCCCTTGACGTAGGCAGAGAAGAAGCGGTTCACCTTGAATTCAGCCTTGGCCGAAAGGTCGAGGTAAGTCGGCACCTGACCCATCTGGCTTTCACGGACTCCCTGGATCACAAGCGCGGTGGAAAGGAAGAGCCGCTCCCTGAAATTATACTCTATCTGAGAGAGGCTCTCAATCTTCGGAAGCATGTACAGGGTCTCATTGCTGTTGTATTTGTTGCCCTGCACCGACGTGAACACCCTTAGGTCCTTGGAAGTCCATGTCAGCTCGATGCCGGCCGAAAGCTTGGCATAATTCACGAACTCCGGATAAAGGAACGGCATCATACTCCAGTTGAAGTGAGAAGTATACAGCTGTAACTTGTCCTTGTATGAAGTGTATGTGCCATAGACATTCAGTCCGAGACGGCTGCCTATGATTCCTTCTATAGAAAGCTTGCTGTCGATAGGACGGGTCGTATAGCGCATCTTGAAGTCGCTGTCCTCTTCTTCCTGGGGATGAGCCGAACTAGTTGCGACTACCCACGGCGCGTTCTCGAGGTACACTCCCAGATTGTCGACATTCCTGCCGCCGTTCACCACGCCCCTCATCCAGAGCTTGTTTTCCCACAGTTCGAGCTTGGCGTCAACATCCGGGTAGATGCTGGTGCTGTTGTCTCCGGCAAAGCTGTTGCTGAAACGTATGCCGAAGCGGCCGTCGAAGCGGCCCTTGGTGTAGCGGTAGATAGGCGCGAACTCTATGATACCGATATAGAATCCTTCAGGATAACTGTACCAGTTGTTCTGGCTGCGAATGTCGACATACATCCTGTGTTCCTCGAAGCTCGACCCGAATTCGGCGTCTATATTCATTGCTGTCTCTCTGAACGGGGAGTTGCCATAGCTCGGCACGAAATCGAGATCCTTGGACGTACGGACGAAAGACGCGTCTATATCATAATAGAAGTCATGGTCCTTGACGTCTGTGCTGCGGATCTTGAAACCGAGCTCTACGGCATTGACAGCGTGCTTAGCGGAGTCGGTAACCATCCTGGAAGCCTCTGGAGCGCCCCAGGTCATATGGCTGTAATACAAGAACTTGTCCTTGGCGTACGAGTGACGGTAAGCCCCGTCGAATGTTAGTTCTCCCTTGTCCCATGCGAATTTGAAGTTTCCCCCGGCAGTCATCCTGGTCCTGCGGACGTCAAAGACATCGACAATCTCATTCATCGAAGGCACCTTGCCAAGTTCCGAAGCATACTTGACGAACATTCCCAGATTGAAATTCCGGTTGTTCTTGGGAACCAGCTGGCCATAGAGGTCGACCTCAGGCATCAGAGGGTACTGGCTGGCAACCCTAGCGAAGAAATGCGGCACCGAACCGAGCGGCACGACGCCCAGGCTGGCAGCCTGATATGGAGAGAACTCGTACAGGTCGCGGAACGGCCTGTCAAATATCGAATAGTCGAAACTAACGTCGAAATTCCTGAGGGAATCGGCCACGGCTATTTCAGTCTCAGGCATTCGGACATCCACATCTATCTGCCCCTCGAAATCCCTGTCCACAACAACAGTAGGATCTATCTGCGCGAAAAGAGGCGCGGACAGCATCATGGACAATATCAGAATGGTAAACTTCTTCATATCTCTACCTCCCCATAGCCTTAAGTTTGTTCAGTCTCATCTCGGTCTGCTCGAGCACGTCATCGTTGGGCACGGACACTTTGTAGCCCTTGCTGATGCTTTCGTAAGTGGCCCTGGCCTGCTCCCACTTCTCACGGTCGGCGAAAGAATCGCCGAGGATTATGAAGCTCTTGGCAAGCCAGTAGAGCTGCGAAGTCTTGGTGTCCGAGAACTCGTATACCTTCTTCTCTACCTGCTCGAAGTCTCCGGCATTGTAGAGATCCTGGATCAGGATGTATGCACACTCGGCTCCGACGGCGTCGCTGCAATCCTCTGACAGCCTGGTGAGCAGCTCCTTGGCCGCAGTCCTGTCGCCGAGGACTATGTATGACTTGGCAGCTATGAAATCAGCCTTGCGGCGGGTAGCGTCGTCGAGAGAGCTGTCGCCAGCCAGCTCCTGCGCATTGCGGAGCGACTTATAGTACTGGCGGCTGTTGTAGTTCGACATCATCTCTCCCACCCTTCCGGCATTGCGCATTACATCGTTGGTGGCAATGGCCTTCAAGGTCTCATAAGCCTCGAGAGCTTTGTTGTAATTGCCGAGGTTGTAGCAGATGTCGGCATAGTTGCGGGTCGCAGCCTCGGAATAGTCGCCTTTCTCCTTGCTCATGCACTCCAGATATGCCTCGGCGGCAGACTCGTTGCGCCCCATGGCTTTATAAGTCTCTGCAAGGTAGAACCAGGCCTGGGCAGCCCTTGCGCCGTTGGGATACTGACTCAGGAAGGACTGCAGAGATTTGACTGCAGATGAGCGGTTGCCGGACAGGTAAACCTGTTCTGCGGCATTGAAGATCATCTGCTCCTTCTCGCCGGCAGTCTTTATATTGGACATGCCGAGGTTGTCCAGATACGCAAGGTATTCCTGAGGCCTGCCGGTGAGCTGATAGAGGCTCTCCAGGCCGGCGAGCGCATCTTTCACCTCGTCGGCGGCAGGGGTGTCGCTGACAATGCGCTTGTAATAGTTTATTGCCTTTGTGCGGTCGCCGCTGTTGCTGCAGATCATTGCCAGCTCAAGCAAGCTTCGCGAATAGAACGTACTGTCACGCGAAGAGAGCAGCGCCTCGAAGCACTTCGTGGCCTCGACGGGATTGTTGCGCTGCACGTATGTGCGGCCAAGCTCATACATCGCCTGGGGGTAGAGCCGTGCGAAAGGATGTTTCGTAACGGCGTCCGACAGCAGGGCGATCTTGTTGTTATAGTCGTCCATCAACCCGTAGACCAGCGCGCCCTGATAATTGGCGTAGATGTCGTCGTCGGAATATCTGTTGTATACCTTAGCGTATTCGGCCGAAGCCCTGGGGTAGTCTTTCTGGATCAGATATGTGTCGGCCAGACGGACGGTGGCATCCCTCTGCAGACTGCCATTCGCACTGCCGCTCTCAAGGAACGATATGAAATACGGCTGCGCAGCATCGAAATCGCGGGAATTGAAGTACGTATAGCCGAGAGTCAGCAGCAGATTGCCATACTCGTCGTAACTCTGGAATACAGGGTCGGAAGCCAGCATGCGTCCGATGCCGGCCGCATCTTCGTAGTTGCCGGTCGCATAGCTGCACTGCGCAAGATAGTAATTTGCAAGACGGGTAATCGTAGCGTCGGAATTATTGGCCACGGCGCCCTGGAGCAGATCCATCGCACTGCGGTAGGCACCGCTGCCGATCAGCTGGAGGGCCTTGTAGAGCTGGGCCTTCTGCAGGTTTGCAGAAACCTCAGCCGAAGGATTCTTTATCTTCTCCATCACTTCGATGGCAGAGGTGTAGTCGTTATCCTGCAGGAACGCAACCGACATATAGGTGTTTATGACGTCGTCCTTGCCGCTGTGGGGATAGCTGGCCACATAGTTTTCGAACTGCGAGATATCCTTGTTGACGTCGAACGACAGCTTCGCGAAGTTGAACATGGCGTCCTCCTTCACAGTCTGGTCGAAATCGCACTCTGCTGCTTTCTTGAAGCAGTCGAGGGCTGACAGCTTGTTGCGTATCTGGAGGTAGCTGTTGGCACTGTAGTAATATGCGCTCTGGCCTATCGTGTCTTCAGCACTCACGACTGAAGAGAACGCATCGATGGCCTCGCGGTACTGCTGCAGGGAGTACGACACGATGCCGGCGTAGTAGCGGTCCTTGCGGGTGATGGTAACTCCGGAAGCAATGTATTTATCGAGATACTCCTTGGCCTTCTCGTTCTGGTTCTTTGCAAAATAAGACTCGGAGATGATGCGGGCCAGATTGCCCTGGAGATCCGAAGTGAGCTTGTCATACACCGCGATACCGTTCTCGATGGCATAATCCCAGTCGCCGAGCATGAACTTGCTCTCGGTGGCATAGTAATCGGAGAGGTCCGTGAAGCGGCTGTCGCGCCGGGCCTTGATGAAATAGTTGTATGCCTGGGCGAAGTCCTTGTTCAGATAGTGGATGTATGCAGTGTAATAAGTCGCCGGGTAGGTATATGCATTCAACTCTGCGTCCATCACTTCGCTGAAGCCGTCCAGAGCTTCTTTCATATTGCCCACGCGCATGTTGCAGTAGGCATATTTGAACGAATATTCGTTCTTAGCCGTACGGTAGAGATTCTTCTCGTTTATGCCGGCAAAACTGGCGCGGGCTTTCTCATACTCTGCCTGGTCGAACTGGTGGCAGGCCATGTAGAACTTCACCATGGCAAGCTGGGGATCGTTCGGGAAGCGGGTCTCGAAATCGTACACCAGCCCCTCGGCATTAGACCTGCCGAGCGCGATGGCGCACATTACCTTGTTGGCTACTATTTCTGAATAGAAGAGAGTATGCTTGTCCTTTACATCGTCGGCGAGCTTTTCGAACTCGCTCTCGGCGGCGGCATACATGCCCTGCACGTAGAGCTGCTTCGCAGAATCGAAACGGGCGCGGAAATCATAGTTGGCATCTTGTGCTCCACAGGTGAAGGACGCCACCATGAGGAACAGAAAGACAGCTATGTATTTTTTCAATTGCATTCTTGCGATTACAATATTACAAATGTACACTTTTTTATTAATTTCGCAGCACACCAAAGCAGCATACTGCATCCCGACATGTCTGAGCAAACGCCCATAATCGAATTCAAGAACGTTGACATCAGCAACTCCGACACCCTCGTTATCGAGAACCTTTCATTCGAGATTTTCCAGGGAGATTTCGTCTATCTCACCGGCAAGGTCGGCAGCGGAAAGACATCCATCATCCGCACCATAATCGCCGAGAATCCTGTCACCAGCGGAGAGGCCCGGGTCGGCGAATTCAACCTCAAAGGCATCAAACGCAAGCAAATACCGTACCTCAGACGCAGCGTAGGCGTAGTTTTCCAGGATTTCCAGCTGCTGATGGACCGCAGCGTGGAGAGCAATCTGGAGTTTGTGCTCAAGGCTACGGGGTGGAACGACAGCAAGGCGATCAGCGAGCGCATAGACGAAGTGCTGCAGCTCGTAAAGCTCTCTACCAAAGCTCATAAGATGCCCCACCAGCTGTCCGGTGGCGAGCAGCAGAGGGTCGCCATAGCCCGTGCCCTTCTCAACAGTCCCGAGCTCATCCTGGCCGACGAGCCCACCGGAAACCTCGACAATGAGACCGCAAAGGGAATCATGGACCTCCTCTATGAAATAAACAAGACGAACCGCACCGCCATCATAATGGTCACCCACAACCAGAACCTTCTCAAGCAATATCCGGGCAGGGTGTTCCTCTGTGCCGACAATACCTGCAGGGAAGAAGTTTCCGGCGCAATCGATCTCGACATAGAAATCTAAGTGAAGAAGATCTATCAGCAAGTCATCGACTGGTTCCAGGCCAGCATGCCGGTTGCTGAATCGGAACTGCATTTCGACAGTCCGTTCCAGCTCCTGACGGCGGTAATCCTTTCCGCCCAGTGCACCGACAAGAGGGTGAACATGGTCACCCCTGCCCTCTTCTCCCGCTTTCCAACCCCGCAAGCCCTGGGGGCGGCATCTTTCGATGAAGTCTACCAGCTGGTGAAGTCGGTTTCCTATCCGAACAGCAAGGCCACCCACCTGATAGAGATGGCCGCCATGCTCTGCGAGCGCTTCGGCGGCGAGGTTCCTTCTACTCACGAAGAGCTGCAGCAACTGCCCGGCGTGGGCCGCAAGACCGCCAATGTGGTGATGGCCATAATATACGACAAGCCCGTGATCGCTGTGGACACCCATGTGTTCAGGGTAGCCCGACGCATCGGCCTTTCGAAGGGTACCACCCCGCTTGCTGTCGAGAAAGATCTTACGGACAACATCCCCGCAAGCCTGCGCCCGAAGGCTCATCACTGGCTGATCCTGCACGGCCGCTACACCTGTACTGCCCGCAATCCGAAATGCGACAGCTGCGGCCTGACTGCCTGCTGCAAGGAATATAAAAAGAGCAAGGCATGAGCAGGAAAGGTTTTGAAGGAATACTGAGCGACTTCCGCTCCTATCTCAAGCTGGAGCGTTCAATGTCGGCCAATACTGTAGCCGCATACTCCAGAGATGTGGCCAGCCTGCTGGACCATCTAAGTCAGGAAGGCATAACTGCCGTGGAAGATATCACAGGGCCGCATCTTACCGCATACGTAGAATCTCTGTCCGCCGCCGGCATGTCGAAACGCTCCCAGGCCAGGGCCATCAGCTCCATAAAATCACTTTTCAGATATCTGGATGACGAAGGCGTCATAAAGGATAATCCCTGCGACATGCTGGACGCCCCGAAGATGCAGAAACATCTGCCCAGCGTGCTGTCTGTGGAGGAAGTTACTGCAATCCTGGATTCCGTGGACCTCAGCAAACCTCAGGGGCACCGCAACCGCGCCATCCTCGAGATGCTGTACAGCTGCGGCCTGCGTGTCAGCGAGCTGGTGAACCTGCGCATCAGCGACCTGTTCTTCGGCGAAGGTTTCATCCGCGTCATCGGCAAGGGCAACAAGCAGCGGCTCATCCCCGTGGGAGAGCCCGCGGTGAAGGCCGTCGGCTTCTGGATGGACATCCGCCGCCACTGGCCGGTGGAGAAAAACTCCGAGGACATCCTCTTTCTGAACCGCCGCGGCCGCAAGATGACGCGCGAGATGGTGTTCCTGATCGTCAAGGAGCAAGCCGAGCTTGCCGGCATCCATAAAGAAATCTCCCCGCACACTTTCCGCCACTCTTTCGCGACTCACATGGTGGAGAACGGGGCCGATTTGAGGGTGGTACAAGAAATGCTCGGTCATGAGTCAATACTCACGACCGAGATCTATACGCATATCGACACCCGCAAATGGCAGGAGACGATCCTGAAATTCCACCCTATTTAACCAGATCCTTAAAGACAGATCCGAAGATCAGGTAACTGGTATTGCCGGCGATTGTGCCTTCATTCTGTCCCCAGAGGAAGGGCCAGTCGTCGTAGTTCTCGAAATGGTCCGGACGACGGAACAGCAGACCCGGAGCCACATTGCCGGGGATGAACGAGAAGTCCGCGCGGTTGTTGCCGTAGAACACGCTCTTGGGCCTTGCGGCACCCACAGCAGCTACGAGAGAGTAGTTGTGGTAAGGATGGCAGCCGAAGAGATAATTGACAGCCTTGTAGGCATAGCTCTTGTCGATAATGTCCGGGAAGTACTCTGCAGCGAAGCTCACAGTCGTACCGTAGCTTACCACGCTGCCGCTGCCGGCCCAGTTGCCGAGGCCGATAGGAACACCGTAAGGATTCACAGTATCCAGACTGTCAAGATAAACTTTGTACTTCTCAACGTAAGGACGCAGCCTCTCTTTGTATGCCTCATCCAGATAAGGCACAGCATTGAGAGCTGTATTGATGGTCATGTCCACATTGCGGTCGAGAGCCGGCCAGATCTGCTTAACGAACTCATCGAGGTAGCTCTGCTCCCTTGTGGAAACATAGAGCTGGAGGTTGGTAGCCATGTTGCTGCCACCACGGCGGTTTCCGCCCATAGCCGGAGCATTCGGGTTGGCAGCCCTTCTGGCAGCCTGCTGGGCCATAAGCTCGTTAGATTCCTTCATAAGTCTCTTGGACTCCTTGAGGCACCTTGCTGCCAGGTCGTCGTCGAAACCTTTGAGGGCGCGGCTGGCTGCTGCAAACATGGTGGCGGCGTTGAAGTCAGAGCCGGGATTGCGGGTGGTGAATGCCCACATATCGTCGGGAGTACCGCTTGACTTGCCGTCGGCAGACTTCTGGTAAGGCTTCAGCCTCGGGTCGTAGTGCAGACCGTCGGTGATGGCGGCTGCGTCGCCGAGGTGATGGTAGTTGTCGAGGACAGAGTTGGAGAGAGTCTGTGACATGTGTCCGATGATCTCAGCCTGCGCAAGAAGGTTCAGCACGCCATGGCGGATGTACTGGAGCACGTCGGGAATTCCGTCGGGACGGTGCAGGTCCACATAGCGCTGGTCTTCATCCACGAAGGTCTCGTCACGCATAGGCTGGAATCTCTCCCAAAGAGTAACCAGGTTGGAAACCACGCTGATGTTCGAGCCGGTCTCGATGTCGAAGTCGCCCGCATCGAAGTATCCGCCGACATTCAGGCCGGGGATGAGTTCCAGATCCTTGAACCTGGTGTCGGTAGTCGGGCCCTGAGAGTGAAGGTCGAAGTGGTCGGTGTTGACAGGAGCCTGGAGATAACCCTCCTTGAAAGGCTCGCCGTGCCAGATGCGGTAACCTTCGTTAACAGTCATGTGGTTCATGTGGATAGGGATCCACACGTCGCTGGTAGCGTCGGTCATATAGCTGTAGACGTCATCGCTGATAATGAAGTTGTTGGTCTTCGTACCGTTGTATTCAATATAGTATACACCGGGCTTCTTGACATCAGAGAAATCGAACTTCACATAGTTGTATTTATAGAAAGGACCCCACTCTTTGACATTGCCGGTGAAGGCCTTGCGTACGCTGCCGTCTTCCTCGACTTTATAGATTGAAGCGGTGCTCCTTACCTTGTCTTTCTTGTCAAGCTCGATTACGGCCACCTTCGGCTGGTCGGGCTGGTAACCCACCTGTGAGAAGCCGATGTTGGGCTCGCGGATCCAGCCGGGGATGGCGTGCGGCTTCACGGTCCATGTCAGCACCTTGCCGGTCTTTCCTGCAGGAAGAAGGCTGCGGAGCACGAACCAGCCGTTCTGTGCGATGACGCGGCCGTCAAAGAGCATCATGTCGGCGTCTGCAGACTTGATCTCTATCATACGCTCCGGAGCGTCTGGAGCCATGATGATGTCACGTCCCTGGGCCAGAGGCAGCGGATCTACGAATTCGCCGGTGCCGCGGTCGTCATAAGTCTTGTATCCTTTATACTGAATCACTTTCTCCTCGTTGGGCCTTGCAACGGTGTTGCTGGCCACATAACGCGGGAAGCGGTCATACTTGCCATCCATGATGTAGGTCTTAGCCCAGTACTGTGAAGGCAGGAATTCGAGGTTGAAACCGGCGTCGCCTTCAAGCTCGGCGGGCACGGGTTTATCGAGATAAACCGCTATTTCAACTTCATTGCCCTTTCCGGTAACGATGATGCGAGAATCGAAATCGAACTGGTCGTAACGCAGAGCCACCTCGATTGAATTGTCTTCCTTGTTGACAGTCCTCGAAGGAGTGCTCGGGACAAGGTCCCACTGCTCGGGAGTGTTGCTGAGCCTTACGGCGCCGCCCTGTACGGTCCTTACGCCATGATGTATGATTTCTATGCCGGAATCCTTCTCATCGTTGAAGCCTCCGGAGAAGAGGTTGCTGTATACCCAGACATTCACGCCCTGAGTCTCGAAATACTCGAGATCGTTCAGCTTCAGGTCAGGTTTTGAAGATTGATTGCATGAGGCGACGAGCGCCAGCATGAGAGACAGAAATAGAAGTTTTTTCATATAAGGGCTTTTTTGACGTTTCAAATTTATCATTTTGAGCCGTCATTTACAAGCATCCGGGCAAAGAGGTGCGGTAGGTCGGACATATTTCAGCAGACCTACCGCAAAATCGGCCTGTTTTGCGGTAGGTGGTCCAATAAAACGCATACCTACCGCACCTGAAGTGCTACTTGAGGTACATTTCGGAAGAATAGTTATCTTTGCCTTCCGTATGGCAGACAATTATCTGGAGAAACGGGCCGAAGAACTTCGGCAGAATCAGGGCCGCAAGCGCACTGTGGTGGTACGCAACAACGCCCCGCTGGAGTCGCTGCTCAAGCGCAACCGGAGTTTCCGGGGCTATGACCGCTCCGTCGAAGTGAGCCGGGAGCAGCTGCTGGAGATGGTAAGGACGGTGACATGGGTGGCTTCCGGGATGAACGCCCAGCCGCTGCGTTTCAGACTGGTAACCGGTGACGAGGCCGCCAAGGTCCACCCTCTTGTGAAGCTCGGCGCCGCCCTTCCGGAAGAGCATCTGCCGCATCCCGGCGAAGAGCCATCGGCGTATATAGTCATCTGCTCCACCGTCCCGGAGAACCGCATCGTTGACATGGACCTCGGAATAGCCGCCCAGAGCATCCTTCTCAAAGCTACCGAGATGGGGCTCGGCGGCATCTTCATCCTAAACTTCAAACCCGAAGAAGTACAGTCGGCATTATCCTTGCAGATGAAGCCGCTCGCAGTCCTTGCCGTGGGCAAACCGGCCGAACGCATCTTCCTGATGCCCTGTAGCGAAGGAGACCCGCTGGCCTACTACCGCAAAGACGGCGTGCACTACGTTCCAAAGATTAAACTTGAAGATTTGATAATAGACTAAATATTTAAACCCGGACAATCATGAAGAAGACCCTTCTCGCGCTTTGCGCACTTTTCGTTTCCATTTTTGCAAATGCTCAGAACGACAAAGCCGACAACATAATCGGAACCTACTCAGCCGGCGTCGGCAAAGATGCCTACAAAGTGCAGATAACAAAACTCGCCGACGGCACATACCAGGGCGCCATCTGCTGGCTCGCTGAACCGAAAGACGCTGACGGCAAGGTCAAACTCGACAAGAAGAACCCTGACAAGTCTCTCCGCAACACTCCGATGGAGAAGACCGTCCTTTTCAAGGGCCTCGCATACGACAAAGACAAAAAGCAGTGGAGCGGCGCCAAGATCTACGATCCCGACCGCGGCATCTCTGTAAAGATGACAGCAAAGTTTGAGAACGCCGGCACCCTCACCATCAGAGGCACAGTCCTCGGCATCGGCGAATCAGTAAACTGGAAGAAGGAGTAAGATTATTCCGCATAAAAGACAAAGACCGCGAAGCAAACTAGCTCCGCGGTCTTTTTGTCTGCCGGCAAGAAGCCTACAGGGTATCCTGCTTCAGCTTCTCGATGTACTGGTCGATGCGCTGCAGTTCCTCCGGGATGGAGATACTCTGCGGGCAGTGCTCAATGCACTGATGGCATCCGATGCAGTGGTCAGCCTGGCGCAGGCTCTCGATGGCCTTCGAATAGGTTGTCAGGTAGTTCCGGCGCAGCTTGCGGAACTCCCTCTGATCCTTGCTGAGCGGCATCTTTCCTTCCGTAACGATGGAATTGTAATGCATGAATATGCCCGGGATATCTACGCCGTAAGGGCAAGGCATGCAGTACTGGCAGTTGTTGCAGTTGATCATAGGATATTCCGCCATAAGGCCGGCGAGCTGGTCCATGAACTCAAGCTCTTCTTCGTTCATAGGCTTGAAGTCAGAGAAAGTATTGACATTCTCCACCAGGTTCTCCATATAGGTCATACCGCTCAGGGCGGTCAGGACTCTCGGGTGAGAACCCACGAAACGGAAGGCCCAGGAGGCCACTGATGCATCCGGGTCGCGAGTCTTCATCAGGTTGGAAACGTTCTCCGGGACACGCGCCAGACGGCCGCCGAGCAGAGGCTCCATAACAGTGATGGGAATCTCTCTCTTGTCGAGCTCCTCATAAAGGTATGCGGCGTTGGTGTTCTGCCTGGGGTCTGCATGCTTCCAGTCCATATAGTTCATCTCGATCTGGACGAAATCCCAGTGATACTTGTCATAGAGCTTCATCAGATCGTCGAAATCATTCTGCATTCCGTGGAATGAGAAGCCGAGCTGCTTAATGCGGCCGGCTTCGCGCTCGGCGAGAAGGAAACTCATTATGTCGTTGTCTACGTACCTCTCATTGAAAGCAGGGATTCCGCCACGACCGATGGCGTGGAGCAGATAGTAGTCGAAATAGTCGGTCTGCAACTGCTCGAACGACTTGTAATACATATCCTGGGTGCCCTGGCGGGAGAAAACTCCGAAGTTCGACAGCTTGGTGGCTATATAATAATCTTTGCGGGGATAGCGCGACAGAGCTATGCCGGCAGCGAGTTCGCTCTGGCCCTGAAGATAGGCGGGTGACGTATCGTAGTAGTTGACACCGTAAGACATAGCGTAATCCACCAGTTCGTTGACATTCTCCTGGTCGATTACCTGACGGCCGTTCTCGTCTCTCTTCATCCTCCAGCGCATGCAGCCGTAGCCGAGCAGCGACACCTTGTCGCCGGTGGCAGGATTGGTGCGGAGTTCCATCTTGCCGGCCTGGGAATCATCCTTGTGGGAGCCTTTAGGGGCGCAGCCAGCCGCCGCAGCTCCGAGAGCTACAGTGCCTATTCCTACATCCTTCAGAAAATCTCTTCTGCTTATATTTTTGTTTTCCATGGTGTTTCCTCCTTAATCTTGTTTGTGCACTGACAAGCCGTTTACATGAATGGCGCTTATAGGCCTTGCCGGGCATAGATTCTCACACGCTCCGCAGCCGATACACTTAGCTTCGTCCACCGCAGGGATCAGCGGCAGTCCTTCATGGTGAGTGACCATAGTGATGGCTCCGGTCGGGCAGTGCCTTGCGCAGTTGCCGCAGTCTATATGGTCGGTATGCGCAACGCAGAGACGGCGGTCCAGTACTGCAACTCCGATGTGGAAAGAAGTCTTCTCTTCCTTAGTGAGCGGCTCGATGGCGCCGGCGGGGCACACCTGCGAGCAGATGGTACATTCCGGACGGCAGTAGCCGTTCTCGTATGTCATATAGGGTTGCATGAAATGGTTCAGGTCGGTTGACGGCTTGAGGATATGGTTCGGACACTGCGAAACGCAAAGCTGGCAGGCCGTGCAGCGGTTATAGAAGTCCTTGACGCTCTTCGAGCCGAACGGGGTGATGAGCTCAGTGCGCTCCGGGCTGACCTTGGGCAGGATCTCTGCGAAACCACCGTCCCTCTTCGGAACTTCCTGGGCCTTCAGTGCGGCTGCGCCGATGGCCAGTGCAGTACCAGTCATGAACGCGCGGCGGCCGGTGTCGGCTCCTTCGCCCTCTGCAGCCTTTGCCGGAGCTTCAGCCTTGCTGCACTTGCCCCACGCGAAGCGGTAGTGAAGCGCGTCGAACTTGCAGTTGTCTATGCAGTTGAAGCAGGCTACGCAGCGGCTGTAATCCACCTTGTGAGCAGCTATGTCGATGCAGGAGGCTTTGCAGCGCTTCTCGCACACCTTGCAGTCCTTGCACTTTTCAGTGTCGATTACCGGACGGAACATGGCGAAGCGCGAGAAGAAGCTCAGCGTCGTACCTACCGGACAGATGGTGTTGCAATATGTGCGGCCGTTCTTCCATGACAGGATGGCGATCACAACGAGGGTCACGGCGGCAACTATTACAGTCGGGATCGCCGGATGCTTCATGCCGTTGATAATCCTGCCGTATGCGCTGTACGGGGCCAGGACGGTCACAAAAGCGTTCACGCCGAAGATGATGGCGGCCACGAACAGCACCCACACACCATAGCGGAGCCATTTTATCTCCTTGGATGATGTGAAGCGGTTCTTCTTGCCTTTGCGGCGGCCGCTGATGTTGGAAATGACGTCTTGAAGCACTCCGAGCGGGCAGATCACCGAGCAGTAGACCCTGCCGAAGAGCAGAGCTGCAATGACGGTGATTATAATGACCACAAGGTTGAGCCCCATGACTGCCGGAAGGAACTGGAGCTTGGCGGTCCAGCCGAAGCACTTGTAAACCGAGCCCGTCGGGTCGAGGAACATGACTGTGATGGCGATAAAGAACACCGCAGCCAGGATTATACGGATTTTTCTGAGCATATTTGTTGTTGTGATAATGGGGTCAAGTTATCAAAAAGCTGCGACTTTTCCAATCCGGGCCATCGAATTAGCACAAATTCTGATGTTTTTGGCTGGATTTCTGCGCCAGGATTACTCCGGCTATGACTATGGCGATGCCGAGGATCTGCAGGGGGCTGAAGGTTTCGATGCCCATGAAGTAAGAGGCGACGGCGGAGACTATGGGGATGGTCGCGGCGAAGATGCAGGCTCTGGTGATGCCGATGTGCTTCATGGCGAAGACATAGCAGCTGAATGCGCCGCAAGAGCAGAGGACGGCAAGGCAGAGCAGCGGCCCAATCGCCGGCGCCCGGAACAGCGTCTCAACGGGGAAATCACCTTTAGTGGTCAGGAACAGCGGCAGGAAAAACAGGCTCCCGAGCAGGAACTGCCAGGTATTGATCGCAATTGCAGAATAATTGTCCACCAGCTTGCGCAGGGTAATAGAATAGCCGCATGAAGAAAAGACGGCCAGGAAGAGCAACGCGATGCCCCACCAGTATACCGATGCGCCGGAGTTCTTCTCGATTACCATAAGCACTGCGCCCGGGACGGTCATCAGCACACCCAGCTTCGCAATGGCCGGGACCTTCGTTTTGTAGAACAGCATGTCGGCGAACATCGTGAACACAGGGATGATGGCTATGATCAGGGCGCTCAGCGTCGGGGACGCCGTAGCTTTTATTCCGAACGTCTCCCCTATGAAATAAAGGAAAGGCTCGAAGAAAGCCAGCAGCAGGAACCATTTGATGTCCTTACGGGCAATCTTCAGTCTGGCTTTGACAGCAAGAGATATGACTACCATGCCGGCGGCGGCGAGAACCATCCTCACGAAGATCAGCACGAACACAGGGATCTGCTGGCGGCCGGCAAGCTGCTGGGTCCAGATGAAAGACAATCCCCAGCACAACTCGGCGAAAACTATGGCTACATACGATTTGACAGGAGTCTTCATCTGCCGCAGTAAATGACTATGTGAGTATTCCGAACTCGCCCAGATAGGTGTCCTTGAATCCCAGGAAATACAGGACGCCGTCGATGCCTATGGTATTGATGGACTGTTGGGCGCCTGCTACGACCCTAGGCTTGGCGTGGAAGGCAATGCCGAGACCTGCGGTTGAAAGCATGGGCAGGTCGTTGGCTCCGTCTCCGACAGCTATGGTCTGGGCCAGGTTGACCTTCTCGCCCTGAGCTATGAGCCTTAGCAGGTCCGCTTTCCTTCGGCCGTCCACTATGTCTCCGACGTACCTTCCTGTAAGTTTACCGTCCTGCCCCACCTCCAGTTCGTTGGCGTAGACGTAGTCTATGCCGTAGCGGTGCTGCAGGTATTCGCAGAAAAAAGTAAATCCGCCGGAAAGGATGGCTATCTTATATCCGCAGGTCTTGAGGACCGACATCAGACGGTCTACTCCTTCAGTCATGGGCAGATGTTCTGCAATGTCGTGCATCTCGCTTACATCCAGTCCTTTCAGAAGGGCGACGCGACGTTCGAAACTCTCCTTGAAGTCTATTTCCCCGCGCATGGCCTGCTCTGTTATGGCAGCGACTTGCTTGCCGACTCCGTTACGGGCAGCAAGTTCGTCGATACATTCTGTCTGGACGAGGGTGGAATCCATATCGAAACATATCAGACGTCGCATCCTGCGGTACATGTCATCCTTCTGGAAAGAGAAGTCGAAGCCCATCTCCGGAGAGAGTTTCATCAGCTCTGACTGAAGTTTCTCGCGGTCCGTCAGAGTGCCGCGCACTGAAAACTCGATGCAGGAACGGACGTTGTGCACAGGGTTTCGCAGGCTCATACGGCCGGTCAGGCGACGGATGTTATCGATATTGAGACCGTGGCTGGCCACTACCTTGGAAGCGGCTTCTATCTGAGTAGCTCCTATGCTGCGGCCGAGAATGGTAAGGATATAGCGGTTCTTGCCCTGTCTCCCAACCCACTCTTCGTATTCATCATCGGTCACCGGAGCGAAACCTATGGTTACACCGAGCTCCGTCGCCTTGAAGAGGAGTTCCTTCATCACAGTCCCGGAATTGTTTGCATCTATCCTAATGAGTATGCCCATCGTCAGGGAAGAATGGATGTCAGCCTGGCCTATGTCGAGGATCTGGGCGTTGTACTTCGCCAGTATCTCCATGACATCGGCGGTCAGTCCGGAGCGGTCTTTGCCCGCTATGCGTATCAGAATCTGTTCGTATGCCATAGTGCAAAGATAGTTATTCTCCTGAAATGTACCTCAAGTAGCACTTCAGGTGCGGTAGGTCTGCGTTTATTTGGACCACCTACCGCAAAAAAGGCCGATTTTGCGGTAGGTCTGCTGAAATATGTCCGACCTACCGCATTCAGGACAGCCGCTATGCCGCCTATGGCACGATTGTCGCAAATAATTGCTACATTTGAAAAAAACGCTGAAAACCATGAAAAAGATTCTCGTATCACTCGCACTTATGTGCATGGCCATTTGCTCTTATGCTCAGAAAGATGTACCCGTCGGAGGCAGCATGGAAGTTGCTTCTATAGAATCCGATGATTATATCGGCCCCATAGGCCAGGGAAAGCAAATCACCATGTACAAGGTTAAGGATAATGATGGGAATCCCAGTTTCCTGCTCTGTGTCAGCCACACTCTGGTTTCCTTCTCTTTTGGAACGGAGGATTCTAACTCTACGTTCAATATCCCCGGCGGGGCTGTCATGTTGGATTTCGGTACAACTTACGAGGAGGCGATGGACAATCTGGACGCACTGCTTAACATGTTTGACGAAAAGGACGGTGCGCAAAAGGAAATCCCCTGCCTTGATGGAAGCACAATCCCTTGCACACTCTATAAGGGTTTTCTGGGCAAGCATCTTGACATCGCAGATACATCCATCACCAAGAGCGACATCAAGTCTCTAATATTTAGCTTCAAGATATCGAAGAAACTGCACGTTGACCTGTAATAAACGGGAGATAATATAATCTTCCCCTACTGGATAATGGCCGGCCTGCCGCCGGCCTTTTTTATTGACTCTCACGGACTGATGCAAGATGGCGGAGGGCGTAGATAAAGATGAACATCCCGAAGATGAATAACGGGATGCACAGCATCTGGGCTGTGTGGAGCGAGACTGCGCCAAAATCGATATTCTTTTTAGACTCTTTTACAAATTCCAGCAGGAAGCGGACCAGCGCCACTGCCATTATCGACAGTCCGGCGATGAAGCCTGCCGGCAGGCTGTTGCAGCGCTTTTTATAGAGCCGTATCAAAAGTATTCCCATCAGAAGGAAGACGGCTGCCTCATAGAGCTGGACCGGATGCCGTGCCAGCATATCTCCCGTACGCCCGAAAACCACCCCCCAGGGTAAATCTGTCTGCGTACCGACCAGTTCCGAATTGCAGAAATTGCCTATGCGCACCAGAGAGCAGGCAATTATGCCGCATGGCATGAAGCGGTCCATCACCCAGAGGAAAGACAGCTTGTTGCGCCGTCCGCTGGTCATAGAAAACACCCAGATGGCCAGGAATATGCCGACAGCAGCCCCGAAACTTGAAAAACCTTCGAAGGAACCGGTAGCATAGAACAAACGGTTGCCAAGCTTGCCGCCCGCATAGAAGCCGACCAGCAGCCAGAACAGAAGAGGCACATAAACCTCAGCGGACACTCCGTCCCTGCGGGCCACCCATCTTGCGAAGAACCAGCCCCAGAGTATACTGCACACGAGCAGCACGGAATACCAGCGCAAATCTGTGCCGCCGATGCTGAAAATGACAGGGTCAAGGTTCCAATTAATGGTCAGAAGGCTCATTTTCCTCTAGAAATCTGAAACAAAGATAGATTTTTTATTGTCCATAACAGAAACATTTGCTAACTTTGGGCGAATTGTATAGAATATATTAAAAATCAGATATGAAAAAGTCAATCCTTTTCTCAATCCTCTTCTTCATGGCTACGGCCTTCATCCTCTTGTACAGCACATCATGCGAGAAGGACGATGCTCCCGTGACCACGAAAATAATTTACATCGGCGCGCCTCAAGCCATTGATGCTGAAGGCAATGCCACTCTGGTGTTCAACGGCTATTGTTCAAATCCTGATGTAAGCAGGATCGTTTACTCAGTCAAGGCCGTCGCCGGCACTTCTTCCGATAAGACCACTACTATTGTGGCAACTGACGACGACGATGACGACGACGATGAAGTTACGACAAAGGCCGCAGGAAGCTCCTTGAGGGTAATCTCCCAGGGCACTGGCTGCACCGTGCTGTTCCACACAGACAGTCCGGAGACTTTCCCCGGCGCCACGATCGTCGTTTCCGCCACCCAGGTTGTCTATAACGACGGACGTGTCGGCCTCATCCTTGCCCAGAGCGCTTCAACTACAGCCACCGCAAGCGTCCTGCCTATGGAAGTCAACCCTGACGATCCGGACAATCCTGACGATCCGGACGAGCCCGAAGAGCCCGAAGAGACTTCAGGCCTGGAACTGGCTGAAGAACTTGATCCCAACACATTCTTCATACAAGATAATGTTCTTTCAATGAGTTTATCTGATGGAGGATATTCGGATTATCATAGGTATTTTGACGCCAACAATAATCTTCTGTTCTACGAAGTTCATTGTAACGACGGTTTTGACGGATATGCCGAATTGTGGATTACTCCCGAACTGTTAGGAAAGGAAATTGACGTGCTCAGCCAGAAACCCTTGACAAAGGCAGCCGCTTCTCCTTATGTCCACTTGTACTTCAAGTCTCTTCAAGACCCGACTCAACCCGAATCAGAGCTTAACCCTCTTCTTTACTACTGCACCGATACAGAGTACTTTGATTCTGATTTTGAAGTGGTCAAGGCGACAGCTAAGGTAGTGCTTAACTCTGACGGCACCATTGACGCTCTCGGATATCTCAAAACCGCCCAAGGCTATGAGGCTTACACAAATTTGCATGCCAAGCCTGGAACTGATTATACAGGAGATCCAAAGTAATCGATTTATATCTATAATGGCACAAAAAAGAGACAGCTGATTGGCTGCCTCTTTTTTATGGAGGCCGCAGGCCGACGGGGAAAGTTTGAAGGGGTCCTCCCCTTCAATCAAAGAAGGTGCCCCATAGGGCACGAAAAAAAGACAGCAGTTTTGCTGTCTTTTTTTCGTGCCCAGAACAAGACTCGAACTTGCACAGCCTAACGGCCACTACCCCCTCAAAGTAGC
>JAFZVU010000061.1 GCA_017617655.1 Bacteroidales bacterium
CCCTTCCGCCAGCTCGTGGCCGGGCATCCCTCGTTCCGCGAAGCGGAGCTCAACGACGCCCTCGGCATCACGGGCAAATCCCCGCTGATCGCCGTCGGGGAGTCGCGCCGTCTGCTGGAGAAGCTCTCCCTGAGCGCGCTCGAAGGCGGCTGGCGGGCGGTGGTGATCTACCTGCCCGAGCGACTGGGCGTCGAAGCCGCCAACCGCCTGCTCAAGATCATCGAGGAGCCGCCCGCACAGACGGAGTTCCTGCTCATCGCGCACCAGATGGAGCGCGTGCTGCCCACGATCGCCTCGCGCTGCCAGCGCATCCGCGTCCGTCCCGTTGGCGCGGCGGCCGGTCCGGAGTCCGCGGATGCGGACGTGCTGGACGAACTGATGGCCGCCCTGCTGGGCAAGGACCTGTTCGGCGCGCTGGACGTGGCCGACCGGCTGGCCGCCACCGCCACGCGCGAGAGCGCCAAAGCATTCTGCGCCTTCACGTCGGACCGCCTGCGCCAGGTCTTCCTGGCCCAGCAGGGGGTCGAAGGCGTCGGGGAGATCTCCCCGCAGGCCCGCGGCTGGGCCGCCAAATGCCGCAAGACTTTCCCGCGCCAGGCCCTCGAGGTCCTGGACCGTACCCAGACCCTCATCGGTCGCAATGTCAACCTGAAGATCCTCTTCACCGACATGACGGACCGCCTGTTTTTACTGATATGACGACAAACGAATCCATCCAATACGACTGCTTCCGCGGTTGCGTGGTCACCCACGAGGAGGGCACGGGCGAGACCCGTTGCACTTACCGCGCCGGCTGCTGCAAGCTCGGCGACTACAACTGGCTGAAGGATGCCAACGACGGGACCTACCGCAATATCTTCGAGGTGCGCTTCAAGAACACGCGCAAGGGGTTCTACATCAACGACTCCTCCCAGAACGTCCGCCTCGGCGACCTGGTGGTCGTGGAGGCCACGACGGGCCAGGATCTCGGCATCGTGACCCTCGAGGGTCCGATCGTCGGCCGCCAGATGCGCAGCCGGGGACTCGACCCGGAGACGGCCCAGTTCCGGAAGATCTACCGCAAGGCCCGCCAGAGCGACATCGAGAAATGGCAGGAGGCCATCGCCCGCGAGCAGGACACGATGATCAAGGCCCGCCGCATCGCGGCCGAGATGGGCCTCGAGATGAAGATCGGCGACGTCGAGTTCCAGGGAGACGGCTCCAAGGCCATCTTCTACTACATCGCCGACGGCCGCGTGGACTTCCGCCAGCTGATCAAGGTGTTCGCCGAGGAGTTCCGCATCCGCATCGAAATGAAGCAGATCGGCGCGCGGCAGGAGGCCGGCCTCATCGGAGGCCTGGGCATCTGCGGCCGCGAGCTGTGCTGCGCCAACTATATTTCTTCCTTCCAGAGCATCTCCACGGCGGCCGCGCGCTGCCAGGACCTGTCGCTCAACCCGCAGAAACTCGCGGGTCAGTGCGGCAAGCTCAAGTGCTGCCTCAACTACGAGGTGGCGACCTACCTGGACGCCCAGTCGCACATCCCCAAGGTCAGCGGCCCGCTCGAGTTCGAGGACGGCCTGGCCTGGCTGCGCAAGACGGACATCCTGCGCGAGGTGATGTATTTCTCCTACGACAAGACCTCCGACGCCAACCTCTACCCGCTGGACGCCGCCGAGGTGTGGGACATCCTCGAGATGAACCGCAACGGCGAGAAGCCGGAGTCGCTGCGCACGGAGCCGGAACCCAACATCCCGGAATTCGTGACGGCGGTGGGCGACGACAGCATCAGCCGCTTCGACGCGCCCAAGCGCAAGCGTTCGCGCGGCGGCAAGGGCCGTTCCAAGAGCGGCCAGGGCGCCAAGGATGCGCGCCCGGCGCAGAACGGTGCCAAGGAAGCGCGTCCCGCGCAGAACGGCGACAAGCCGGCGCAAGCGGCGGGCGAGCAGCGCAACGGCAATGGCAACGGCAACGGCCGGAGCCGCGGCCGGGGTGGCCGGAACCGGGGCCGTGGCGGCAACGGGAACGGCAATGGCAACGGCGGCCAGAAGCCGCAGGCCAACAAATCCAACGAATAAGATGCGCACGCGCCGGGGCAAATGGGCGCTGCTGGCGGTGCTGGTCTGCGGACTGGTGCTGCCCGCCTGCTCCGAGCCGGACGGCGTCGAACTCTTTGTCCGCCGGGCGGAAGTCAACGGCGGCGTATATGTCTTTTCGCTGCCGCTCAAGGACACCACGGCGGCATATGATTTCTGGTTTTATTCCAGCACGCCTTCGCGGCAGCCGCTGCAGAACCTCCAGCTCAACGTGCAGTGGCTGGCGCCTTCGGGCGACGGCTTCGCGGAGACGGTCTATATGAAGACCGTCGAGCGCGGGGGTTCGAAGGAGCTGTACCGGAGCGCGATGGTGCCCGCGCAGGCGGGCGACTGGCAGCTGAGCGTCCGCCCGATCTGCGAGGACGGGGTGATCCTGGGGCTCGGCGTCATCTGCAAGAGACACGAAGATGGGACACGATAAGCTACGCAAATTCGCGGAGAACGAGACGTTCTCCTGCCTCCTCCAACCCTCGGCGCAGGAACTGCTCGCCGACGGCTATTTCAACCTGCGCGACCACGCCGTCAAGGGCCGCTGGGCGGAGCGTTTCGGCAATGACCATCCCATCGTCCTGGAGCTGGGTTGCGGCAAGGGGGAGTACACGATCGCGTTGGCCGAGCGGGATCCGAGCCGGAACTATATCGGCGTGGACATCAAGGGCGCGCGCCTCTGGAAGGGCGCCAAGTACGCCACCGAGCACGGCCTGCCCAACGTCGCATTCCTGCGCACCCGCGTCGAGTTCATCTCGGCCTTCTTCGCCCCCGGCGAGGTGTCCGAGGTGTGGCTGACCTTCTCCGACCCGCAGTATCGCAGCGAGAATTCCCGCCTCTGTTCGCCGCTCTTCCTGGAGCGCTACCGCGGCTTCCTGCGGCCGGGCGGCATCGTCCACCTCAAGACGGACTCCCGCTTCCTGCACGAATACGCCCGCGCCGTGTGCGCGGCCAACGGCCTGCAGGTCCTCGCCTGCACGCAGAACTTGTATGCCGATCCGGCAGTCCCCGCTGAAGACCGTGCCAGCAAGCTGGCTTGTTCTCCAACCCCCTGCGCCCCCTTCCAGGGGGATATTTCCCTTACGGGCGGCATCGTAAGAGGGGGGACCGCAAGCGAAGCGCAGCGGTGGGGTCCGGCACAGCCGGACGTTTTCAGCGGGGAGCTGCCGGACGGCATACAGCCGGTAGTGAGGGAGGTGCAGACATTCTATGAACAGCTGTTCCTCCAGCAGGGCTATCCGATCACGTATCTGTCGTTCGTGATCGACCGGGAGGGGGCGTATGTCAGCCCCCGCGACCCGGAGGAGTTCGACACGAAGAAGTGGCGCGAAGCCGAAGGCCCGCGCCTGCTTTTCGGCCACGATTCCGCCGAGACCCGCCGCCAGAAACTCCGTGCCGGAGAGAAGGCTTGACAGTTGGCGGAATTCTGCTATCTTTGCAGGACACACCGTTTTTATCCACATATGTTACGCAAGATCCGCATCGCCCTCGCAGCCTTCTTCTTCGTGGGGATCACGCTGCTGTTCCTGGGCATCGGCCACGGATGGTTCGGCTGGATGGCCAAGCTCCAGTTCCTGCCGTCCGCCCTGGCCCTGAACCTCGTCGTGGTCGGAGTCATCCTCCTGGCCAATTTCCTGTTCGGACGCGTCTATTGTTCGACCATCTGTCCGATGGGCGTCTTCCAGGACCTCGTGATCCGGTTGCGCCGCACCGTCGGCCAATGGCAGCAGGACGCCCAGACCCGCCGCCTCAAACGGCTGAAAGAAAGCGGCTCCGCCGAAAAGCCGCAAGTGAAGCAATACCTCAAGCGCTTCGACTATGTCCCCGAACACAAATGGGTGCGCTACGGCGTCCTGGCCCTCTCGCTGGTCTCCATTTTCGCCAGCGGCCAGATGCTGATCGCGCTCATCGCGCCGTACAGCGCCTACGGCCGCGTGGTGCGGAGCCTCGTCGGCGCAGCCTCCGGCTCCGTCGCCCTGCCGCTCCTGATCACGGGCCTGGTCACCCTGGTCGTCATCGTCTGCTGCGCCTGGTTCTGGGGACGCGAATACTGCAACACCATCTGCCCGGTGGGCACGACCCTGAGCCTGGTGAGCCGCTTCGCCCTGTTCCGCCCGGTCATCGACGCGGACAAGTGCACGAAATGCGGCCGCTGCGAGCGGGGCTGCAAGTCCGCCTGCATCGATGCCAAAAACCATAAGATCGACTACTCCCGCTGCGTCGCCTGCTTCGACTGCATCGACAACTGCCAGCAGGGCGGTCTGAAATACCGCTTCGTGGGGCTGAAGGGGAATGGCGGAAAGGCCGCCGCACCGGAAGCGGAGAAAGACGGCGCCGACACGGGCCGCCGGGCGTTCCTCGCGACGACGGCGCTGGTCGGCACGGCGATCGCCGCGCAGGCCCAGCACGGGCAGGGCGGCCTGGCCGACGTGCTGCCCAAGCAGAACCCTGAGCGCGGTACGCGCCTCGTCCCGCCCGGCGCGGGCAGCGTCAAGTCGTTCTACGACCACTGCACCGCCTGCCAGCTCTGCGTGACCGCCTGCCCCAACCACGTCCTGCGTCCTTCCTCCGACCTGGAGCACTTCCTCCAGCCGGAGATGGGCTACGAGAACGGCTACTGCCGCCCGGAGTGCCACGCCTGCAGCGACATCTGCCCGGCGGGCGCCATCCGGCCCCTGAAACCGGGCCAGAAGCAGACCATCCAGATCGGCTTCGCCCACGTCAACCTCGAGCTCTGCCTCGCCGCCAAGGGCGAAGCGAGCTGCGGCAACTGCGCCTATCATTGCCCGTCCGGCGCCATCCGGATGGTCGATTTCGAAGGCTCGTCCTACAAGATTCCGACGGTGGCCGAGACCCAGTGCATCGGCTGCGGCGCCTGCGAGAACCTGTGCCCTTCCCGGCCGGTCAGCGCCATCACCGTACGCGGCAATTCCGTTCACCACACCAACGCTTGAGCCTTATGGACAGAAGAGAATTTTTGAAATCAGCAGGTCTGGGCGCCGCCGCGATCGGCGTGGCCGCCTGCGCTCCCGGCGCCGTCAAGAAATCGGCCGCCGATACCGGCAACAAAGACCTCCACGGCGAGATGCTCCAGAACTTCCCGGGCATCGGCACCCTCGGCTACGGCTGTATGCGCTGGCCGATGGTGAAAGGCGAGGATGGCCAGAACCACATCGACCAGGAAGAAGTCAACCGCCTGGTGGACTTCGCCCTCGCGCACGGCATCAACTATTTCGACACCTCCCCGGTCTATCTGGGCGGCGACAGCGAACGCGCCACCGCCGAGGCGCTGAACCGCCACCCCCGCGAGGAGTGGCTGCTCGCCACCAAGCTGTCCATCTTCGCACCGACGCCGTATGAGGACTGCGTCCGGATGTACCGCCGCTCGCTGGAAATCTTCAAGACGGACCATATCGACTACTACCTGCTGCACGCCATCAGCGACTTGAACGACTACAAGAACCGCTTCGAGAACTGCGGCATCGTGGACTTCCTCGTGAAAGAGCGCGAGGCGGGACGCATCCGCCACCTCGGCTTCTCCTTCCACGGCCACCAGCAGGGCTTCGACGATATGATGGCCCTCCACGACAAATACCACTGGGACTTCGTCCAGATCCAGATGAACTACCTCGACTGGGAGCACCCCAGCGGACGCAATACCCGGGCCGACTACCTGTATTCCGAGCTGGACAAGCGCGGCATCCCCATCGTCATCATGGAGCCGCTGCGCGGCGGCGCCCTCGCGGAGATCCCTTCGCAGCTCACCGACCGCCTCAAGTCCCTCGAACCGGAGCGCTCCATCGCCTCCTGGGCCTTCCGCTACGTCGGCAGCTTCCCGCGCGTGATGTGCGCCTTGTCCGGAATGACCTATATGGAGCACCTGCAGGACAACCTGGAGACCTTCCTGGACTTCAAGCCGCTGGACGACGACGGCAAGAAACTGCTCTGGGGCGTGGCCAACGAGATGACGAACTATCCGCTGGTCAGCTGCACCGGATGCCAATACTGCATGCCCTGTCCCTACGGCATCAACATCCCGGGCATCTTCAAGTTCTACAACGACAACGTCACCGCCGGCACCTACGTGGCCAGCAAGGAGCAGGAAGGCTACGCCAAGATGCGCCGCAAGTACCTGCTCGCCTACAACGAGGCCATCCCGACGGTCCGCCAGGCCGACCATTGCATCGCCTGCGGCCGCTGCGAATCGCTCTGCCCGCAGAACATCCGCATCCCGCGCGAGCTGCGCCGCATCGACAAATACATCGAGAGCCTGAAGCAGGAGACGCTGTAAGTTTTTATTTTCATAGAAAATAGCTACTTTTGTGGTTCGATTTGAAGTTGAACGACAAAAGTAGTTATTGATATGACCTCCAAGGAAATCCGTCAGAAATTCCTCGAATTCTTTGCATCCAAGGGCCACACCGTCGTGCCTTCCGCGCCGATGGTGGTCAAGAATGACCCGACCCTGATGTTCACCAACGCCGGCATGAACCAGTTCAAGGACATCTTCCTGGGCAATGCCAAGGCCCCGTACCTGCGGGCCGCCGACTCCCAGAAGTGCCTCCGCGTGAGCGGCAAGCACAACGACCTGGAGGAAGTCGGCCACGACACCTACCACCACACGATGTTCGAGATGCTGGGCAACTGGAGCTTCGGCGACTACTTCAAGAAAGAAGCCATCCAGTGGGGATGGGAGCTGCTCACCGAAGTGTTCAAGCTCGACAAGGAGCGCCTCTACGCCACTGTCTTCGAGGGCAGCGAGTCCGACGGAGTGCCGATGGACGAAGAAGCAAGGCAGGAGTGGCTCAAATACCTTCCCGCAAGCCACATAATCCTCGGCAACAAGCACGACAACTTCTGGGAGATGGGCGACACCGGCCCCTGCGGCCCCTGCAGCGAGATCCACATCGACCTGCGCAGCGACGAGGAGAGAGCCAAGGTAGACGGCGTAACTCTGGTCAACCAGGGCCACCACCTTGTAATCGAGATATGGAACCTGGTGTTCATGCAGTTCAACCGCAAGGCCAACGGCTCGCTGGAGCCCCTGCCCGCCAAGCATGTCGACACCGGAATGGGCTTCGAGCGCCTCTGCATGGCTTTGCAGGGCAAGCAGAGCAACTACGACACCGACGTGTTCACAGGCATGATCGACGCCATCTCTGCCCTCAGCGGCAAGAAATATGAGCCAGACGGCGAGACCGGAGTTGCCATGAGGGTAATAGCCGACCACATCAGGGCCATAAGCTTCTCAATCGCCGACGGCCAGCTGCCTTCCAACGTGAAGGCCGGCTATGTGATCCGCCGCATCCTCCGCAGGGCCGTCCGCTATGGCTACACCTTCCTCGGCTTCAAGGAGCCCTTCCTCTGCAGGCTCGTGCCCAACCTCGTAGCCCAGATGGGCGAGGCCTTCCCCGAGCTGCTCAAGCAGAAAGATCTCATAATCCGTGTAATCAAGGAAGAGGAAGAAGCCTTCCTGCGCACCCTCGACAAGGGCATCAAGCTGATGGACAACATCATGGCCAAGGCTGCCGACACCAAGAAGATAAGCGGCGTTGACGCCTTCACCCTCTACGACACCTACGGCTTCCCCATCGACCTGAGCGAACTGATCGCCCGCGAGAACGGATATACCATCGACCTGGAAGCCTTCAATGTTGAGCTTGAGAAGCAGAAACAGCGCGCCCGCAACGCCACCGCCATCGAGGCCGGCGACTGGATCAGCGTAGGTCAGGACGCCGTCACCGAGTTCGTGGGTTACGACACCATGACCGCCGACGTCAACATCGTGCGCTACCGCACCGTCAAGGCCAAGAACAAAGAGCAGATACAGCTCGTGTTCGACCGCACCCCCTTCTACGGAGAGATGGGCGGCGAGGTCGGCGATTCAGGCTGGATCAGCAGCGGCGACGAGAAGATAGCAATAGTCAATACCATAAAAGAGAACGGACTGCCAATACATATAGCAGAGCGCCTGCCGGAAGACCTTCAGGCCACCTTCAAGGCTGAGGTCGACGCCGAGCGCCGCATCTGCATCCAGAACAACCACTCTGCCACCCACCTGCTGCACGCGGCCCTGCGCCACGTCCTCGGCACCCATGTGGAGCAGAAAGGTTCGTTCGTCGGCCCCGAGTCGTTCCGCTTCGACTTCTCTCACTACGAGAAGATGTCCCGCGAGCAGCTCAGCGAAGTTGAGCGCCTGGTCAACAAGATGATCCGCGCCAACTCTCCGCTCCAGGAATACCGCGACGTTCCCATCGAGGAAGCCCGCAACATGGGCGCCATGGCTCTCTTCGGAGAGAAATACGGCAACAGCGTGCGCGTAATCAAGTTCGGCGACTCGATAGAGCTCTGCGGCGGCTGCCACGCTCCCGCCACCGGCTCCATCGGATACTTCCGCATCATCAGTGAAAGCGCCATCGCCGCCGGAGTGCGCCGTATCGAAGCTACCACCGGCCTCAGGGCTGAAATCCTCGTCGACAACATGGAAGAGGTCATCAACTCCATCAAGGAGATGTTCAACAACGTCCCTGACCTCGTGAACGCTGTCAAGAAGACCGTTGACTCCAACGATTCTTTCCGCAAGGCTATGGATGAGATCCAGCAGGAGCGCGCCGTCAACATAAAGAACAGCGTCAAAGCTACCGCCCAGAATATAGACGGCATCTCTGTCATGACGCTCCGCGAGTGCCTTAGCATGGAACTTGCAAGGAACGTCGCATTCCTCCTCCACGGAGAGACCACTGCCACCGCATTCATCGCAGCTTTCGAGAGCAGAGACAACAAGCCCTGCCTCGTGCTGATGTACTCTGACGACCTCGTCGCCAGCGGCAAGGACGCCGGCAAGGACATCCGCGAAGCAGCGAAATTCATCCAGGGTGGCGGCGGCGGACAGAAGTTCCTGGCCACGGCCGGAGGAAAGAATACAGACGGGCTGGCACAGGCCACCGAAGTACTATTGAAACTCGCAACAGGCAAATAATTTAATCTCCTTGAAGAGACTCGACCGATACCTGCTCAAATCTTTCACAGGCCCCTTCGCACTGGTGTTCTTCATCGTGTTGTTCATCCTTGTGATGCAATTCCTGTGGGTCTACATCGACGAGCTGGTCGGCAAGGGTCTGGGACTTTCGGTTATCGCCGAGTTCATGGGCTGGGGCGCATGCACCATCCTGCCCATGGTGCTGCCGCTGTCGACGCTGCTGGCTTCCATCATGACCATGGGAGGCCTCGGCGAGAACAACGAGCTGCTGGCCATGAAGGCTGCAGGAATCTCCCTCGGCAGGACCATGCTTCCGCTGATGGTGGTATCGTTCCTGGTGGCTGTCGGCGCCTTCTTCATCTCTAACGAAGTGATTCCCGTGGCGTACGAGCACATCTACGCCCTGCGCGACGACATAGGCCGCACCAAGGACGAGATCAAGATCCCGGACGGGGTGTTCTACGACGGCATCGAGGGCTACACCCTCCGCACCGAGTGGCAGGACGAGGAGACCGGCATGATGCACAACCTGATGGTGTACGACCACACCAACAACAACGGCAACACCGCCCTCATCATCGCCGAATCCGGCAAGATCCAGATCACCGAGGACAAGAAATACCTGATCTTCGACATGTTCAACGGCCGCTCATACGACGAGACCAACCGCATGGGCTACCGCGACACCACCCTGGAGCAGAACATTGTAAGCTTCAAGGAGCAGAGGATATACATATCCCTTGAAAACTATACGTTCACACGCGACGAGAACGGCGACCGCTTCAGCGATGAAATAATGTCGCAGGACCTTCACGACCTGCACTACGACAGGGATTCCATACTGAACGACCTGGCGACCTCCTTCCCTTCCCTCTACCGCAAGTTCCTGAACAACCTGTCCCTCGACTATCCCAGCCAGTTGGACACTTCTGTGCATAAAGAGCCGCTGCCGCTGTTCGACATAAAGGGACTCAGGATGTCTCTGGACTCTACCCAGACAGAAGAGGAGAAGATGATGGCCTTCGCCCTGGCCAAGAGCGAATTCGAGAACGGATACAGCGCCATGGACACGTACGACAGAGACACCTTCAGGTATTTCAGCCCTACCAGGAAGATGCTGGTCGAGATGTTCCGCAAATTCTCCCTCGCGCTGGCCTGCCTGCTGTTCTTCTTCATCGGAGCGCCGCTCGGGGCCATCATCCGCAAAGGCGGCCTCGGCACCCCGGTCGTAATCTCGACGCTGCTCTTCGTGGGCTACTGGGTGGTCGACACCACCGGAGTCAAGCTGGCCAGGGACGGCAACATGAACGAGGCCATGGGAGCGTTCATATCTTCTATGGTGCTGCTGCCTGTCGGAGCGTTCCTGACCTGGCAGGCCACCACCGACTCTCCCATCTTCACCGCAGAATCATGGAAAGCCTTCGTCCGCAAGGTGCTCAAACCTGTCGCAGCGTTCTTCCGCCGCGCCTCGAACTTCCTCAGGCGCAAGAAGGGCCGCATCGACATCGTATACATGGGTACTCCCGAGTTTGCCGTAGAGCCGCTGAAAGCTCTCATGGAGCAGACCGACTACAACATAGCAGCCGTCGTCACAGTGCCGGACAAAGCCTCCGGCCGCGGCCTGCAGGTGCATGAAAGCGCCGTCAAGCAATTCGCCGTGGAGCACGGCATACCTGTGCTGCAGCCCGAAAAGCTCAAGGATCCTGACTTCCTGGCCCAGCTGAAATCATACGATCCCGACATGTTCATAGTGGTAGCCTTCCGCATGCTGCCGAAGGAAGTGTGGAGCATGCCGCGTCTTGGCACCTTCAACCTGCACGCCTCCATCCTGCCGCAGTACCGCGGCGCCGCGCCCATCAACTGGGCCATCATAAACGGCGAGAGGCAGACCGGCGTCACCACCTTCATGATCGACGAGAAGATAGACACCGGCGGCATCCTGTTCAACGACTTCTGCCCCATCGAGGACTACGACAACGCTGGTTCGCTTCACGACAAGCTGGCCGAGAAAGGCTCCGCCCTTGTGGTAAAGACGGCCCAGGCCCTTGTGAAGAAGAAAGTCAGCCCCGCGCCGCAGGTGGCCTTCAGCGAGCTCAAGCCCGCCCCCAAGATCACCCGCGAGACCTGCCAGATCAACCTGGACGAAGAGGCTTCTTCTATCTGCCTGCTCATCCGCGGCCTGTCGCCTTATCCCGGCGCCCACCTCAACCTCGTGTCAGAGGACGGCAAGGCGACCGACGTAAAGATCTACGACGCCTTCGTGCCCGCGAGGGAAGAGCAGCTTGAAAAAGGACAGATAGCCACCGACGGCAAGACCTACCTTTCAGTAGGCTGCGCAGCCGGCAACATAAGGATAATGGACATCCAGCTGGCCGGCAAGAAACGGCTCAAGATTGAAGAGTTCCTGAAGGGCTTCAGGGACGCTTCGAAATATCATTTCGAATGACGACAGTGATTCTGGCGAACGGAGAGTTCCCCTCATCGGAAAGGACTGAAAGCATCCTCGCTCAGGCCGGCAGGCTCATCTGCTGCGACGGAGCCGCCGAAAGGCTGCTGGCCGCCGGCATAGTGCCTGAGCTGATAGTAGGCGACATGGACTCCCTTCCTCTCCCCCTTCAGGAGCGCTACGCCAGCATAATCCGCCCCGACAGGGACCAGGAGACCAATGACCTTACCAAGGCTTTCAAGGCCGCCGTCGAGCCTCTTCCCGACTCCATCCACATCCTCGGCGCCACAGGAAAACGCGAAGACCACACCATGGCCAACGTGTCGCTGCTGGCCGACTATGCCGCGGAGCTTGAGGGCAGCGGCTGCGACATCGACATGATAACCGAAAGCGGCGTCTTCAAGGCTTTCTGCTGCAAAGACGCAAGCTTCAGCTGCCCCGCCGGCGTCGAAATCTCCATCTTCGCATTCGACAACTCGCTCCGCATAAGCTGCGAAGGCCTCCAGTACGATACAAGCAAAGTCGCCTTCGACACATTGTGGAAGGCGACTCTGAATAAAAGTCTTTCTGAAAGCTTTTCACTCCACCTCAACCATCCGGCCAAGGTGATAGTGTTCATCAGCAATCCCGACTAAGCTTTCTTCTGCTCGTGTTTATACTTGAACAGGATGGCGAACAGTATGGCCACTACGAAGGCGTATGCCGCGAAGATCAGCCAGACTGTCTTCCACTCGGGGTCGTAGGCAGCAGTATCCTCCACGAAGTGATTCACCACGAGACCTGCCACCCATGTGCCGAGCGAAGCTCCGATGCCGTTGGTCATAAGCATGAAGAGGCCCTGGGCGCTGGAGCGGATGCCCGTGTCGACATTCTCGTTGACGAACAGGGAGCCTGAGATGTTGAAGAAATCGAAAGCGACGCCATAGACAATGCAGCTGAGGACGAAGAGCCACACTCCGCCGCCCGGGTTGCCGATGCCGAAGAAGCCGAAGCGCAGAACCCACGCGAACATGGATATGAGCATCACCTTCTTTATGCCGAACTTCTTGAGGAAGAACGGGATGAGCAGGATGCAGAGGGTCTCGGAAACCTGGCTGAGAGAGATCAGCGCGTTGGCGTTGTTGGCTCCCCATGTGCCTGAGAAGAGGGGATTACCCGCGAACGACTTGATGTAGGTGTTGGCATAGCCGTTGGTTATCTGGAGCGAGGCGCCGAGCAGCATGGAGAATATGAAGAATACTGCGAACTGGCGCTCCTTGAAGAGCTTGAAGGCCGACAGGCCGGTAGCTTCTGCGAACGACTTGACTCCTTCACTGGCGGGCTTGCAGGGGCAGTTGGGAAGGGTCAAGGCGTAGAGAGTGAGCACTACGCTGAGGATGCCTGACACGAAGAACTGCTCGTATGAGTTCTGGAACTGGATACCCTGGCCGTTGCGGACGAAGTTGACGAAGAGCATAGAGCAGATGAAGCCGACGGTGCCGAACACCCTGATCGGAGGGAAATCCTTCACCGGGTCCTTGCCGCTTACTTCAAGAGCATTGTACGCCACTGAATTGGAGATGGCGATGGTCGGCATGTAGAACGCCACGCTGATTGTGTACAGAGTGTAGAACGTGCCGAAATGCACTCCGCTGCCGGCGCTCAAAGCATACCATGCGAGAGCGATCATGCAGACGCCTGCCACTGCATGGCAGATTGAAAGCACCTTCTGGGCGGGGATCCATTTGTCGGCCACTATACCGGCGAGGGCCGGCATGAAGATCGACACGAAACCCTGGGTGGCAAAGAACAGCCATATCCTGCTGCCGAAGCCGACACCGGCCAGATAGCTGCCCATCGAGGTCAGGTAGGCTCCCCAGACCGCGAACTGCAGGAAACTGAGAATGATCAGTTTTAAAGTAGTATTCTTCATATAGTATAGTTAGGTTTTACTTCGGAGCCAGACGATAGAGGTAGAAGACAATTATAGTAAACACCACGTTAGGCACCCAGATAGCCACGAAAGGCGGCAGCAGTCCCGTCCTCACGAACATTTCGCTGAATCGCTGGAAGAGGATGTAGGAGAAGCACAGGCCCACTCCTATACCGATGTTCAGACCCAGTCCTCCCCTTCGCTTGCGGCTGGACAGGGCGAGGCCCATGATGGTGAGGATGAAGGCCGAGAACGGCAGGGCCGTGCGGGAGTATTTCTCGATGAGCGAGAAATCGACCGACTTGTCGCCCCTTATCTTCTGCGTCTCTATCAGCTGGTCGAGCTCCTTCACCGTGAGGGTCTGCATTACGTTGCTTCGGCGCAGGAAGTCCTCCAGCGTCAGGTCGATCACGGTGTCGCGCGTGCGGCCTACGGTCACGCTCTCGTTGCCGTACTGGTCATAGTTCCTTATGAAATAGTTGTGCAGCTTCCAGCCGTTGAAGGTGGTGTCCCACACGGCGGTCTCGGCCGACAGCTTTGAAGATATCTTGTTTTCGTCTATGGTCTCCAGGGTGAAACGGTAGGCCGTGTTGTTCCAGGTGCTGAAGCTCTCCACATAAACGAACTGGCCAGGCTCCAGCTGGTAGTGCACGTCCCGGGTCGCTCCCAGGGTCGCCTTCGCCTTGATGTATTTGTTCTCGAAATCCAGCCTCACCTTGTTGGCCGGAGGGATCACATACAGGTTCAGCACCAGAGAGAACAGGGCCACGAAGGTAGCCGACAGCAGGTAAGGCACCAGCAGGCGGTTGAAGCCTATGCCGTTCGACAGCATCGCTATTATCTCTGAGTTCTGGGCCAGCTTGGACGTGAAGAAGATAACCGTGATGAACACGAACATCGGGCTGTACATGTTTATGATGTACGGGATGAAGTTGGCGAAATAGTCGAATACAATCTCCTTCAGCGGCACCTGGTTGTCGACGAAGTGGTTGATCTTCTCGCTGATGTCGAACACCACGATTATGACGATTACGATCAGCAGCGTAAGGAGGTAAGTCCCTATGAACTTGCGGATGATGTACCAGTCTATTATTTTAAGCTTGGGACTCTTCATTACAATCTCTCGTCAAGTTTTGCCACTGTCTGTTCTTTCCACCGGGCGAAGTCTCCGGCTGCGATGTGCTCGCGAGCCTTTGTCACCAGGTCGAGGTAGAAGGCCAGGTTATGCTCGCTGGCTATTTCCGCGGCCAGCATCTCGCCGGCTATGGTCAGATGCCTCAGGTAGGCCTTGGTGTAGGTCCTGTCGACAAAAGACGTTCCCTGCGGGTCTATCGGGCTGAAATCGTCAGCCCATTTCTTGTTGCGTATGTTTATGGTGCCCTCCCATGTAAAAAGCATGCCGTTGCGGCCGTTGCGGGTCGGCATCACGCAGTCGAACATGTCCACGCCGCGGGCTATCGCCTCGAGGATGTTGGCAGGGGTGCCGACGCCCATCAGGTAGCGCGGCTTGCCGGCCGGCAGCAGAGGGTGCAGCAGCTCTATCATCTCGTACATCTTCTCCACCGGCTCTCCCACCGCCAGGCCTCCTATAGCATAACCTTCCCTGTCGTAGCTAACCGCAGTCTCGGCAGCCCTCGTGCGGAGGTCCGGATAGACGCAGCCCTGCACTATGGGGAAGAAAGTCTGGCTGTAGCCGTAGAGCGGTTCGGTCTCGTCGAAATGGCGGATGCAGCGCGCCAGCCACTTCTCCGTCAGGTCGAGCGACTTCGCGGCGTACTTGTGGTCGGCGTCGCCGGGGCAGCACTCGTCGAGGGCCATGATAATGTCGGCTCCGATTATGCGCTGGGTGTCGACGTTGTTCTCAGGGGTGAAGATATGCTTGCTGCCGTCTATGTGCGAACGGAATATGCAGCCGTCCTCGGTGAGCTTGCGGATCGGGCTGAGGCTGAACACCTGGAAGCCGCCGCTGTCGGTGAGGATTGGCCTGTCCCACGAGCAGAACTTGTGGAGCCCTCCAGCGGCCTTGAGCACATCCAGGCCGGGCCGCAGATAGAGGTGGTAGGTGTTGCCCAGGATTATCTGCGCTCCGACGTCTTCCTTCAGGTCGCGGTGGTACACTCCCTTCACCGAGCCGACAGTGCCCACCGGCATGAATATAGGCGTAGCGATGTCGCCGTGGTCGGTCGAGATGACCCCGCAGCGGGCGTTGCTGTCTTTATCTGTATGAGTGAGCGTGAAGCGCATAATCAAACAAAGTTAGCAATTGTTCTTGATTTTCTGAAGGCCCGCACGGGTTAATGCGGTCCCGGCGAAATGTTTTTCCCACTCCTCCTCGCTCATATTCTTCCAGTCCTCTGCAGTGAGGCTCTCGATATATTCCTGGTTGCACACCAGCTCCGGCCAGACGTTGCCGACAGGCAAGTCCCAGGGGCAGGCTCGCATGCACTCTTCGCAGCCGAAGATGTAGCCTGCGTAGTCCACGGGCCGGGCGTCCTTCTCGTATAGAGTCTTGTTCTCCACGGTGTGATAGCTTATGCAGCGGCCGGCATCCAGAGTGTAGGGAGCCTTCAGCGCGCCGGTGGGGCAATGCCTGATGCAGTTGCCGCACTGGCCGCAGTCCAGCTGCACGTCGTGCTTCTTCCAGCGCAGATCCATACAGTCCAGCAGCTTGAAATCCACATTGCACAGGATTATGCCGATAAGGCAGCGTATGCCGGCGGCAGTGCTGATGAAGAAATTGTTGCAGCCGAAGAAGCCCAGTCCGCACTCCACCGCCCATGCACGGTCCATCACAGGAGCGCTGTCGACGAAGACGCGGGCCTTCAGTTCAGCGCCGGATGCAGCCTCGAGCAGAGGCTTCGCCTGCTGCAGGAAGAGGTACAGACGGTCCTTCACCACCTTGTGGTAATCCAGGCCGAGGGCGAACGAAGCCACCGGAGTGCCGCTGCGCGCCTTGCCGTAAGGCACTATGAAGCAGAGCACGCTGCCGCCGGCCTCCAGCAGCAGAGAAGGGTCCTTGCGCTTGTCGACATTGCGGCCCATGTATTCCATGTCCGCGTTGCGCCCTTCCTCGAGATAGCTGTCAAGCCGCCGCGCAGACTCCCCTAGGGGCTGCATCCGCGCCGCTCCGAAATCGGCGAAACCAAGGCTGCGCGCCAGGTCTGTCAGCTGTGAGAAAAGCGTTCCTTCCATAATCTTGATGCAAGCAGGCCTCAAATCTATAAAATATCCGCGCCATTTTATTAAATTAGCATCAAATAACCTTACATCAACCTTATATGAAAAAACTATTCTGCCTGGCACTGGCCTTTCTCGCGCTGGTGTCAACAAATGTCCTCAACGCACAGGACATCGCAACCAAACTAATTGAAGATGGCGGTTCAGGCCCGTACAAAGCCATCATGGCCACCGACGAGTCGCTCCAGACGCACACCATATTCAAGCCCATCAACCTCGAGCCTTTCGGCCGCAGGCAGCTCCTGCCCGTGCTGGTATGGGGCAACGGCGCCTGCGCCAACTCTCCCTTCGAGCACTACCGCTTCCTGAACGAGATTGCTTCGAACGGCTTCCTGGTAATCGCCATCGGCGTAATGCCTGAAGACGGCGTGCGCTATCCCGGCAACGGCTCCGAGTCAAAACAGCTCATCGACGCCATCGACTGGGCCATCGCCCAGAACGCCGACCCGAACAGCCAGTACTATCAGAAAATCGACGTCAACAACATAGCTGCAGCCGGAATGTCTTGCGGCGGCCTTCAGACTCTCGACGTATGCCAGGACCCGAGGCTCAAGACCATCATGGTCTGCAACAGCGGCCTCTTCGTCAACCCCAGCACCGCAGTGTCCGGAATGCCTTCAAACGGCAAGGATAAGCTCAATCAGATCCACACTCCCGTCATCTACATCCTCGGCGGTGAGAGCGACATCGCCTACGGCAACGGCATGGATGACTTCAAGCGCATCAACCACGTTCCCGCAGTGGCTGTCAACTATCCTGTAGGACACGGCGGCACTTACGCCCAGCCTCACGGCGGCGAGTTCTCAATCGTTGCCGTAGCATGGCTCAAATGGTGGCTCAAGGGCGACAAGGCAGCTGCCAACCTCTTCCTCGGCAAGCCCAGCGGCCTTGAGAAACGCGCCGGCTGGACCATCGAGAAGAAGAACCTTCCCGAGCTGACCCTCGACGAGTTCCCCGCAGGCACCAAGCCCAACGAGCTTAACATCAAGGGCGCCGAGTGGCCCCGCGTAGGCAGCGACGGACGCACTTACTTCAAAGTATACGCTCCGGACGCCGAAAGAGTTGAAATCAGCTACCGCGGCCCGATGACTAGGGGCAACGACGGCTGGTGGACATACGCTTCAGAGCAGCCCGAGGTAGAAGGCTTCCACTATTACACTCTCAGCATCGACGGAGTCACAGTGGCCGACAAGAACACCAGGCCGTTCTTCGGCACCGGCATCTGGGCCAGCGGCATCGAGATCCCCGCTCCCGACCGTGACTTCTATGAAGTGAAGGACGTTCCCCACGGAGTTGTAAGCGAGAGCGTATACTACAGCAACGTCCGCAACGAGTGGCGCCGCTGCTTCGTATACACCCCTGCAGAATATGCCAAGGGCAAGAAGAAATATCCTGTACTCTACCTGCAGCACGGTATGGCCGAGGACGAGACAGGCTGGAACAACCAGGGCCGCATGAGCGCCATCATGGACAACCTCATCGCAGAAGGCAAGGCCGTCCCGATGATCGTAGTAATGGACAGCGGTAACATCGAGGTAGCCTTCAACGCCCGCAGCGGCCAGAGCCGCGACGAGTACGGCGCCGACTTCACCGACGTACTGCTGAAAGACATCATCCCCCACATCGAGAAGAACTTCAGGGTTAAGGCCGACCGCGAGAACCGCGCTATGGCCGGACTGTCATGGGGCGGCATGCAGACCTACTGGACAGTCCTGCCCCACCTCGACGTATTCTCTTACATGGGCGGCTTCAGCGGAGCCGGCAGCCTCGACATCAACCAGATCGATCCTGTAGAGTTCAACAAGAAGATGCACGTGCTCTTTATGGGTATCGGCGAGGCCGAGGGTCCCGCAAGGGTTCAGGCTACTGCCGACCAGCTCAGGGCAGCCGGTGTCACCAACGTAGTGACCTACGTATCGCCCAAGACCGCTCACGAATTCCTCACCTGGCGCCGCTGCCTGAGGGAGTTCGCACCGCTGCTGTTCAAAAAGAAATAGCGTCGGCTTAAAACAAAAAAACCGGCCCTTCGGGGTCGGTTTTTTTTTGTCTTTACAAAGACTTTATTCTGCTGCGGGAGCTTCTGCTGCGGGAGCTTCTGCTGCGGGCTCTTCAGCCTTCGGAGCCTCAGCTGCCTTGGCAGCGGCTTTCTTACCTGCACGGCGGGTAGAAGCTTTCTTGGTCTCCTTCTTGGCGGTTGATGCGAGAGCAGCCTCGTTGAAGTCTACCAGCTCGATGAGTGCCAGGTCGGCGCCGTCACCCTGACGGAAACCGGTCTTGAGGATACGGGTGTATCCACCGGGACGGTCAGAGATCTTGGGAGCGATGACCCTGAAGAGTTCGGTAACGGCTTCTTTCTGTTTCAGATAACTGAAAACCACGCGGCGTGAGTGGGTTGAATCGTCCTTAGACTTTGTGATCAGAGGCTCTACGTAAGTTCTCAAAGCCTTAGCCTTGGCAACAGTGGTCTCGATCCTCTTGTTGAGAATCAGAGAGCATGCCATGTTCGACAGCATAGCTTTGCGATGTCCGCTCTGACGACCCAGGTGATTGATGGCCTTATTGTGTCTCATAGTCTATTGTTCCTTTTTTTCGATGTTATACTTAGAAATGTCCATTCCGAAGTTCAATTTGAGCCTGTCGACAAGCAGGTCGATCTCGTTGAGAGACTTCTTGCCGAAGTTGCGGAATTTCATCAGCTCAGAGCGCTGGTGTGACACCAGGTCAGCGAAGGTTTCGATGTTCGCAGCCTTCAAGCAGTTGAGAGCGCGGACTGAAAGCTCCATGTCTGACAGTTTGGTGAGGAGCAGATGACGCATGCGGAGAGATTCCTCGTCAAGCTCTTTGTTCTCGACCTCCACGGGAGCTTCAAGAGTGATCTTGCTGTCTGAGAACAGCATGAAGTGCTGGATGAGGATCTTTGCAGCTTCCTTGAGGGCTTCCTTCGGATGGATTGAACCGTCGGTAGTGATTTCAATTATGAGTTTTTCGTAGTCGGTTTTCTGCTCTACGCGCCAGTCTTCCCTTGCGAAGTTGACGTTCTTGATCGGAGTGTAGATGGAGTCGATGGCGATGGTGCCCACCGGTGCGTTCTCATCTTTGTTCTCGTCAGCCGGAACGTAACCCCTGCCCTTACCAATCGTAAAGTCCATGACGATCTTCACGCTAGGCTCCATCGTGCAGATGTGCAGGTCAGGATTCAGCACCTTGAATGAAGACAGACTCTTTGAAAGGTCGGCTGCAGTGAATTCTTGCTTGCCACTAACAGTAACCGTTGCACTTTCGCTTTCTTCCTCCTCGATCATTCTCTTCAGACGAACTTGTTTAAGATTAAGGATGATGTCTACCACACTCTCGATGACTCCGGGGATGGTGTCGAACTCGTGAGCGACACCCTCGATGCGGATCGAAGTGATGGCAAAACCTTCCAGAGAGGAGAGCAGAATGCGGCGAAGTGCGTTACCGATGGTAGTTGCGTATCCCGGCTCAAGAGGGCGGAACTCGAAACGGCCAAAGGTATCGGTAGCATCGAGCATTATGACCTTATCAGGTTTTTGGAATGCTAAAATTGCCATATTGTTGATAATGTATTAGTGTTCGTTGCGTCAAGCAAAGACTGTTACTTAGAGTACAACTCGACGATGAGCTGTTCGTTGATGGTCTCAGGGATCTCGGTGCGCTCAGGATAGTTGAGGTATTTACCTGCACACTTCTCGCTGTCGAACTCGATCCATGAATATTTGTTGTTACCACGTGAAAGGCTGTCCTGAACTACTTCAAGGCTCTTTGAACGCTCGCGTACTGCGATAACGTCGCCGGGGCGTGCGATAGCTGAAGGCACATTGCAGATCTCACCGTTGCGGGTGATGTGGCAGTGGCTTACGAGCTGACGTGCTGCAGGGCGGCTGGGAGCGATACCCATGCGGTATACGAGGTTGTCCACGCGTGATTCGAGGAGGATGATCAGGTTCTCGCCTGTACGTCCTTTCATGCGGGCTGCCTTGTCATACATCTTGCGGAACTGGCGCTCGAGAACACCGTAAGTATATTTCACTTTCTGTTTCTCAGCGAGCTGGGTGCCGTACTCAGAAGTTTTCTTGCGCTTCTTGGCCATTCCGTGCTGTCCCGGAGGATAATTCCTCTTTTCGAGATATTTGTCAGGTCCGTAAATCGGTTCGCCGAATTTACGTGCTATTTTGCTTTTGGGTCCTGTATATCTTGCCATAATAATATTCCTTTTTTCAATTAAACAATTAAGGATTATACTCTGCGGCGGCCTTTAGGACGGCATCCGTTGTGAGGCAGAGGAGTTACGTCGATGATTTCGGTAACTTCGATGCCTGCTCCGTGCAGAGTGCGGATTGCAGATTCACGACCTGCGCCCGGGCCCTTCACATAAGCTTTGATTCTGCGCAAACCAAGATCGTATGCCACTTTGGCTGCGTCGGCAGCAGCAACCTGAGCTGCATAGGGAGTGTTCTTCTTAGAACCCCTGAAGCCCATTTTGCCAGCTGATGACCAGCTGATGGTCTGACCTGTGCTGTTGGTAAGAGTAACGATGACATTGTTGAAAGTCGATGAAATATGAGCCTCGCCATAGGCATCAACTTTGACAACTCTCTTCTTGTTTGTTGTGGTTTTCTTTGCCATGATTCAAGTCTCCTATTTAGTTGCTTTCTTCTTGTTGGCCACAGTTTTCTTACGACCTTTACGGGTACGGGCATTGTTCTTGGTGCTCTGTCCGCGTACAGGGAGACCTGCACGGTGACGGATTCCACGATAACATCCGATATCCATCAGACGTTTGATGTTCATTTGTACAGATGAACGAAGTTCACCTTCGATTTTGTACTCGCTGGCAATCTTTCCGCGGATTGCAGCGATCTGGTCGTCATTCCAATCTTTAACCTTGATGTTCTCATCAATGTTAAGCTCTTCCAAAATCTTCTTTGAAGAGCTACGACCGATGCCGAAGATATAGGTAAGACCTATAACTCCACGCTTGTTGTTGGGTAAATCTACACCGGCTATACGTGCCATACTTGTTCTTTAGTTTTTATATATTGTTTTTTACAAATCAATAATATTATCCTTGGCGCATTTTGAACTTCGGATTCTTTTTGCAGATAACATACAAGCGACCTTTGCGCTTAACAATTTTACAATCCGCACTACGCTTCTTGATAGATGTCTTGACTTTCATTTTTGTATATTTTTATTATTTGTATCTGAAGGAAATCCTACCTTTCGTCAAATCGTACGGAGACATTTCAACTTTAACCTTATCACCAGGGAGTATCCGGATATAATGCATGCGCATCTTTCCTGATATGTGGGCGATGATCACATGGCCGTTGTCAAGCTCGACTCTGAACATCGCGTTCGACAGGGCCTCGATAATTGTACCTTCTTTCTCTATTGATGACTGTTTGGGCATATTGTAAATGTTTATTCCGTATGGTTATTTATTGTTTTCGATAAATGCGAATGTCGACAAGACATCAGCAGCGCCCTTCTTCACTGCCACCGTCAGCTCGAAGTGAGCCGACTTCTTGTGGTCTGCAGTGTAGACTGCCCAACCGTTGTCGTCGAGGTAAACATCCTTGACTCCCTGGTTGATCATGGGCTCGATACATATCACCATGTTCTCGGACAGTTTCACCCCGTGCCCGCGGCGGCCGTAGTTCGGCACTTCAGGGCTTTCGTGGAGGTGATGTCCGATGCCATGGCCTACGAGCTCTCTTACTACAGAGTATCCGAGAGCTTCGGTATAGGTCTGGATAGCGTATCCGATGTCACCGATGCGGGCTCCTGCAACTGCATGCTCGATCCCTTTGTAGAGAGAAGCTTTGGTTGCATCGAGCAGTGCCTGGTCCTCGGCGCTGATCTGACCTACTGCGAAAGTATATGCAGAGTCCCCGTTGAACCCTTTGTATGTCGTGCCGCAATCGACCGAAACTATGTCTCCCTCCTGAAGTCTGTAGTCTGAAGGGAAACCGTGCACCACGGTCTCATTGACCGACATGCAGAGGGTGTAGGGGAATCCGCCGTAACCCAAGAAGCCCGGCTGGGCGCCGTGATCGCGGATAAATTCTTCCGCAATCTTGTCAAGCTCGAGCGTGGTCACGCCCGGGGCGATGTGCCGTCCCACCTCAGCGAGAGTCTTCGATACTATTATCGCATTCTCCCTGAGCAGCTCGATTTCTTCTTCGGTTTTAATCTTTATCATTGTCCGTATCTATCGTAACATTAATTACATTCCGGAACGACCCTGAAGACGTCCAGTCTTCATGAGACCGTCGTAGTGACGCATAAGCAGGTGGCTCTCGATATGCTGGAGGGTATCCAGGATCACACCGACGAGGATCAGCAGTGAAGTACCGCCGTAGAACGATGCGAACTGGTTGTTGACTCCGAGCAGCTGTGCAAACGCAGGCAGGATGGCTACGATTGCCAGGAAGATAGAGCCGGGGAGCGTAATGCGTGACATGATGGTGTCGATATAATTGGCAGTCTGACGACCGGGCTTGTAACCGGGGATGAAACCGCCGTTCTTCTTCATCTCCTCTGCCATGTTGGTAGGGTTGACGGTGATGGCTGTGTAGAAATAGGTGAACAGCACAACCATGAGGAAGAATACGAAATTATACCAGAATCCGACAGGATTGTTCAATATAGCTGCAAGACCTTTGGTCACGTCGAACCTTGAGAAGAGCAGCGGGATGAGCATCATCGCCTGGGCGAAGATGATAGGCATAACGCCGGCTGCATTGATCTTCAAAGGAATGTACTGACGGACGCCGCCGTACTGCTTGTTGCCTACGATGCGCTTTGCATACTGTACAGGAACCTTGCGGACTGCCTGTACGAGAGCGATTGTAGCGATGAACACGAAGAAGAGCACGATCAGCTCGATGATGAATACGAGTACACCACCGTTGGTCTGAGTGAACTTCTCGCTGATTTCAATCCAGAGGGCTCTAGGCAGACGGGCGATGATACCGATCATGATGATCAGGGAGATACCGTTGCCAAGACCGCGGTCGGTGATCCTTTCACCGAGCCACATCACGAACATCGTACCGCCGATGAGGATCAAGGTAGCGAACAGGCCGTACCAGCCGCCCTGCATCGTTGTAACGAATGCCTGGGGAGGAAGCTGTGCGTGCAGGTTAGCTATATAAGCAGGACCCTGGATGGCGAGGATTACGATAGTAAGATACCTGGTGTACTGGTTCATCTTTCTGCGGCCGCTCTCGCCTTCTTTCTGAAGACGCTGGAAGAACGGAAGCATCACACCCAGAAGCTGGATTACGATGGATGCAGAGATGTAGGGCATTACACCCAGTGCAAAGATTGAAGCGTTGCCGAAGGCACCTCCTGAGAACATGTTCAGCAAACCGAGCAAGCCTTCAGAAGCCTGACTTTGCAGATTCGCAATCTGAGAAGCGTCAATACCCGGGATTACGACAAAGCAACCCAAACGGTAGACTGCCAGCAATGCCAGAGTATAGAGGATTCTCTTGCGAAGCTCTTCAATCTTCCAAATATTCTTTAATGTCTGAAAGAATCTTTTCATGGCAATTAGATGATTGTGGCTTTACCTTCGCAAGCCTCGATCTTTGCGATCGCGCTCTTTGAGAAGGCGTTGGCTGAAACTTCCAATTTAGCGGTCAATTCACCGTTACCAAGGATCTTGACGAGATCGTTGGCGCGGGCGAGGCCGGCTTCTACCATTGTATCGATACCGATTACATTGGTGTTCAGCGACTCGCTGAGAGCCTGCAGAGCGGCTACGTTAACACCTCTGTACTCAACTCTTGTGTGGTTCTTGAAACCGAACTTCGGGCTGGTACGCTGAAGGGGCATCTGACCTCCCTGGAAACCGATCTTGCGGTTGTAACCGCTGCGGGCCTGGGCGCCTTTGTTACCACGAGTGGCAGTTCCACCGTGACCAGAACCTTCACCACGACCGATACGTTTTACTTTCTTAGTTGAACCTTTAGCAGGTTTGAGATTATTGAGTTTCATTGATTGTCCTCCTATTTGACTTCTTCTACCTTAACCAGGTGGCGGACCTTCTCGATCATGCCTTTGGTCACAGGAGTGAGTTCTACCTCGACTGTCTGGTTGATACGGTGGATGCCGAGTGAAAGCAGGTTGGCCTGCTGACGTTCGGTCGCACTGTTCTTGCTGATAACTTGAGTGACTCTAACTTTTGTCATGACTTGTCCTCCTAGCCTTTAAATACTCTTTCCATGGGAATGCCGCGAAGGCCTGCTACAGTATAAGCATCTCTCATTTCGCAGAGAGCTGATACAGTGGCTTTCACCAGGTTGTGAGGGTTAGACGAACCTTTTGATTTGGCAAGGATGTCATGGATACCTACTGACTCGAATACGGCACGCATGGCACCGCCGGCCTTGATACCGGTACCGGGAGCTGCGGGGGCCCTGACTACGCGGGCGCCGCCGAACTTAGCTTCCTGTGAGTGAGGAATAGTTCCATGGTTGATCGGAATCTTCACGAGATTCTTCTTTGCATCCTCGATGCCTTTTGAAATGGCGGTAGTTACTTCGTTAGCCTTTCCAAGACCGTAACCGACAACACCATTCTCATCGCCTACTACGACGATTGCCGCGAAAGAGAAGTGACGTCCACCTTTGGTGACTTTGGTTACCCTCTGAACGGCTACCAGACGATCCTTAAGTTCAAGATCAGCTGTCTTTACTTTTTTAACATTGATATCTGCCATATCTCTTAGAATTTAAGGCCACCCTCACGGGCACCGTCTGCCAAACTTTTAACTCTTCCATGATAAAGGTAACCTCCACGGTCGAATGACACGGTGGTGATGCCTTTCTCCATAGCGCGTTTTGCTATTTCGTTTCCTACGATCTTCGCAGCCTCGATGCCGGGCTTGCCCTTGCATGAGTCGACGATAGCCTTGTCAGCTGAAGATGCAGCGCACAGTGTTACGTGCTTAACATCGTCGATGACCTGGACGTAGATCTGTTTATTGCTTCTGAACACGACCATTCTCGGACGCTCGGCAGTACCGTTGACAACCTTGCGGATGCGATAATGGATTCTTTGTCTTCTCTCTTTTTTATTCATTGTTGCCATTTTTCAATCCTCCCATTATTTAGCAGCGGCGCTCTTGCCGGCCTTGCGACGGAGTTCCTCACCAACGAACTTGATACCTTTACCCTTGTAAGGCTCCGGTTTGCGGAGTGAACGAACTTTGGCAGCTACTTGTCCGAGCAATTGTTTGTCACAACTCTTAAGTACCAATACAGGATTCTGTCCTTTCTTGACAGGTTCAGCTTCAGCCTTGACTTCGTTGGGAAGCATGAACTGAATGTCATGTGAGTATCCTAAGCTCATGGTCACGATCTGACCTTGTACGTCGACGCGGTAACCTACACCGACGAATTCTTGTTTAACGGTGAAACCTTCTGAGCAGCCGACAACCATGTTGTGGATCAGCGCGCGGTAAAGACCGTGCATTGAACGGTGGCGGGGCTGGTCGGTAGGACGGCTCACCTTGATTTCTCCCCCTTCTACTTCGACCTTGATGTCCGGGTCTACTTTCTGGCTCAGCTGGCCCTGGGGTCCTTTAACCTTTACCACGTTGTCATCTGTAACCTCAACGGTCACATTTGCGGGCAGGTGTACAGGAAGTTTTCCAATTCTTGACATTATACTTGATTTTAATTATTACACTAATAAACGTAGCAGAGAACTTCGCCGCCTACATTCAGCTCTTTGGCTTCCTTGTCGGTAATCACACCCTTTGAAGTAGATATGATTGCGATACCCATTCCGTTGAGGACGCGGGGCATGTCTTCTACACCTGCGTATCTCCTCAAACCGGGAGTGCTGACGCGTTCGATTTTCTTGATAGCTGCTTTCTTGGTCTCAGGATGATACTTGAGAGCAATCTTGATTGTGTTGTAAGGTTCTGCTTCAACGACTTTGTAAGCCAGGATGTAGCCCTTCTCGTGGAGAATGCGGACGATTTCGCATTTCAGCTTTGATGCAGGGACTTCAACAGTCTTGTGGCCTGCTGCATAGGCGTTACGGATTCTCGTAAGCAGATCTGCAATTGGATCAGTCATTTCTTTTTCTTTTTTATGGACGACGCCTCATGGGCGCCCGATATCCGATTGTTTATTTATTGATAAGTATTGATTCTACCAGCTTGCTTTCTTCACGCCCGGGAGGAGGCCCTGTGATGCCATCTCGCGGAACTGAATACGGCTGATGCCAAAATAACGCATGTAGCCTTTCGGACGACCGGTGATAGAGCAACGGTTGTGCGCACGGCAGGGGCTTGAGTTCTTCGGGAGCTTGTCCAGGGCGGCCCAGTCGCCGGCCTGCTTCAGAGCCTCGCGTTTTGCTGCGTATTTAGCTATCATTTTC
>JAFZVU010000062.1 GCA_017617655.1 Bacteroidales bacterium
ATCGCGCTTATACGCGTTCTGGGGCACATCGGCGGCGCACACTTCTGCACGGATGGCGATGGAGGCTGGCGTGGGGATGTGCCGAAAAAAAAGCGCACGGGAAGAATCCATGCGCTTTTTCGTGACCGTCGGGCCGAGGCTTCTGGGCCCGGACCTAAGCGGAGCTTACCAGATATGTACGCGTTCTGATTCGGGACGGAACATCGGGTCGCCTTCGTGGATGTCGAATGCGTCGAAGAAGGTCTGGAAGTTACGGATTGAAACGTTGACGCGGTTGCGGGCGAGTGAGTGGACGTCCATGTTGGTCAGACGGGCTTTCTCCTCGTCGGTGATGTTCTGGGCCCAGATGGCGCCGTAGCTGAGGTAGAAGCGCTGGGCGGGGGTGAAGCCGTCGATCAGTTTGACGGGCTGGCCGGCGATGGCGTTCTCCATAGCGGTGTATGCGATTGAGAGTCCGCCGTGGTCACCGATGTTCTCGCCGAGGGTGTAGCGGCCGTTGGCGTGTACGCCGGGGAGGATCTCGACTTCGTCGAACTGGGCGACGAGCTTGTCTCCGAGAGCGTCGAACTTAGCCTTGTCTTCAGCAGTCCACCAGTTTACCATGTTGCCGTGTGCGTCGAACATAGAACCCTGGTCGTCGAAGCCGTGAGACATCTCGTGGCCGATGACAACTCCGATGCCGCCGTAGTTGACGGGGGCGTCAGCATTGGGATCGAAGAACGGCTTCTGCAGGATGGCTGCAGGGAAGCAGATCTCGTTGGTGGTCGGGTTGTAGTATGCGTTGACGGTCTGCGGAGTCATGCCCCACTTGGTCCTGTCGGTAGGCTTGCCGAGCTTTGAAAGGTCGTCCTGTATGTACCATGCGCTGGCGTTGCGCAGGTTCTCGTAGTAAGTGTTGTCAGGGTTGATGTCGAGAGAACTGTAGTCTTTCCATTTGTCAGGATAGCCGATCTTAACGGTGAAGGCGGCGAGTTTCTCCTGAGCCTTGGCCTTGGTTTCGTCGCTCATCCATTCGAGCATGTCGATGTGCTGGCCGAGGGCGGTGCGGAGATTCTCCACGAGTTCGAGCATCATCTGCTTTGATGATTCAGGGAAGTAGCGCTCTACGTACATCTGGCCGACTGCTTCGCCGAGGAGGCTGTTGGGAACGCTCATCGCGCGTTTCCAGCGGGGCTGCTGCTCCTGTGCACCGGACATCTGGTGGCTGAAGAACTCCCATGATGCGGTGTAGAAGTCGTCGCTGAGGGCACCGCACTGTCCGCTTACGAACTGGGAGAGGAGATAAGCCTTGAGAGTCTCAAGATCGGTCTTTGCGATCAGTTTGTTCAAACCGTCGAAGTAAGAAGGCTGCATGACGATCACTTTTTCCTGAGGAGCGATTCCAATCTCGTTGCATACCAGGTCAAAGCGGATTTCAGGCCATTTTTTGAAGATTTCCTTGCTGCTCATAGGGTTGTACTGGGCAGCAACATCGCGGTTCTGCTCGCGGGTCCAGAATATCTTTGCCATGGCGTCTTCGACTGCCATATCCATGGCTACGATGTCAGCCGCATTCTCAATACCTGCGAGGGTGAGAACCTTCTCGAGGAAGTTTCTGTAGCCGGCCTTGAGTGCAGCGTTGCTCTCGAGCAGATAGTAGTCGCGGTCACCCATTCCCAGGCCGGCCTCGACGAGGTAGAGAATCTGCATGTCGCTGTCGACCAAGTCGGCGTCAACGCCTGAACCGTAGAATCCGCCTTCTCCGTAGAGATTCATCTTTCCAAGCAGCCTGGCCAGTTCATCCTTGGATTTCACGGCCTGGATCTGGGCGATGTAAGGTTTGATAGGCTCAGCACCGAGCGCATTGCGGGTGGTTGAGTCGAGAGCCATCTTGTAGAGATCTGAGATCTTCTGGTCTACGGTGCCGTACTCGGCCTGCGAAGAGGTCATACTCTCGAAGAGGGCGTTGAGGTTTTCCTGAGCCTGCTCGCGCAGAGCGTCGAAGCTGCCGTAGCGGGCGAATTCGGGACGGAGGGGGTTGGCCTTCTGCCAACCGCCGGTAGAATACTGGTAAAAGTCAACCTTGGGGCTGACGCTGGTGTCGAGGTAGCTCATGTCAAGAGCGGGAGCGCCGTTCTTCTGTCCGCAAGCGGCAACAGCCAGAACAGCAATCATAAGTAAAAAAGTCTTTTTCATTATGTGTAATTAAAATAATACTCTTTAGCAGACCGCGAATTTATAACAAGTTTACTAAATTTGTTAATTATATCTCATCGAAACCCATGAGCGAAACTAGAAAGCACAAGCGCGGCGATCGCCGTGATGCCTATTGGGAGAAGAACATTCCCGGCCTGAACACCATAATGATGCATCTCTTCCCGAACCGCACGGATTGCGAGGTCTATCTAAGCGACAAACTGGACGTGACCGAAGTAATGAAATTCCTCGCCAAGAAAAACGAAGGCCACCCGGACTACAAGACAACCATCTTCCACGCAATGATAATAGCCGTGGCCCGCATGGTCAAAGAGCGCCCCTACATGAACCGTTTCGTTCAGGGCCGGCGTCTGTATGCGCGCAAGGAGATCAGCCTCAGCTTCGTGGCCAAGCGCCGCTTCATAGACGGCTCTGACGAAGCCATCATGTTCTTCGTGCCGAAGGATGAAGACAACCTGGATAGTCTCAGCTACCGCATGGCCGGAGAGATCAGGCAGATGCGCAAGAGCGAGCATTCCACCGGCGGCATCGACTCGAAGATAGACGCCTTCGCCAGGATTCCGCGCCTGCTGCTTATGTTCGTTTTGAGAGTAATCCGCTGGCTCGACTTCTGGGGAGTGAACCCCAAGGCCCTGACCGACGGCGACTGCAACTATTCTACCGTGCTGCTCAGCAACCTCGGCAGCATCGGCGGCCCTGCAGTCTACCACCATCTCAACAACTACGGCACCAACAGCATCATGGTGACTGTCGGTACTGTCCACAAGGAGGAAATTGTGATGCCTGACGGCCACAAGGAGATCAGGGATATCCTGGACTTCGGTGCAACTATAGATGAAAGGATAGCGGACGGTTTTTACTATGTGCGCAGCCTCAAGCTGCTGAAACACATCTTTGCCAATCCCGAGCTGCTTGACAAGCCCATGGGCGAGCACAGCGGCTTCAACTACGAATAGTTTCTGCTATTATACTGTCGGCAATCTGCTCGAACGTCAGCGCGTCCGTGTCTATGACTGCGTCCGCAACCGAGCTGTAGATGCCGTTGCGGACTTCGAACATTTCCTCGATCTGAGCCCTCGTCTTGCCTTGAAGCAGCGGCCTGGGGTAGGTAGCTCCGATATTCTCCAGACAGGTGTCCAGACAGGCCTTCAGCCACACAAGGCGGCAGTTCTGTCGCAGCAAAGCACGGTTCTCCTCCCGCACCACTGCGCCTCCGCCCAGGGCGATGATGACCCCTTCGCTGCCGCTGAGCAGCTCCTGCAGGGTAGCTGTCTCGAGGTTGCGGAAATAACTTTCACCCATCACTGCAAATACTTCTGAGATGGATTCGCACTGCAGGGAAGGGAAGGCGGCATTGTGGGCGTCCAGAACTGCGTCGTCAAGGTCGAAGAAGGGCAGGCCGGAACGCTCTGCCGCAGCGCGTCCGTAGGTTGTCTTGCCGCAACCCATGAAACCTGTAAGAGCTACGTTCATTTATCAGAAGAGAGAGAGTTCGATGGGCTCGTCGTCGTCGAAGCTGCTGGGAGCCGGGCTGTCAGGTGTGCTGGGAACGTCAGGCACGTCAGCAGCGGTGTCGTCGCCGTCCTGAGGCTCGTCTTCACCCTCATAAATCTCGATGGCGTCGTCCACCTCAAGCTCGGGGACGGGGAGAGGCTCGATGAACTCTACGGTGTCCACGTCGTACTGGCTCAGGCGCTTGCCCTTGGCCTTGAGGCCTTTCTTGCCGATGAAGCTGGCCACGTCGATTATTTCTACGCCGCGGGAAGCATTCTTGCCCTTGAAGGTAAGCTGCAGGCGCGGGTATACGTCTTCGCTGATGGCTATCAGGCGCGAGCCGCTGCCCTCGGAGATGAAGCACTGCTCGTTGTTGTCGCTGACCTCGAAGCTGAAGCGCTTCACATAGAAGAATCCGGCCTGCTTGTCGAAGTAGACCACAGAATATGTCTTCTCGGGATCGAGCTTGCAGATGGTCTCGATCTGGCCCTGGTAGCGGTTACTGAGGTCGAACGATGAGGTATAATAACGTCCGTTGCGGAGGATCACCAGGATGTGCTCGTCCGGCAGGAATTCGCCCAGGAACAGTCCGCGGCCGGCGTCGTTCAGGCGGCTGATGTCGCTGTCGAACCATATCTCCTTGCCGCCGATGGTAGAGACACCCTTGGTGCGGAGCTGGATGCGGAGGATGGGGTTGCGGGACACTATGTTGCCACGGCTAGAGCGGCCCTTGACGGCCAGCTTGGCGAAGTCGAAGCTGTCGGTAGTCTTCTTGAGCTTGGGACGGTTGCGGTACTGGATGCGCACCACTTCGGCCTCGCCGTTGGGGTTGGCGGAGAAGTAGATTACGCTGGTGTCCGGCTTGCCCTGGCCCAGATTGTAAAGCTTGTTCTTGGTGACTCCTGTGACGGCGAATCTCTTGGCGAAGTAGATGCCGTTCTTGCCGTCGCGGTAGACTGCGTTGTATATCGTGCGTTCGTCGCCCTTCTTGAACACTCCCACATGGATAATGTTCTTGCCGACGAAGGCTTTGTCCTTCACCGGAGTGACCATGTAGTCGCCGTTCTTCATGAAGACTATTATGTCGTCGATGTCGGAGCATTCGCAGACAAAGGCGGCGTTGTCTATCTTCTTCTCGTCGATGCCGATGAATCCGCCTTCCATGTCGGCGTAGAGCTTGGCGTTGGCCACTACTACCTTCTGGACGTTGATGTTCTCGAACTCTTCGATGCGGGTCAGGCGCGGATGGGCGTCGCCGTATTTCTTCTTTATGTTCTTGAAGTGGGCGATTGTATACTGGGTGAGATGCTCGAGGTTGTATTTCACCTTGGCGATCTGCTCCTCGGTGGCCTTGAGCCGCTCGTTGGCCGCCTTTATGTCGAACTTGGAAATCTTGCGGACAGGCTTCTCGACGAGCTTCAGGATGTCTTCGTTGGTGATGGGCTTGCGGACGAGATGCTGGTATTCGAGCATCTTGTCGGTAACGTCCTGGATCTGCTTCTCCCATGTGCGGGCGTCATTCTCCAGCACGCGGTATACCTTCTCCTCGAAGAATATCTTCTCGAGGCTCATCCTGTGCCAGTCGTCCTCCAGCTCGGAAAGGGTTACGCTCAGCTCTTTCTCGAACAGGTCTCGGGTATGGAATGCGCCGTAACGCAGGATGTCGTTCACGGTCATGAACTCCGGCTTGCCGTCCTTGATTACGACGGTGTTGGGAGAAAGCACGACAGAGCATTTGGTGAAGGCGTAGAGGGCGTCGATGGTCTTGTCGGGAGAGATGTCGTTGGCCAGCTGCAGCACAATCTCCACCTTGGCACCGCTGTAGTCGTCTATCTTCTTGATCTTTATCTTACCGGAATCGTTGGCGGACGCAATGGATGCGATCACCGATCCGATGGTCTCGCCGAAGGGGATGTCCTCGATTACCAGGGTTTTCTTGTCGCGCTTGGTGATGGTGGCGCGGACACGCACGCGGCCGCCGCGCAGACCTCCGTTGTATTTGCTGCAGTCGGCTATGCCGCCTGTGGGGAAATCGGGGTAGAGGTCGAACTCCTCGCCCTTGAGGGCAGCGATGCTTGCATCGAGAAGCTCATTGAAGTTGTGGGGGAGGATGAGGATCTTGAGGCCGACGCCGATACCCTTGCTGCCCTGGGACAGCAGCAGCGGGAATTTGACGGGGAGGGTGACAGGCTCGACGCTGGCCCGGTCGTAGGTAGGAACCCATTCGGTAATCTTGGGGTTGAAGACCACGTCGAGGGCGAACTTGCTCAGTTTGGCCTCGATGTAACGCATGGCCGCGGCGCTGTCGCCTGTGAGTATGTTACCCCAGTTGCCCTGGCCGTCGACGAGCAGCTCTTTCTGCTGCATGCCCACGAGGGCGTCGTAGATAGACGCGTCGCCGTGGGGGTGGAACTTCATCGTGTCGCCGACAAGTCCTGCAACCTTGTGGTAACGACCGTCCTCATTGAGTTTCAATGCGTGGAGGATGCGGCGTTGCACGGGCTTCAGGCCGTCCTCAATGTAGGGGACGGCGCGGTCGAGCATGACGTATGAAGCGTAGTCGAGGAACCAGTCGCGGTACATGCCCGGGAGCTTGTACTTGTTCTCTCCGGCATTTATGACGCGGCTGAACTTGCTGCTCTTGCTGTTGTCTTTGGCATCGGCGGCATGTTCTTCGTTCACCTGCTCCTCCTGGACCTCCTCCTGAGTCTCCTCAAGATTTTCTTCCTGAGCACCCTCTTCAACTTCAATATCGTCTATCTCGTCACTCATCGTATTCCTTTTAGTCTTGAATATAGCCGAAACGCCTCAGCATCTGACGGTCTTCTCTCCAGTTGCGTTCGACCTTGACAAATATCTGCAAAAATACCTTTTTTTCAAAAAAAGCCTCCATGTCGACGCGGGCCTGCGAGCCGACTTTTTTCAGCGCGGCGCCCTTGTTGCCGATTATTATGCCTTTCTGTGATTCGCGCATCACGTTGATTACGGCCCTGATATCGTATCTTTCCTCACCCTCCTTGAACTCCTCTATCACCACTTCGGTGCAGTACGGAATTTCCTTGGAATAATTGAGCAGGATCTTCTCGCGGATTATCTCGGCGGCGAAGAAGCGCAGGCTCTTGTCGGTGAAGGCGTCCTTGTCGTACCACGGCGGGCTGAGGGGGAGGAGCTCCTTTATGCGCTCGAATATGGCGTCGAGGTTGAAGCGCTCCAGCGCGCTGGCGGCGAAGATTTCGGCCTTCGGCACCTCTTCGTGCCATTTTGCGGCAAGCTCGCGCACCTGCTCCTGGGTGCTCTTGTCTATCTTGTTGATGACTATTATCACCGGACAGGTGAGCTGGTTGAGCTTCTCGACGTATTCGCGGTTCTTGTCGGCCTTCTCGATTACGTCGGTCACATAGATTATGACGTCAGCGTCGCCGATGGCAGTGTCGACGAAATTCATCATGCTCTCCTGGAGCTTGTAGGCGGGCTTGAGGATGCCGGGAGTGTCGCTGTAGACTATCTGGAAATCGTCACCGTTGACGATGCCCATGATGCGGTGGCGCGTGGTCTGGGCCTTGGCCGTGACAATGGACAGCTTCTCGCCCACGAGGGCGTTCATCAGGGTGGACTTGCCCACGTTGGGGTTGCCTATGATGTTGACGAAGCCGCTTCTGTGGTTGCTGGGAACTTCCATCATTCGAACGCGCCCATCATCATGTGGTTCAACTCTTCCTCGCTGAGGAAACGCCACTGGCCGCGGCGCAGGTTCTTCTTGGTGAGGCCGGCGAAATAGACCCTGTCGAGCTTCTTGACCTTGTAGCCGAGGTGTTCGAAGATGCGGCGCACGATGCGGTTGCGGCCGGAGTGGATCTCGATGCCCACTTCGCTCTGCACGCCGTTCACGTATGAGAGGGCGTCGGCGGCGATGGGGCCGTCGTCGAGGGTTATGCCTTCGAGCACGGCGTCGAAATCAGTCTTCTTGAGGTTCTTGTCGAGGGTGACGTAATATATCTTGCGGACCCTGTAGGCAGGGTGGGTGAGTTTCTCTGCCAGAGCGCCGTCGTTGGTGAACATCAGCACTCCTGTGGTGGCCTTGTCGAGCCTTCCTACCGGGAAGACACGCTCCTTGCAGAGCTCTGTCGAGATGAGGTCCATCACGGTCTTTTCGGCGTGGGGGTCGCTGGTGGTGGTGACGAAGTTCTTGGGCTTGTTCATCACTATGTAGACCTTCTTCTCGCCCTTGAGCCTTTCGCCGCTGAAGCGGATGTCGTCGGTGGGGCTGACCTTGGTGCCGAGCTCGGTGACTACCTTGCCGTTGACGGTAATCAGGCCTGCCTCGATGTATTTGTCGGCCTCGCGGCGAGAGCAGACGCCCGAGTTGGCTACGAACTTGTTGAGGCGGATCAGGCCGTCGTCTTCTGTCTTGGGAGCCTTGGCAGGGCTTTTCCTCTTGTTGTACTGCTTGTCAGAGAAATATCTGCCGCTGCCGGAAGACCTTCTTTCGTAAGTCTTGCTATTGCTTCCCTTGCTGGCGTTGCTGCTCTGGCGGCCTTTTGAACCGTTGGCACGGGCAGGAGCCTTGGCCGGAGCGGGGCGCGGTGTATTGCGTTTCCTGGATGTATTGTTGTTGTACTGCATGGTAATAGCGTTTTTGCCGTGGCAAATGTAGTTGATTTTTCGATTCTAAAGGTATGTGGCCATCTCGTCGGCCAGAGCTTTTGCGGCTGTTGCGGCGGCATCTGCGAAGCCTTCTCCGCCGCCGGCGTAGATGACTCCGCGGGAAGAGTTTATCAGCAGGCCGCAGTGGCTGTTCATGCCGTATTTCACAACCTCTGCGACGGTGCCTCCCTGGGCTCCGACTCCAGGCACGAGGAAGAAATTGTCGGGGCATATCTCGCGGATGGCCTTGAACATCTCGGGACGGGTGGCTCCCACCACGAACATGGTGTTGTCGACAGTGCCCCACTCGAGAGCCTTGCTCATTACTTTAGCGTAGAGAGGCTCCTGGCCGCCGAACTCGAAGTCGCTGGCCGACTCGTTGGAGGTGGCGGCGAGGATGACTGCCCATTTGCCTTTGTATTCAAGGAAAGGCCTGATGCTGTCCTGTCCCATGTAGGGAGAAAGGGTTACGGCGTCGAAATCCAGAGTCTCGAAGAAGGCGCGGGCATACATTCTGGCGGTGTTGCCTATGTCGCAGCGCTTGGCGTCGAGGATTACGAACAGCTCCGGATAATGCTCGCGGATGTATGAGACAGTCATCTCCAGCTCGTTCCATCCCTGGGCTCCGAACACTTCGTAGAAGGCGCTGTTGGGCTTGTAGGCCACGGCGTAGCGGGCTGTGGCGTCGATTATCGCCTTGTTGAATTCAAAGACGGGATGCTCCATGTGCTTGAGGTGTTCCGGGATCCGGGAGATTTCCGGGTCCAGCCCGATGCAGAGGAAACTTTTCTTCGCAAGGATGTTCTCGTATAGTTGCTGATATGTCATGTCCGTCGGCTAAAATTGGATTTTTTGACTGAATTGTACAAAGATAACCAAATTTTTACTATTTTTACGCCCCTTTGTAACGAATAGAAAATCAGATAAAAATATGCAGATTAACCAGAAAAAAAGCCAGGATGACCTCACATTGAAGGTGAGCATCAAAGTCGACAAAGAAGATTACGCAGAAGACATGAACAAACGCCTCAAGGAATTCCGCCACAAAGCGGATATCCGTGGCTTCCGTAAAGGTATGGCTCCTATGGGCCTCATCGAGAAGATGTACGGCGGCCAGGCGCTGGCAGACACTCTGAACACCGTCGTGTCTCAGCAGATCACCAAATACATCGAGGACAACAAACTCAACATTATCGGCGAGCCGCTTCCCAGCGAGGATAACGACAACGCCGCCGACGAAGGCGATTCATACACTTTCGACTTTGACCTCGGAATAGCTCCGGACATCACCGTGGACGTGACTAACGAGGACACTATCCCTTACTACACTATCACAGTGAGCGCCAAGGCCGTTGCAGACTACAAGGAGAACCTCCTCCGTCAGTACGGCAACATGCAGAGCGGCGAGGCCGCCGGCGAAGACGATTTCGTAGTGGTGGATTTCAAGCAGGGCGAGACCGAAGTCAAGGACGCTTACGTAGCTCTGCGCAGCATCGCTGACGAAGCAAAGAGCATCTTCCTGGGTATAAAGAAAGACGAAGTGAAGGACCTCGACGTGAACGCAGTGTTCCCCAACGAGTCTGACCGCGCCGCCATGCTCCACATGAAGAAGGAAGAGCTTAAGGATATGGATCCTATGTGGCAGATGACAGTGAAGGACGTGAAGACCTTCGTGGCCGCCAAACCCGAGCCCGAGACCTTCGACCGCATCTTCGGTAAGGATGTAGTGAAGGACGAGGCCGGCTTCGACGCCAAGGTCAAGGACCTGCTCAAGAACGAATATGCCCGCGAGAGCGAATACCGCTTCGCTGCTGACGTTCGCGACTATCTGCTCAAGAAGGCAGACGTCAAGCTCCCCGAGGCTTTCCTCAAGAGGTGGCTCATCCGTGTCAACGAGGGCAAGTTTACCGCCGAAGACATCGAGAAAGAGTTCGACGCTTTCACCAAGGACTTCCGCTGGCAGATGATATGCAACCATCTCATGAAGGCCCATAACATGGAAGTGACCAAGGAAGACCTCGACAAGGAAGCCAAGGCCCTTGCAGCATACCAGTTCGCGATGTATGGCATGAACGACGTTCCAGAGGACCAGCTCGCCGGCTTCGCTGACCGTCTGCTCGGCGATGACGACCAGGCCCGCCGCCTCTACGACAAGGTCGAGGCCGACAAGGTCGTAGCATACGTGAAGGACGCCGTAACCCTTGAGAAGAAGAAAACCACCGTCGAAAAGATGCGTGCCCAGAAATAGTAAAATCCCCGAGATATGAACGAATTCGAGAAGTTTGCTGTCAAGAGCCGTGGCATCAGCTCCATGGCCCTGCACAGGTTCAACTCTGTGACCTCCAGCTATATCAACCCCATGATCATCGAAGAGCGCCAGCTCAACGTGGCCCAGATGGACGTGTTCTCACGCTTGATGATGGACCGCATCATCTTCCTCGGCTGTCCCATCACCGACGAGGTGGCCAACATCATCCAGGCGCAGCTGCTTTTCCTCGACAGCAACGGATATGATTCCGACATCTCCCTCTACATAAACTCTCCGGGAGGTTCCGTATATGACGGTCTGGGCATCTACGACACCATGCAGACCATCAGCTCCGACATCCACACCATCTGCACCGGCATGGCCGCTTCTATGGCTTCCGTGCTGCTGGCTGCCGGCAGCCCCGGCAAGCGCTCTGCGCTGACCCACTCGAGAGTCATGATCCACCAGCCGCTCGGAGGAGCCGAGGGTCAGGCCTCAGACATCGAAATCACCGCCCGTGAGATCCTCAAGCTCAAGGACGAGCTCTATCAGATACTCAGCGAACACACCGGCAAGGACTTGGACGTTATCCGCCATGATGCCGACCGCGACTTCTGGATGACTTCTCAGGAAGCTCTGGAATACGGAATGATAGACCAGATCGTTACTAAAGCTGAAAAGAATGGGAAAAAATAAGATCGAAGTCGCGCGCTGCGCATTTTGCGGCAGAAGCGAGAATGAAGTCCCTCTGATGATGTACGGCGAGAACGCGTGCATCTGCTCAGACTGCGCCGAGATGGCCTTCACAAGGGCTAAGGAGCTTCTGCACCCCCAGAGCAGCATCAAGTCCGCCGGCAAGGTTAACGGCGAGTTCTCACTGCGCAAGCCGCACGAGATCTATGATTTCCTGAGTCAGTACGTGGTAGGGCAGGACGATGCGAAGAAGACTCTCGCTGTCGCCGTCTACAACCACTACAAGAGGATAGAGAACGCCGAGAAAGGAAGCGGCGACCTCTTTGAAAAGTCCAACATCCTGATGGTGGGACCCACCGGCACCGGCAAGACCTTGCTGGCAAGGACCATCGCCAAGATGCTCAACGTGCCTTTCGCCATAGTAGACGCCACCATCCTTACCGAGGCCGGATATGTGGGAGAAGATGTGGAAAGCATCCTCACCCGCCTGCTCCAGGATGCTGACTATGACGTCAAGAAAGCCGAGAAAGGCATAGTCTTCATCGACGAGATAGACAAGATCGCCCGCAAGGGCGACAACCCTTCGATAACCCGCGACGTGTCGGGAGAAGGAGTGCAGCAGGCCCTGCTGAAGATAATCGAGGGCAGCATAGTCAACGTGCCCCCGCAGGGAGGTCGCAAACATCCTGAGCAGCAGATGATAGCAGTTGACACCAACAACATCCTCTTCATCTGCGGCGGAGCATTCGAGGGCATTGAACGCAATATCGGCAACCGTCTTAACACCCAGGTGGTAGGTTATACTTCGACTAAGACCCGTTCACGCATCGACCGTGACAACCTCATCCAGTATATCGCACCGCAGGATCTGCGCGCATACGGACTGATTCCAGAGATAATCGGCCGTCTGCCCGTGCTCACCCACCTCAATCCTCTGGACCGCAGGACCCTGAGAGCCATCCTCACCGAGCCTAAGAATTCGCTTGTCAACCAGTACAAGGAAATCTTCCGCCTCGACGGCATCAAGCTCATCATCAAGCCGGACGTGCTGGAATATATAGTGGACACCGCCATAGAGTTCAAGCTCGGCGCCCGCGGCCTGCGTTCGATATGTGAGATAATCATGCTCGACGCCATGTACGACGCTCCGACCTGCAACCGCAAGACCTTCACCATCGACCTGGATTACGCCAAGTCCAAGGTAGAAAAATCGGGAGCGATCCTCGTTAAAGATACCGCTCCCGTTATCGATTAGCCTGTAAAAGGGCCGTCTTAATTCAGAATATCTCCGTTCATGGAAATCAGGAACTCCTGATTGTCCTTGGTCCTCTGCAGCCTGCTCTTCATGAATTCCATGGCTTCTACGGAGTTCATGTCCGAGAGGTAGTTGCGCAGGATCCAGATGCGGTTCACATGCTCCGGATCGTAAAGCAGATCGTCGCGGCGAGTGCTGCTGAGAGTAACGTCCACGGCAGGGAAGATGCGCTTGTTGGACAGCTTGCGGTCGAGCTGGAGCTCCAGGTTGCCGGTTCCCTTGAATTCCTCGAAGATAACGTCGTCCATCTTTGAGCCGGTCTCAGTAAGGGCAGTGGCGAGGATGGTGAGCGAACCTCCGTTCTCGATGTTGCGGGCGGCGCCGAAGAAGCGTTTGGGCTTCTGCAGGGCATTGGCGTCCACACCGCCGGAAAGCACTTTTCCGGAAGCGGGCTGGACGGTGTTGTAAGCCCTCGCCAGACGGGTGATGGAGTCGAGCAGGATGACTACGTCATGGCCGCACTCTACCAGCCTCTTGGCCTTTTCAATAACCATGTTGGCCACTTTGACATGCCTTTCAGCGGGCTCGTCGAAGGTAGAGGCGATCACCTCGGCCTTAACGCTGCGCTGCATGTCGGTAACCTCTTCGGGACGCTCGTCGATAAGCAGGACTATCATGAACACCTCGGGATGATTGTCGGCGATGGCGTTTGCTATGTCTTTGAGAAGCACGGTCTTACCGGTCTTGGGCTGGGCTACGATCAGACCCCTCTGGCCCTTGCCGATAGGGGTGAACATATCCACGACGCGCACTGAGATGTTGTCGTTGTGGCCGTTGCCGGTGATGTTAAATTTCTCGTCCGGGAACAGCGGGGTGAGGAAGTCGAAGGGCACGCGGTCGCGCACTTCTTCGGGCAGCCTGCCGTTGATGCGGTCTACTCTTACCAGAGGGAAATATTTGTCGCCTTCACGCGGGGGACGGATCTCGCCGAGGATGGTGTCGCCGTTCTTCAGCGCGTAGTTCTTGATCTGAGACTGGGATACATATATATCATCAGGAGAGTTCAGATAGTTGTAGTCTGAAGAACGAAGGAAACCGTATCCGTCGGGCATAATCTCCAGCACGCCGATGGCCTTGACGATGCCCTCGAATTCAATCCTGGGTTTGGGCGGCTGCTGATTCTGCTGAGGCTGCTGATTCTGTTGATTCTGCTGGCCTTGCTGCTGAGGTTTCTGCTGCTGATTCTGCTGACCCTGCTGATGATGCTGCTGGGGCTTCTGCTGGCCTTGCTGAGGCTGAGCCTGTTGCTGCTGGGCCTGCGGCTGCTCGGGAGCCTGTTCTGCGCTTGCTTCGGCTTTCTTCTTCGAAGTCCTGCCTTTCTTGGGCTTGTCAGTTTGCTTGGCTTCCTGCTGCCTGGCTTCTTCCTTCGTCTGCTCTGCGGGAGCGGTTTCTGCGGCTTTTTCTGCAGCTGCTTCAGCTGCCGGCGCTGCAGTCTTCTTAGGCCTTCCTGCCTTCTTCTTGGCGGGTGCAGGGGCGGCTTCGGCGGGAGCTTCGGCGGCTGCGGGCTGCGCCTTGACCTCGCTCTCAGCAGGAGCGGTAGAAGCTACCTTCTGGGCTGTCGGCTTGGCTATCCTAGGACGGGCCTTGCGGGGTTTGGGTGATTCGTTGCTCTGGATTGCCTGCTCGTCGAGGATGACATAGATGAGGTCTTCCTTCTTGATGTTTTCAGGCTTTTTGATATTGAGTTCTTTTGCGATAGCGTACAAGTCTTCCTGACTTTTTGCGCTCAATTCGAGAATATCGTACATTAAAAGATTATTGGTGATTTGAAAGGAGAGAATGCCAGAAGCGGCATAGTCCTTAGTGGAATGCCTTGCAAAGATAGCATTTAAATCGGATATGGCAAATTATTTATCCCAGTAGCTGGACGCCTTCTTGAACTGCAGCAGGTCGGCCAGCGCCGATGCGTTGGCGGCTATTCGGAAGCTCCAGCTCTCCCATGTTCCCTGCGGCACCCATGACACCGAGATGTTGAAGCAGTGCAGGTCGTATGTCGCACTGAGCTGGGTGGTGGTAAGGGCCATCTTCGTGAGGTCGAAGCCGGTGTTGAGGGAGAAGTTCATGGCCTTGGTGAGCTTCAGGTTCGCCGAGGCGCTGATGGTGCTGGTGAAGTTGTTGACTTTCTGCAGGACGCCGTTGACATTCTTGTACTGAGCCTGGTAGGCGAAGTTGGCGTTGAGGCTAACCGACCACGGGGACGACGGGTTGAGGTAGTACAGCCAGCCGCCCGGGATGTATTCTCCCGTGACGGGGTGGTAGTAGACCCTGTAGTAGTCGGGAGAGCTCGAAGGGTCGGCCTCGTCCTTTCCGTCGTTGCCGTTTATTTTGCCGTCTCCGTTGAAAGAGTAGGAGAGGGAAGCGCTGGCGTTGGTGATGCGGGCTATGCGGAATCCTTTCTCCTGTATTATATTGAAGGTGTTGATGCGTTTGCCCTGTTCATTGACGGCGTAGGGGTCGAGAGTCATGTTACCGTTGATGCCGAGCTTTCCGAACACGGTGGTTGACGCAGATACGGAGATGGTAGACAGATTCAATGAGTCAGCCAGGAAATTGTAGTTGCCGCTGAAGTTGAGCTGGTCGAGCAGCTTCACCTTGGTGGTGGCTACTCCGGTGGAGTCTTTGTCGTCCCTTACTTTGGCCTCGAGGTTGTTGCCGAACGAGAAGCCCAGCGACATCGACTTGCCCTTCGAGGGCGGAGAATACATCATCCCGCTGTATTTGTTGTACTCTTCGACAACTTTTTCGCCCTTTGCGTTGACATACTCCAGAGTGGTGTAGCCGTTGGCCGCAGTGCCGAGCTCAGGATGGAAAGAGAAGCTGAAAGACGGGGTGATCATGTGACGGATGGCCTGCAGCTTGCCCTTGGGGTTGAAGTTGAACATACCGTAGATGCGGGTGCTCATGGAGATGCCGCCGGAATAGTTCTGGGTGACGCCGAAGGTGCTGAACTGGTCGGACATCTGGTTTATCACTTTCTGGGACTCCGGGTCATAGACCTTCAGGTTCTCCCTGAAATACCAGTTCATGCCGTATGAGATGGAAGGCGAGAAGTTGAAGTATTTCAGGAGGGTGAACTGGGGCAGACCGATGGCGAAGCTGTGGGTCATACCGTTGTCCAGCTTGTTCAGCAGGCCGGGGTCGTGGATTTCGCTGGCCTTGAAGTTGATCTTGTTCTGCAGGGTGGTGTTGTAGCTGAGGGAGATCTGCTCGTAGATCTTCTCTTTTCCGGCCCTGACCTTGCGCTTGAAGGGGTAGAATCGGTTTACGGAGAAGGTTATGTTAGGGAACGTTATGGAGTACGAGCTGTCCCTCGAGTTCTGGCTGTGCAGGGCGTTTATCGACAAGCTGCCGAACGAGAATGTCTTTCCGTAAGAAATAGATGAAGAAGTCTGGTTCTGTACTGCCTCGGCGATGCTGGTGGAGTTGTAGGTGTTGTTCTTCGGGCTGGAGAAGTTGACCGATGCCCTGAACGATGTTCCCGGGCGGGCCTTGGAATCCTGGGAGTGCGACCAGTTGATGCCGAAGTTGCGGGATTCCTTGTAATCCGGCGAATCTCGCTCGCCGACTATGTCAACCGAGTAGTTCAGGCTCATCGAGCCGTCGAAGGCATATCTTTTCTTGTAGCGGGTCGTCAGTTTGGTGGCCCAGGAACCATAGGAGTAGACGTCTCCGGTAAGAGATACGTCGAAGTGGTCGCCTATGACGAAGTAATAGCCCAGGTCGCGCATGTACAGACCGCGGGAAGTCTCCTCTCCGAAAGTCGGGATCAGGATACCGCTGGCCCTCTCGGGCATCTCGGGCACGAAACCGAAGGGCAGGACGATGGGCAGAGGAACGTCCTCTACTACCACGTAAGCCGGGCCGAAGACGGTCTTCTTGGAATTGCCTGTTATCTTGGCAGCGGTCATCTTCATGTAATAGTGGGGATGTTCCGCGTCGCACACGGTATACACGCCGCCTGCTATGTTTATAGACTCGTCAGGAAGCATCTTCAGGTTCTCTCCCCTCAGCTCGCCTTCCTTCTGGTTGGTGATCATGTTCTTGATCTTGGCCTTCTTGGAGTTGAAGTTGTAATAGACTTCCTCCATGGTGTATTCGTTGCCCCTGTTTGTCATCTTGGGCTGGCCTACCCACTCTCCGTTATAGTCTTTAGTGCCTCGGGCGAAGACAATGTTGTTGTCTACGTCGTAAGCCATGTAGTCCGACGTGATGGCTATGTCACCGTAAGTCACCGACACGTCACCATAATAATATATAATGTTGCGGCCGTCACGCATGTCCTCGATAACGGAGTCCCTGGCCGTCGAGAAGGCCGGACGTTCGAGGGTACTTTTTACTATAGGTATGGAATCAAGAGGGTCCGGCACGTATTCTGCCAGACCGGGGTCTATGCCGAGGCTGTCGGGGTAGGCGAGGTAGTCATTGTCGGCCTGGACGTCCTGCAGGGCGGCGGCGACGCTGTCCTGCACCATCGCGACGCTGTCCTGTACGACTGTAAGGCTGTCCCGCAGCGACTGGGCATGGGCTGCGTTGAACATGGAAATCGCAACGACAGAGGCGAATGATATGACCGACCTCAGAATTTTCACAAAAAAGTGCTATATTTGTAAAACTACAAAGGTAGAAAAAATCCGCAACTAATATGCCAAAAAGGCCCTTTATATCCTTATTGTCTTTTGTTGCGATAGCGGCTGTAGCGCTTTCGGCGGCCATTCCTGCCTCCGCCCAGGGCGGCGGAGTTGCTCTGAGGTCAGTGGTCATAGACGCCGGTCACGGCGGCAACGACCCCGGGGCGATATCTACTGACGGGAAGCTCCAGGAGAAGTCCGTGGTGCTCGACATAGCCCTCACCCTCGGCAATCTGATCAAGGCTTCTTACCCCGATGTCAATGTAATCTATACAAGGGACAGGGACGTGTTCATACCCCTCAACACAAGGGCCGACATAGCCAACAAGAATCATGCTGACCTGTTCATCTCGCTGCACTGCAACTCCGTCCCTAAGAACAAGACGGCTCCCAGCGGATGCGAGACGTACGTGATGGGTATGAGCAAGAGCGAGTCCAACATGGAGGTGTCCCGCAGGGAGAACTCCGTGATCCTGCTGGAGGACGACTATTCCACTACATATCAGGGATATGACCCGGACAACCCGGAGTCTTTCATCTTTTTCAACCTGATGCAGAACGCCTATTTCGAGCAGAGCCTGCTGATGGCCGAGCTGTGTCAGAAGCATCTCAGCAAGGGGCCTATCTCGACCAACCGCGGCATAAAGCAGGGAGCCCTGCTGGTGCTGTGGAGGACTACGATGCCTTCAGTGCTGGTGGAGCTGGGCTTCATCACCAACAAGTCTGACCGCAGCACTCTGGCCACGAAGGAGAAGAGGACCCAGCTGGCAAGCCGTGTCTTTGCTGCTTTCGAGGAATTCAAGGAGCAGTATGACAACACGGTTGCTGAAGTCCCGTCCGAGCCGCTGGAGACCACGACTGTGAAGGTGACTCCGACAGTTAAGGAAGAGACTGCGGTGAAAGAGGAGCCGGTTGTTGAAAAAGCAGAGCCGGTTGTTGATAATCCAAATTCTTTTTATGCAATCCAGATCTTTGCTGTTTCCAGAAATATCGCATCCGGTTCGAGCGATTTCAAAGGTCTTAAGGAGATTGAAAAGTTTAAGTCAGGCAACATATTCAAGTATACCACAGGGCATTTCAAATCTGAGCAGGATGCACAGGCTGCTTTGTCTTCCGTAAGGGGCAAATTCAAGGACGCTTTTGTGGTAAAAGTTGATGACGGAAAGGTCGAAAAAGTACGATAAAAAAAATTTGATTTTAATTGTGAGATGCAACCTGTGAATATTCAACAAGATAGCAATTGCGCATCCGTTAAGTGCCTGATTATCAGCGGATAAAAATTTTTAAAAAATATCTTGGTGAATATTAAGCAGTTATGAAAGAATTGAATTTTGCAATAGAAAATTAATTTTTTTATCACTTTTTTTTCACCCAATTTTGTAAAGCACCAAGGGAGCAAGATACGCTCCCGATTCTCTGCAAATTTTTATATGAAAGAACTAGATCCGTCAGCGGTTTGGAACAACTGTCTTGAAATCATCAAGGACAATATCTCCGAGGTGAATTACAGGACATGGTTTGCCCCTGTCAAAGCGGTCCGTCTCAAAGACAAGGCCCTTACGATAGAGGTTCCTTCCGACTATGTCAGGAATCATATCGAAGACAACTACATCGATCTGATCCGTCTGGTTCTTCACAGGGTGCTCGGAGAGGGTGCTCGCCTCATCTACAATGTCCGCATCGTGGGTGACAGCGTGCTCGTAGCTCCGGAGCAGGACCGCAAGGTTCTTGAGAACAACGAGATCAGCCTCGAAGGCGATTCCTTGAAGTACAACGGCAATCCCTACCTGATCCCGGGTCTCAAGAAGGTCCGCATTGACTCCCACCTCAATCCTGCCTATACCTTCGAGAATTTCATCGAGGGCGAATGCAACCGTTTCGGACGCTCGGCAGGCCTGAGCATATCTGACAAGCCGGGAAAGACTGCGTTCAACCCGCTCTTTGTCTACGGCGGCCCCGGTCTCGGCAAGACCCATCTCGCCCAGGCCATCGGCATCGCCATCAAGGAGAAGTTCCCGGACAAGATAGTCCTCTACGTCAGCGCCAACCGTTTCCAGACCCAGTTCATGAATGCTGTCGGCCTGAACAACAACCTGGTGGACTTCCTTAGGTACTATCAGTCAGTGGACGTGCTCATAATCGATGACGTCCATGAGTTTGCAGAGAAGAAGGGCACGCAGAACGCCTTCTTCCAGATCTTCAACTATCTGCACCAGAGCGGCAAGCAGCTGGTGCTGACGTCGGACCGCGCGCCCGTCGAGTTGCAAGGTCTGGAGCAGAGGCTTCTGTCAAGATTCAAATGGGGGCTTTCTGTCGAGCTTTTGCCTCCGTCTTACGAAACAAGGCTCGCCATCCTCAAGCACAAGAGTTTCCGTGAAGGTGCCATTGTCCCGGACGAGGTGCTCGAGTTCATAGCCAGAAAGGTCAAATCAAACATAAGGGAGCTGGAAGGCACACTCCTGACGCTCATCGCCCAGTCTACTTTTGCTAAACGCAACATGACTCTCGAGCTTGCTCAGGAGCTTATCGACAAGATTGTGACTGACAGCCAGAGCGAGATATCCATTTCACGGATCCAGGATGCCGTCTGCGAGTATTTCAATCTTCCTCACGACGCCATCCTTGCGAAGACTCGCAAGAGAGAGATCGTCCAGGCCCGCCAGATCGCGATGTATCTGAGCCGCAGCCTCACCAAAGTCTCGCTCGCTTCTATCGGAGCCCAGATCGGCGGCAAGGACCACGCTACTGTCCTGCACGCCTGCAATACCGTTTGTGACCTCATCGATACCGACCGTACTTTCCGCCAGTACGTAGCCGATATCGAGAAGATGCTGGTGTCGAACTAAATCCTATACTATGAAATCAGAAAAGGTATTAGCCTTCTTCCGGGAGATCGTGTGCATCCCCAGGGAGTCAGGCCATGAAGAGCATATCCGTGCTTATCTGCAGAAATTCGCTGCAGACCGTTCCCTTGAGTGCAAAGTCGACGATGCAGGCAACGTCCTCATCGTGAAACCGGCCGCCAAAGGCTGCGAAGACCGTCCCACGGTGATCCTGCAGAGCCATCTCGACATGGTCTGCGAGAAAGTGAAAGGCTATAAGCACGACTTCGCCAAAGATCCCATAAAATACGAGATCCGCGACGGATGGATGGTGGCAGACAACACCACCCTCGGCGCCGACTGCGGCATCGGCATAGCGTCGGAGCTCGCCATCCTCGACGACCCGTCCCTGAAATTCGGCAAGCTGGAATGCCTGTTCACAGCGTCTGAAGAGACCGGCATGGACGGCGCCTTCGGCCTGCAGCCCGGATTCCTCGAAGGCAAGATCCTTGTCAACCTTGATTCTGAAGACGAAGGCCAGCTGTTCATCGGCTGCGCCGGCGGCATAAATACCACCGCCACATTCTTCTATGATCCCACCCCGCTGGAAGGAGAGAAGGAGTATGTGCAGTTCACCGTTGAAGGCGGCATCGGCGGCCACAGCGGCGACGACATCGACAAAGGCAGGGCCAACGCCCTCAGCCTGCTCGCCCGCTTCCTCCATCAGGTGATCGATTTCGAAGATGTGGAGCTCTGCATCATAGACGGCGGTGGCAAGAGGAACGCCATCCCCCGCGACTGCTATGCAGTCCTCGCCTTCGACCCTATCTCAAAGGCCGGCATAATGGAGATCTTCGAGCGCTTCGCAGCCGAGATAAAGGATGAGTTCGCCCTCACCGACCCTGACGTGCGCGCAGTTGCCATCCCTGCCTCATGGGAAAGCGACGCCATCGACCATGACGTGGCTTCCGACCTTATCGAAGCCATGGTGGCAGTTCCCAACGGAGTGCTCGCCATGAGCGCCGAGCTCAAAGGCATAGTGGAGACTTCCAGCAACCTCGCATCAGTCCACATGTCCGAGACCGACGATGAAGAGCTGTCCGACCTTTACGGCGAGTGCAGCATAACTGTAGCCACCAGCCAGCGCAGCTGCATCAATTCAGCAAGGGAATGGGCAGCCCAGAGGGTCGAGGCATGCTTCGACTTGGCAGGAGCTATGGTGACCCACGAGTCGCGCTATCCCGGCTGGAAGCCGAAGATGCAGTCATACATCCTCGAGGTTACCAAAGAGTCGTACAGACGGCTTTTCGGAGTGGAGCCGATAGTCCGCTCTATCCATGCCGGGCTTGAGTGCGGCCTCTTCCTCGACAAATATCCCGACTTGGACATGATTTCCTTCGGTCCGACCCTGCGCGGAGTGCACGCCCCCGGCGAGAAGCTGGAGCTGGCTTCGCTCGACAAGTTCTGGGACCTGCTGCTCGACGTCCTTGACAATATAAGATAGCGAGATGGCAAAGAAGAACATGGTAGCCCCTTCGGTGCTTTCCGCCGATTTCGGGAATCTCGACAGAGACATCGAGATGCTCAACGAGTCGTCTTGCGACTGGATACATCTCGACATAATGGACGGCGTGTTCGTGCCCAACATCTCCATCGGATTCCCGGTGCTCAAGGCTATTGTGAAGAAGGCCCGCAAGACTCTCGACGCCCACCTGATGATAATAGAGCCGTGGAAGTACATCAAGCGCTTCGCAGATCTGGGTATCCACTGCCTCAGCGTCCATTACGAGACATGCCCGGAGCTGCACGACACCATAGCGCAGATCCGCGCCCTCGGCATGCGCCCCGGAGTAGTAATCAACCCCGATACGGAAGTAGAAGTGCTGCGGCCCTTTGTGAAAGAGGTGGACTATGTGCTTATAATGTCGGTCTATCCCGGCTTCGGCGGCCAGTCGTTCATCCCTCATTCCACCGACAAGGTGAAGGAGCTGCGCAAGATGAGGAAGGAGGAGGGGGCTGATTTCCTAATCCAGATCGACGGCGGCATCAACCTCGACAACATAACCATGCTGCGCAAGGCCGGAGTCGACATCTTCGTGGCCGGCAATACTGTCTTCACTGCTGAAGACCCGAAGGCCTGCATCAGCCGGATGGCAGAGCTTTAGAATCTCAGATTATATACTGGATTTCCTTGAAGGCGAAAGCTTTTTCGCCTTCTTCTGTATCTATTATTACCCTGGCAGCCTTGTCGACACCTTTTATGGCCCCGGTGAAAGTGTTCCCGCTGGCCGTGTGGATATATGAATGGGGCTTGCCCAGCCTGTACAGCGAAGCGACGTAGCGCTCTTCAGTCTCGGCAGAGCGCCTGTCATATTCGCTGAAGATGAAATGCAGCAGGCTAAGAAGCTCTTCCTTGAGGTCGTACTGCACATCGGTCAGAGCGGACAGCGACACCGGGTTGGGGATGGAAGGGCTGAAGGAAAGCTGGTTGAGGTTGAAACCGATCCCGACTATGCTGCTTACAAGTGCGCTGCCGTTGACGGCGTTCTCTATCAGTATGCCGCAGATCTTGCGGTCGCCCACATAGATGTCGTTGGGCCATTTGACCTTCGCGGTTATGCCTTTGCTGCGGACATAGTCCACTATGCCGAGGGTGACAGCTTGTGAAATTATGAACTGGTCTTCCGCCAAAATGTCAGCAGGCTTGAAGAGTATGGAAAACAGCAGGTTTTCTGCCTTCGCGCTCTCCCAGCCATTGCCTCGCTGACCCTTGCCGGCAGTCTGGAAATCAGTCATGTAGACCGTTTTGTCGGCGAGTTCTTCCTTGTCGCGGGCTATGCGATTATTGGTGGAATCGATTGTTTTAAACCATTTAATTTTCATAAATTTACAACTGATATGGAAATTGGCCGGAATTTTGTCCGACGAGGGCCAAAGTTAATAAAATATGGTAGAGAACGAAGACAAAAAAGAATTGCAGGTGATAGCAGGCGCTATGCTCGACAAGAAGGCTAAAGACGTGGTCAGCCTTGACCTTACAGCCATCGGCACAGCTATCTCCGATTATTTTGTAGTGTGCAATGCAGACAGCGCCACCCAGGTCGCCGCGATCTGCGACAACGTGGAGGAGTGCATGCTTGAAAAATGCAAGCGCGGCCCCATCCGCAAGCAGGGACGCGAGAACGCTTTCTGGGTGATACTCGATTATGGTAATATAGTGGTTCATATCTTCAAGACAGAATACAGGGAGTTCTATCGCCTGGAAGACCTTTGGGCCGACGCGAAGAAAACAGAGTACGATGAGCAATAAGAGAAACCCCATAAATCCCCAGGGCGGCGGCGCTTCAGGCGGCAAGAAGCCCAATATCAACATATTTACCATCCTGCTGTACATCGCCATCTTCGGTGTGCTGATATACATGTGGCAGAGCATCGGCGGCGGCACCGATCCCATAAAGAAGGAGTGGCTGTCGATCAAGGACGGCATGCTTGCCAGCGGAGATGTCGAGAAGATAGTTTTCACAAGGAATCTCGACAAGGGCGAGATCTATATCAGACCTGACAGCGTCGGAAAATACCGCAACCTTTTCGGGGGCGTGGACCCTGTCAACGGACCTCAGTTCTATTTCCTCGTATCTGAGAGTTTCGACGCCGAGGAAGAGTTCGGCGATGTGCTGGCCGAACTGCCGCAGGAAAAGCGCTTCGAGGTAGTCACCGAAGAGCAGAACAATAACTGGATGCGGCTCATTGACTGGCTGCTGTTCCCCGTGCTGCTTATAGCTATGTGGCTGCTGCTGTTCCGTCCCATGCGCAACATGGGTGCAGGAGGCGGGCCGAACGGCGTGTTCAACGTGGGCAAGTCGCAGGCCAAGATGTACGACAAGAACAGTTCCACCCAGAAGGTTACCTTCAAGGATGTGGCTGGCCTCGAGGAGGCTAAGGTGGAGGTGATGGAGATTGTCGACTTCCTCCGCAACCAGAAGAAATACACCACCCTCGGCGGAAAGATTCCGAAGGGCGCCCTGCTGGTAGGCCCTCCGGGCACCGGCAAGACTCTGCTGGCCAAGGCTGTGGCTGGTGAGGCCGACGTGCCGTTCTTCTCCATGTCCGGTTCCGACTTCGTGGAGATGTTCGTAGGCGTGGGTGCTTCCCGCGTCCGCGACCTCTTCCGCCAGGCCAAGGAGAAGGCTCCCTGCATAGTGTTCATCGACGAGATAGACGCCGTAGGCCGCGCCCGCAGCAAGAACATAGGCTATTCGTCAAACGACGAGAGGGAGAACACCCTCAACCAGCTGCTGACCGAGATGGACGGCTTCGGCTCGAACTCCGGAGTCATAATCCTCGCCGCCACCAACCGTGCCGACGTGCTCGACAAGGCGCTTATGCGTGCCGGCCGTTTCGACCGTCAGATCAACGTGGAACTGCCCGAGCTCAAGGAGAGGCTCGACATATTCAAGGTGCACATGCGCAACCTCAAGCTGGTGGACGGCTTCAATATAGATTTCCTCGCAAGGCAGACCCCGGGCTTCTCGGGTGCCGACATAGCCAATGTCTGCAACGAGGCGGCGCTTATCGCTGCCCGCCATGGCAAGAAAGCTATCGACAAGCAGGATTTCCTGGATGCCATCGACCGTATAGTAGGCGGCCTTGAGCGCAAGAGCAAGATTATCTCCGACCAGGAGAAGAATACCATAGCTCACCACGAGGCCGGCCATGCCACCGTCAGCTGGATGCTTCCCAATGCCAATCCGCTGCTTAAGGTGACCATTATCCCGCGCGGCCAGGCCCTGGGCGCAGCGTGGTATCTGCCTGACGAGAAGCAGCTTACCACCAAGGAGCAGATGCTCGACGAGATGGCTTCTACAATAGCGGGCCGCGTGGCCGAGGAGATGACAACAGGCCATCTGTCTACCGGCGCGCTGAACGACCTGGAGAAGCTCACCAAGCAGGCTTACGCCATGGTGTCATACTTCGGAATGAGCGACGCCGTGGGCAATGTGTCGTTCTACGATTCGACCGGCCGCTCCGAGATGGCGCTCAGCAAGCCTTTCAGCGAGAAGACTTCCGAGCTGATCGACGCTGAGGTGAAGAAACTGATAGTGCAGGCTCAGAAGACTGCCGTCAAGATATTGAGAGAGAACAAGGCTGGCTTCGAGGAGCTGGCTGCCCTCCTGCTGGAGAAGGAAGTTATCTTCTCCGAAGACTTGGAGCGTATCTTCGGCCCCCGCAAGGGCGGTGTGAATCCGAATGCCGTCATCAATGACGACACGCCCATAGAGCTGGAGACTGAGGAGAAGAAGCCGGCCCCGAAGAAGAAAGCGGAGGCGAAGCCGGAGAAGCCTGCAGAACCGGAAGCACCCGTAGAACCGGAGAAGCCCGCAGAGCCTGAAAAGCCTGCCGAGCCGGAAGCGCCCGCAGAACCCGAAGTTCCTGCGGAGCCTGTAGCTCCTACGGAAGAGGCTGCCCCGGCAGAGCCCGAGGCTCCCGCCGAGCCGGAAGAGCCAAAAGAGCCTGAGACCGGTTCGCTGTTCTGATAGGTATGAAAAGCAAACTGCTGACACGGACCCTTGTCGGAGCGCTGTTCATCGCCATCTTCGTGGCGTGCCTGCTGCATCAGTATGCATTCATGGCAGGAGTGGCGTTCGTAATAGTCGTGATGCATATCGAATATTACGACATGGCCGTCGGCCGTGGCGGATACTGCGTGGAAAAGGTCCTGGCGACGCTTACTTCGCTGTTGCTGTTCCTTGCGGTCTTCGCATGGAAACTCTGGGCCTTCGACGCCCGCTGGCTGCTTCTGTGTGTCGTGCCGCTGGGCGCTGTCTGCGCTGCGCTGGTCCTCGACAAGCATGAGAGGGGGGAGGTTCGCAAGACCGAGAACATCCTTTTCCCGGTGTTGTATGTCGGCCTCTCTACAGCCGTCGGCAGCCTGATGCTTTTCGACAAGGGCGGTGCCTTCAGCTGGAAGCTGTTCCTGTCCATTTTCATCCTTATCTGGATGAGCGACATCGGGGCCTACGTATTCGGCATGGGGTTCGGCCAGAAACCTGACAGCCGCAAGCTCTGCCCCGACATATCTCCCCACAAATCGTGGGCGGGAGTCTGGGGCGGACTGCTTTTCGTATGTCTGGCCGCAGTGGTGCTCAAGCTGGTCGGCTGGCTTGACATGGGCTGGGCCCATGTGGCTGCGCTGGCAGTACTGACCCTGGTGTGCGGCATACTCGGGGACCTCTTCGAGTCCCTTATCAAAAGGCATTATGGGGTTAAAGATTCGGGCAATATAATGCCCGGCCACGGCGGGCTGCTCGACCGTTTCGACAGCGCCCTGGCAGTGCTCCCCACAGCCGCTGTTTATCTGATACTTTTCGAAATAATATAAGCCATGAAGATACGCCGCTCCGGGATCAGGTTCATTGTCGCCCACTTCCTGTGCTGGGCGGTGGCGGCAGCCCTCTGCTGGTATTTCAGCAGCTCGCAGACGCTCAAGATAGTAGTGATGGCTGTGGGCCTGTACATGTCGTTCTTCGTGTTGTCGTTCTTCCGAATTCCCAACCGCAAGCCGCTCATCGACGATAAGCTGGTGGTTTCGCCCGGCGACGGCAACGTCATAGCCATCGAGGAGGTCGACGAGGACGAGTATTTCCATGAAAGGCGCATCCGCGTGTCGGTCTTCATGACTTTCTTCAACGTCCATGTCAACTGGTATCCAGTTTCCGGCCAGATACGCTACGTCAAATACAACCCGGGTGGCAAAGTCTTCGCCATGTATGCCAAGAGCTCCGTCAAGAATGAGCATACCAGCATAGTCATCCGCACCGCCGCCGGCACAGACATCCTCTTCCGCCAGATCGCCGGCATAGTGGCCCGTAGGATCGAATGTGACGCCGTCGAAGGCGCCAGCTGCACTCAGGGCGACGTGGTCGGCATGATTCGCTTCGGCTCCCGGCTGGACATCTTCCTTCCCCTCGGCAGCGAGGTTCTCGTGAAAAAAGGCGACCTCGTCCGTGGCTGCCTCAGCGCGATAGCGCGGATCTAAATTTGATAATATTATGAAACACTATATGAAAAGGTCCTTGTTGATTTTGTTGACAGCCCTTATGTCAGGCGGTCTTCTGCTCCAGGCCGAGCCTGTATCAGAGAGCCGTGCGAGGGAGATTGCGATGAAAGTGCTGGCTTCGCAGCCGGCTACGAAGGTCGCTGCAGGCGATGTGAAACTCATCTGGGACGGCGAGGATGCCGCCACCAAGGCGGCCGGTAATCCGGCCTTCTATGTTTTCGGCAGCGACAGGGGAGGTTTTGTCATCATCGCCGGCGACGACAATGTGCTGCCGGTGCTGGCCATCTCCGAGACTAACCAGTTCAAGGTGGAGGGCATGCCCGAGAACGTGAAGTGGATGATGGAAGGTATGAAAAACTTTGTGCGTTCAGCATCATCGCCTTCTTCTGAAGTCCGCAGCCAATGGGCAAGGTTCGCCGATACGAAGGTCGATCCTATCGCTCCGGATGCGCCTTCACTTGTCGAAGTGGCAATGCACAGGACACCGGAATGGAATCAGGGCAATATTGACTATTACTATTTCCCTCAACAGGTTTTCAATACGAAATGCCCTGAAGATGCGGATGGCAATCTTACCCTGACAGGCTGCGTAGCTACGGCTGTCGCTGAATTAATGACGACTCTCAGCGGCCTCTATCCGTTGGCTATGCCAAGCCATGCTGTCGGTACGATCGATGCCTATGAGGTTGATGATGGATATGTTTCGGCAGTCACTCCCTATGTTTTTAATACTGAATATGACTGGCCGGGGTTGAGAACTTTGACAGGCACTGATGCAATCAATAAGGCCATAAGCGATGGCAAGACCGATTTGCTGGACAACATGGCCCAGTTGCTTGCAGACATGGGGGCTATGGTACGAGCCTCCTATAGCAAGGATGGAACAGCTGCATCCACATCTTCTGTGCCAAAGTATGCACCGATACACATGGGTATCAGTAAAAGTGCTTATCATGATTATGCCTATAACTATTCGACTCGTAAATGGAAAGAAAAAATAAAGGCGGAACTGGATATTCGTCCAGTTCTTTATACCGGTGCCAGATCAGATGGAGGACACGCCTTTGTGCTTGACGGTTATGCCAAGTACAACGGTTCCGATATGTTCTATGTCAATTTCGGATGGGGCGGGGCTGCGAACGGCTATTATCTGGTGACTGAATTCCAGGGATTTACTGACTATTGTTCTGCAGTGTTCAATTTTTACCCGGAACCTGTTTCTGTCAGTCCCAGGAAGCTTGATATGATTGCTACCATTGGTGAGAATCCGTCCAACGGTTTCCGTTATATGGAAAATGGCCGGCCTTCAAAAGCGGGTGACCCAGTATTGATTGACAAATTCTGTTTTTACATGCCAAGTTCTGAGGATTATGACGGATGGCTAAGGATTGTTGTGGTAGACAAGAATGGAAATTTAATACAGGTATTACAGACACAAAAAGATTATCAACTGAGTATTGGCTATATAGGCATGGCCTGGTATGATGAAACAGATGACCTGCACATAGATCATGACCCTGTATTTGGAGAGAAAATTGTCTACCAGTATACTACTGATGATGACTGTCAGGTCTGGGAAACCATGGTAGCTGTAAAATTAATGGATGATAGAATAGTCTCTGAACTTCCGTTGATGCCGGCCGCATTCATCAAAACTGAAGCAGAGTATAAGTTGAACGACTGGTTCGCATTCAAACTGACTAACCACGACTATGTGTATTCCGGCACTGTTTGGACGATCACAGAGCCGGACGGGACAGTGGTAGACAATCTGCCCCAGTCAAAGTGGAGTTATATTCTGACACAGACCGGAACTTATAAGATTGAGGCGGCGGTTGCCCCGGAGGTCGGTGATCCTGTTGTAGAGACCATCACAACTTACATTACTGTGAGTGAATAAAGTTATTGAAATGTCACTATTTTTACGTAAATTGACACAGTCAAACTCGATTTAATCAATTTACCTATATGAAAAGAATATTTCTGATACTGTTTGCCGTTCTTCTTACCGGCGGGATGATGCTGCAGGCCGAGCCTGTGTCTGAAAGCCGGGCGAGGGAAGTGGCGATGAAAGTGCTGGCCGCCCAGCCGGCTACTAAGGCTGCGGCAGGTGATGTGAAACTAATCTGGGACGGCGAGGATGCCGCCACGAAAGCGGCTGGCAATCCGGCCTTTTATGTATTCGGCAGCGACCGCGGCGGCTTCGTGATTGTCGCCGGCGACGACAATGTGCAGCCTGTCCTGGCAATCTCTGAGACCGGCCAGTTCAAGGTGGAGGGCATGCCCGAGAACGTTAGATGGTGGATGGAACGCATGAAAGCCTACGTCCGTTCGGCTTCGGCTCCGACTCCTGAAGTAGCCGGTCAGTGGGCAAAGTTCGCTGACACCAAAGCTGCCCCGATTGACCCAGATGATGGCAGATTGTCCGGTAAAGTTGGTCATAAGACCCCGGAATGGGACCAGGGTA
>JAFZVU010000063.1 GCA_017617655.1 Bacteroidales bacterium
CTTTCATCTTCCATGTGTTCTCTTGAAATTGTAGTCCCTAATCCTTAAATTGAATTACAGACTTTCTAATTTCTCTACAGTAAATTTTCTTTACCTCGTTATCTCTCTCATTAAGTCAATGAACTTTCTCCCTTACCCTAACATCGCTGCTTCCGTAAGGGACCGCAAAGATATAAACCTTTTTTATTTCGGCAAATTTTATTGCAGATTTTTGCAAAAAAAGTTGTCAACAATCGAGGATCACTTTATCTCCTCGTCGAAGACTATGGCCACCTTGCCGCACTTGCCGCCGTTCATAAGCTCGTAAGCCTCAGAGGCATGGTCGAGAGTGAAGCGGTTGGTAACCAGGTCTTCAGGATGGATGCCCCAACGCACGATGCGCTCCACGAGCTCTTCCATGCGCCAGATATTGGTCACCCATGAGCCGTAGATGGTCTTCTGATAGTGGATGATGTCCGGACTGGGATTGAATTCCACAGTGCCGCCCTCTCCGATGAAGACTACGCGTCCCCATTTGCGGGTAGCGCGGATGGCCAGCTGACGGCCGTAGGTGTTTCCCGAGCAGTCCACTGCCTTCTCCACACCGTTGCCGTCGGTAAGCGCGAGAACCTTGTCGAGAGCCGAAGCGTCAGACAGGAAGACCTCGTCGGCCAGGCCCTTCGAGCGGGCGATGTCCAGACGCTCCTGCACGGTATCCACGCCGATGAGTTTGGTAGCACCCATGGCGCGGGCCAGCATCAGCGAAGCCAGACCAACGGGACCGAGTCCCACGACCAGAACGGCGTCGTTGCCGCATACGCCGATCTTCTCCAGGCCTTCGTATACGGTGCCGAAGCCGCAGGCAATCTGGGCGCCGTCGGTGTAAGTCAGAGAGTCGGGCAGCAGCACCAGGTCTTTCTCCTCGGCCAGCAGGTATTCAGCCATGCCGCCGTCGCGCTGCCAGCCGTATGCCCTGCGGTAAGGGCTGGTACAGCTGATCATGTAGCCGCGCCGGCAGTCGTTGCAGACGCCGCAGCCGGAGATGTGATAGACAACGACGCGGTCGCCTTCCTTGAAACGGCGCAGGCCGGGGCCGCATTTTATGATCTGTCCGCTGGGCTCGTGGCCGCAGATCTTGTTCTGATATCCTTCGGGACCCTTGCCGGTATGCTCGCGGTAGATGGCGCGGATGTCGCTGCCGCAGATGGTAGATGATTTCATCTTGATGAGCACCTCGCCGTGGCCGGGCTCAGGTATTTCAACTTCTTTGAGGACTACCGTGCTGTTGCCGGGCAGGTAGGCCGCTTTCATAGTTTTCTGCATAGTATTTATATAATTAAAAGTATACGTTTTAGAGCCCGAAGGGCGTTGGGTAAGTCCCTTCCCCGTGGGAAGGGATTTAGGGATGGGGCTGCAAAGAGAAAAAGTGCGGTGGGGAAAGAGCTTCGAAATGCACAAATTCCCAATATGCTGCGCTATTGTCTGATAATTCCATCCTCATCCCAGAGATCCTTCCACGAACGGGCGGTCTTCCACATGAACACCTGCCCCTTGATGAAGCGGCAGCCACGGTCGATGCGGCGGATGGCCTCCATCTCCTCGGCGCTGAGCGGATCCTCTGTCGCAGCGCGCAGGTTGCTGATGAACTTGGGCGGCTTGACAGAGAACGGGATGGGAATCTGGCCGTTCTGGACAGCCCACTTGATGCAGATGACTGCCGGGTGCACGCCGTGGGCGCGGGCGATCTCGACTATTACCGGATCTTCGATAGGAACGGTATCCTCCGGGGTCTTGTCACGCTCGGGACGGTTGGGCGAGCCTATGGGGCAGAAACCGATCACGCGGATGCCGTTGTCTTCCATGTATTTCTTGAGTTCGGGCTGCTGGAAATGCGGATGGAGCTCCATCTCGTTGCAGACGGGACGGATGCGGCAGTCGCGCAGCAGCAGTTCCATCTTGGCGCGGGTCATGTTGGATGTGCCGATGTTGCGCACCAGGCCGGCATCCTTCAGGCTCTCCATTGCCCTCCAGGTCTTCATATAATCCTCGTGGATGTACGGCTTCGCATTCGGATCGCGAGACTCCACGCTGACTCCGGGAGCATGGTAATTCGGGAAGGGCCAGTGCACCAGATAGAGGTCGAGATAGTCCAGGCCAAGGTCGGCCAGCGAATCCTTGCAGGCGCCCACGACGTCGTCGTGGCGGTCGTTCCACACCTTGGAAGTGATCCAGAGGTCCTCGCGTTTCACGACTCCTTCGTCGAAGAGAGCCTTGAGTGTCCGTCCGATCTCTTTTTCATTGCCATATACGGCGGCGCAGTCGATGTGGCGGTAGCCTGCCTTGACGGCCTTATACACAGCCTCGGCAATTACGTCGGCAGTATAGTTGTCAGAACCGAAAGTACCCAGGCCCACAGCGGGAATTATGTCACCGGAAGCCAGCGTCACTTTGGGGACAAGATCAGGATTAATGAAATCAATATTTTCCATATCATTTATAAAAATATTCATGAATAGTGAGAAACAGAAATGAAAGCAAGGCCATTCGGGAAGCTCATTCGCTACGCTCCTTCGTACCCTCCTACTGTCTACTTCGTCCTGCTTTGCATAACTCGTATCCAGCAGGCGACCTCCCTCTTCCCTGGCCGGGGTGGCCATGTTCCCTCAGACCTTCTTTCCTTTCTGTTTTCCATTCTCCTATATTTAATGTTTTAGCATGCGATTGCGATGGCCATAGAAAGCTATCACCACGAAGCAGATGAAGGGCAGGATGAATGAGAAGCGGCAGCCGGAGATGCCTGCGATGGTCGGCTGGTCGATCATAAGAGCCTGCAGCGGAGGCATCACGGAGCCTCCGAGGATGGCCATGATGAGGCCGGCGGCGCCGAATTCAGCATCCTCGCCGATACCCTCCAGGGCAATACCGTAAATTGTCGGGAACATAAGAGACATGCAGGCCGACACGCCCACCAGGCAGTAGAGACCGGTCATGCCCTTAATGAATATCACACCAAGCACAAGCGCCATTCCGCCGAACGCCAGGAACTTGAGCAGCTGGCCGGGACGGACGTACTTCAGCAGGAACGTGCAGATAAAGCGGCTCAGCAGGAATATGATCATCGCCACTATATTGTATTTCTGGGCAGTGGCATTGTCGATGCCGAGCTCCATCTCAGCGTAGTGGATAATGAAGGTCCAGCACATAATCTGCACGCCCACATAGAAGAACTGGGCGATGACCCCTTCGTAATAACGCTTGTTGCGAAGCAGGCGGCCCATCGTAGCCTTGAGGCTGAACGCACCTTCGCTCTGCTTCTTCGGCATCTTCGCAATAAGGAAGATTATCATCACCAGCAGCACTACAGCGCCGAGGGCGAGGTAAGGATTGCGGATGGTGACAAGGTCGGTGGCCCTCATGGCCTCGAAGGCGACAGGATCTATTGCATTTACAGCCTCACGGACAGCCTTGAAGTCAATCTTGTCGGCATTGGCGGTAAGCTGCGTGTACTTCACAGGATCGAGAGCCTCCAGCTTGGTGAGAGCCAGATTGTCGGTGGTATTGAGGCGGCTGAGGATCAGCTGCTGCGCGGTGAACATGCCGAGAAGCGAACCCATCGGGTTGAACGACTGCGCGAAGTTCAGACGGCGGGTGGCAGTGGCAGGGTCGCCCATCGACAGTATGTAGGGATTAGCGCTGGTCTCAAGGAACGACAGGCCGCAGGTGAGGATGAAATACGACACGAGGAACGGCCAGAAAGCATGCCCGAGGCTGGACGGGAAGAACAGGAAGGCGCCGGTGGCATACAAGGCCAGGCCGAGCACGATGCCGTTCTTGTAGGAATGCTTCTTGATGAAATATGCTGCCACGAAGGCCATGGCAAAATAGCCGCCGTAGAAGGCGAACTGCACCAGGGAACCCTGGAAATTACTCATCAGCAGCACCTTCGAGAAGGCCCGCACCATGGGGTTTGTGATGTCATTTGCAAAGCCCCAGAGGGGGAACAGCAGGGTGACAAGGATGAAGGACAACAGGTAGTCCCGCGTGACCATCTTTGCCTTTGTGGTCGTATCTTTAGTCATAGTCTATGTTATGTTGCAAAGCCGGCGAACTGCCGCATGTAAAGTTCGTAATATTTCCCGCGAGCCGCAAGCAGTTCGTCATGCGTGCCGCTCTCCATTATGTGTCCCTGGTCCATCACTATGATCTGGTCGGCATCCTGGATAGTGGAGAGACGGTGGGCGATTACTATGCTGGTGCGGTTGGCCATGGCGCGGGCCATGGCGTCCTGGATCTGTTTCTCAGTGCGGGTATCGACGTTAGATGTAGCCTCGTCGAGGATGAGTATGCTCGGGTCGGAAGCGAAGGCACGGGCAATGGCCAGCAGCTGCTTCTGTCCCTCGCTTATATTCGACGACGACAGAGTGAGCTTAGTGTCAAGCCCCTCCGGCAGGGTCTCGACCATGCGGTCGCAGTGGCTTATCTCCATCGCCCTGTACATCTGCTCGTCAGTGACAGTGTCTGATGCATATTTCAGGTTGTGGCGCACGGTGTCTGCGAAGAGGACTGTATCCTGCAGCACTATAGACATGTTGTTGCGCAAGTCGTTGGCATCGATGTCCTTTATGTCGACCCCGTCTATCTCGATGCTGCCGCTGTCGGGGCTGTAGAAGCGCAGCAGCAGATTGACTACTGTAGTCTTGCCGCAGCCGGTGGCTCCTACGAGGGCTATCTTCTTACCGGGATCGACCTCGAGGTTGAAATCGTAGAGCACCTGCTTGCCCGGCACGTATGAGAAGTTCACATGCTTGAATGAAACATGGCCGCTCATGCCGTCGGTGTCCCTCTCGCCGCTCTTGTCTTCCTTGGGCTGGTCGAGGATGCCGAAGACGCGTTCTGCGCTGGCCAGAGCGCCCTGCAGGTTGCCATATATGTTGGCAAGGCTCTGGATGGGACGGCCGAACTGTTTCGCATATACGATGAAGGCCGAGATCATACCGACAGAGATCAGACCGCGGATGGCGAACATGCCGCCGAAGAAGGCGATTATGACGAAGCCGATGTTGCCGATGGTGTTCATTATGGGGCCCATGATGCCGCTGAGCACATTGGCCTTGATGCCTACGTCGCGCAGGGCGTCGGACTTGGCGTTGAACTCGGCTATGGCGTCGTCCTGATAGTTGTATGCCATGACGGTATGATAGCCGGTCACAGTCTCTTCGACCACGCCGTTCAGGGCGCCGAGGCCTTCCTGTTTCAGTCGGGAATATTTGCGGATCTTGCCGGCCATCAGCTTGGTGACGAGAATGGTGAAGATGACGGTGATGAAGCTCAGCAGGGCCAGCTGCCAGCAGTAGAACAGCATTATCCCCATCGTGCCGAGAATCATTATGACACTGGAGAACAGGGTCGAGAGCGACTGGGAGATGGTGCTGGAGACATTGTCGATGTCGTTGGTCATGCGGCTTATTATATCGCCGTGGGAATGGTTGTCGACATAGCCTACCGGCAGGTCGATTATGTGGTCGAACAGCTCGTCACGCAGCTTGCGCACTATGTTCTGGCTGAGGAAGGCGCTCATGCGGGACTGGAAGAAGCCTGTTGCGGCGCTGGCCAGGAACACGGCGGTCAGGACGTACAGCACGTTCATCAGCTCGCCCTGCTTCTCCCCCGCTATTATGTCGATGGCCTTGCTCTGAAGCGCCGGGCTGATGAGGGAGAAGACGCTGGACAGGATGACCATGGCGGCCATGCCGATCAGCAGGCCGATCTCCCCGCGGAAATAATCCTTCATGCGGAGGAATGTGCGGCCCACATTCTGCGCCTTTTCGTAAGTGAAGTCATTATGTGGTCTTCCCGGAGGCATCAGCTATCTTTCTCCTTTCCCATCTGGGATTCGTAAATATCTTTATATATCGTATTGGTCGCCAGCAGCTCCTCGTGATTTCCTATGCCGGAAATGCGGCCGTCGGACAGGACCACTATGCGGTCGGCCCGCTTGACGGTGGCGATGCGCTGGGCAACTATTATCTTGGTTATGTCCGGACAATCCCTGGACAGGGCGTCGAACAGGTCGGCCTCGGTCTTGAGGTCGAGGGCGCTGGTGGCGTCGTCGAACACCAGCACGTCGGCTTTCTTCAGCACTGCACGGGCTATCGCCAGCCTCTGTCTCTGGCCGCCGGACAGGCTCATGCCGCGCTGGGCAAGAACGGTGTCGTATTTCTCGGGAAGCTGTTCTATGAACGGCGCGGCCTGGGCTATCTCAGCAGCCCTGGCTATATCTTCTGGCGTGGCCCAGTCGCAGTCCATGCGGATATTGTCGGCCACCGATTTCCCGAACAGCTCGCTCTTCTGCAGCACTATAGACACCCTGTCGCGTAGCTGCTGGAGGGTATAATCCTTGACATTGCGGCCACCCACCAGAACCTGACCCGCACTGGCTTCATAGAAGCGCACGAGCAGGTTGACCAGGGTAGTCTTACCGCAGCCGGTCATACCCATTATGGCAAGGGTCTGGCCTTTCTCTATCTTCAGATTGATATTCTTGAGAACCGGTTCGCCATAGGTATTGAAGACGAATGAGACGTCCTTGAACTCCACTTCGCCCGGGGCGGGAGCTTCGGCCACGCCTTCTCCGTCTGTCAGGGCAGGTTTGGTGTCCAGCACTTCCTTGATGCGGCGCCATGAAGTCATACCGCGGGCCATCGACTGGAAGAGCATGAGCAGCATCAGCACGCCGGTCAGCAGCTGGGTGGTATAGGTGATGGCGGCCATCACTCCACCGGGAGAGGAAGCGCCCGCAGACACTTCCCTGTTGCCGATGTAGAGGATGACGGCGACGGTTGCGTTCATCAGCACGGACACTACGGGATGCATGTACGCCATCAGGATCAGCACCCTGAGCTGGGTTCCTATCATCTCCTGGGAAGCTTTGCCGAAACGCATCTTCTCGTAGGTTTCCTTCACGCAGGCCTTGATAAGGCGGAATCCGGTGATGTCTTCCTGCATTATGTTGTTCAGGTTGTCGAGCTGCTGCTGGACCTTCAGGAAGAGGGGCGTCGCCCGCCTGAGGATGAAGATCATGAAGACTATCATGAATGGCAGCGCGGCAAGCACTACCATGGAGTAGCTGCGGTTGATCTGAAGCAGGAAGATAAGGCTGCCCACTGTAGTAAGGCCCATCCTCACAAGGCCGCGGATGAGCTGGGCTACCATGCCTTCTGTCTGGGTCACGTCGTTGGTGACTCGGGTGATGAGCGAGCCTGTGGAGAATTTGTCGGTCTGCAGTGACGACAGCGACATCACTCTGCCGAAGACATCCTTGCGGATGCGGTTGCCCATGTTCTGGGTGGTCAGGTTGGTGCAGACTGAGTTCATCGAGCCGCAGATGCAGCCCAGAAGCACGAAGAGGATCATCTTCAAACCGTTGCGAAGGATGATCTGCAGGTCGCCTGTGCCGCCGTTGTTCACGCCCAGCACACCGTCGTCTACGATTGAGCGCATGAACTGGGGCTGGATGAGGTCCACATAGACTTCAAGCGCCATGAACACAATCGCTGCGATTGCAAAGGGCAGATATTTACGGATGTATTTCCACATCGGCAGGCTAGCAGACGAAACTAACCTGCAATATAC
>JAFZVU010000064.1 GCA_017617655.1 Bacteroidales bacterium
AATCTCGATCAGATAGCTGTCGAGGTCGCCCTTGTTCCACTCGGTGAACACTGCGCTCATATCCACATTGCTCATGCCGAGCAGATCCTTCATGATCTGGTAGCACTCGCAGATGAGCTGCATGTCGCCGTACTCGATGCCATTGTGGACCATCTTTACGAAGTGTCCTGCACCGTTCTCGCCTACCCAGTCGCAGCAAGGGCCGTCAGCTACCTGTGCGCAGATCTTCTGGAAGATGGGAGCCACGATGGGCCATGCAGCCTTAGAACCGCCGGGCATCAGAGACGGGCCCTTGAGGGCGCCTTCCTCTCCACCAGAAACGCCGGTACCGATGTAGAGCAGACCTTTGCTCTCTACGTATGCGGTACGACGGTTGGTGTCGGGATAGTGGGTGTTACCGCCGTCGATGATGATGTCACCGGGCTCCAGCAGAGGGATAAGCTTGTCGATGAAATCGTCGACAGCCTGACCTGCCTTCACCATAAGCATCACCTTGCGCGGACGCTCCAGAGAAGCCACGAGGTCTTCGAGAGACATAGCGCCGTAGATGTTCTTACCCTTGGCGCGGGCATTCATAAAATTCTCAACTTTAGATACGGTGCGGTTGAAGACGCTTACGCGGAAACCCTTGCTCTCCATGTTGAGCACCAGGTTCTCACCCATCACCGCCAGGCCGATAAGGCCAATGTCTGATTTTTTAGCCATGTATTATAGTATTTGTTAATCCTTGAATCTGTCGGGGTGCGCCCAAAGCCCGAGCGCGGGGTTTGAAATGTAGTAAACCTCTTCGCCTGAAGGCAGCGTGTTCCAGCCGTCCTTCATCTTGTCGATCGGGTATTTTGCGAGCATCTCGTTCAGGTCGCCGTAGATGAAGCCTACGCCCTCGATCTCTTCCCTGCTCATGGCAGGACCCGGGCAGTAGGTGATGCGGAAGCGGCCTTCGCTAGAACCGTGGATGAGGTGGGCAGAGGCGCCCAGGTTCTCCTGCAGGTCGGCGTTCTCGTCGGTATCCTTGAGAATCTTGGGAGTACCCTTGTAGCCGTACTTGCGGATGAGCTTGTCGATGGCGGCATCCTCGCCGAACTCCCTGAGAGCCGGAGCGAGGATGATCAGGTCGCCGTCGTCAGCCAGCGCCATACGGGTGCGGTAGACGGCCTTGTTGCCCAGCCAGGTGCTCTTGAACTCCTCGGGATCGAGATATACGATGCATTTCTTGATCGGCTTCTCGACCATGATGAAGTTGGTCTCGAGCGACAGGTCGGCAGCCTTCTGGAAGCATTCGAAATCGTCGCCGATAAAAATGCCCTTGAGCTCCATCTTGCCGGTTTCATAGTTCTTGGCCAGGACGGTCTGGATGTAGACGATGGGCAGATCTTTGATGAAATTCTGCCTTGCATACTCCATCACGTCGCGGACTGGCGACTTGGCGCGGCCCATGAGGCGCTCCATGCCGTATACTGCACCGATGAAGTGGCTGCGGTTGATGCCCAGGTTGCCGCCCACACCCACGAAGATGTTCTTGGTGTAGTTGGCCATGCCTATAACCTCATGAGGCACCACCTGACCTATAGAAAGGATCAGGTCGATGTCCTTCTCGAGCAGCATCTTGTTGACCTGTGCGGGCCAGGTGTAGTGCAGCTTGCCCTCAGACACTTTTTCGACATATTCCACGGGAACTTCGCCCACGGTCACGACGTCGTTGCGCCAGTCGTGAACGCGGAAGATCTCGCGGGGAGTGTGGCCGAACATGGTCTTTATCTGCTCCTCGGTCATGGGGGTGTGCGTACCCAGGGCGGGCATGACGTCAGTCAGCTTGTCCTGGAAGTAGTCGTACACCATCTCCGTTATAGGGCCTGCGTAAGAATTGAACCTGGTGAAATCAGGCGGCAGGGCGACGACCCTGTTCTTGGGCCCCATCTTGTCGAAGACTTCCTTCAGGATGGCGCGGACCTCGTCGGGAGTTATGTTGTCGGTTTTCGAACCTCTTGCGTAGTAAAGCATAGTGCGTGACTGTCTAACGTTTTACACGGGCGTTGCCTTTCCAGATGCTCCATACCTGGTCCTCGTCGGCAGGCTGGCCGTAGTCGGTGAGCATGGTGGTAGCCAGAGCGCCGGTAGCCCAGCCGAACTGGATCCATTTCTCAGGCTCCCAGCCTCTGAGCATTGCATAGAGCAGACCTCCTACGAAGCCGTCGCCGCCGCCGATGCGGTCGAGCACATGGATCTCGCGAGGCTCAACTACATGCCAGTTGCCATCCTCGAACATGATGGCGCCCCAGTTGTGGCTGTTGGTGTGGTTTACCTGACGGAGTGTGGTAGCATAAACCTGGGCATTCGGATATTCCTTGCGCACGCGGTTGATCATCTCCTTGAAGCCTTCGATCTTGGCGGCGATGTCCTTTCCTCCGGCCTCGGGACCTTCGATGCCGAGGCAGAGCTGGAAGTCTTCCTCATTGCCGATGAGAACGTCGGCGATAGAGCAGATCTCGCTGAAAGCGTCGTGAAGCTCTTTCTCGCGGCCGATCCAGAATGAAGCCCTGTAATTGAGGTCGAAGCTTACCTTGGAACCGTATTTCTTGGCAGCCCTGGCAATCTCGAGGCAGAACTTGGTAGTCTCGGGGCTGAGAGCGGCGATAAGGCCTGAGAGGTGTACGATCTGGACGCCTTCCTTGCCGAAGATGCGGTCAAGGTCGAAATCCTTGGCGTTCAAGGTACGGCCTACTTCGCCGGCGCGGTCGTTCCATACGCGGGGTCCGCGTGAACCGAAACCGCTGTCAGCGACGTTAATCTGGTGACGGTAGCCCCAGGGACCGCCCTGAGGAACCTCGACACCTTCGAAATCCATTCCACGGCTGCGGAGATTAGCCTTGATGAAAGCTGCGAAAGGACTGCCTTCAACGAAGGTAGTAAGCACTTTAACCGGAAGTCCAAGATAAGAAGAAACACTGGCTACATTGGTCTCGGCGCTGGTAGCGTAAAGTTTGAAAACGTCACTGCATTGAACGGGCTGACCGTCCCCGGGAGTAATGCGCAGTCCCATACTTGTCGGGACCAGCATGGCATACTTGCAACCCTGTTTGAATTCGAATTTTGCCATAATAAAATATTGATTATTAGTTATTTATAATTGGATTACTGGTTTCTTCCGTCAAAACGCCACTTTTGCAGGGGCTAATCTTTGTAAAGATACAAAAAAAGAATCTGTAATGAAAAGCCCTGGAGCAAATTTCATTACAGATTCGATAAAACTATCGTAAAGTCCTGTCGATTAAGACATTCCTCGCGACTTCTTGATTTTTTCGTAGGCCTCCTGGACGTTCTTGAACTTCTCTTCGGCGGCTTTCTGGACATCTTCTCCGAGGGTGGAAACCTTGTCGGGATGGTATTTCAGAGCCATGCGCTTGTAGGCCTTGCGTACTTCCTCGTCGGTGGCGGAAGATGTGATCTCGAGCACGCGGTAGGCGCTCTCGAGGTCGTTCTTGAACATCGACATGATGGAATCGACATCCTGCGAAGACAGGCCGATGGCGGAACCTATGACACCCAGGATGTCTATCTCAGCCTGGACCACCCTGTTGTCGCTCTGCGCCAGAGCCACCAGATAGTGGAAGAGCTGCAGGCGCTGAGAGTAGTTCATGTAAGTGCGGATCTGCGAGCCTACCTCATAGACATTGATGTCCTTTTCCATCAGGCCCTTGATGATGTCCTTGGCCTGTTCCGCCGCATCTTCGCCGAAGTTCTGCCTGAGGAAGGCCTTGACATATTCGAGCTCGGACTTGACGAAATGGCCGTCGGCCTTGATGACGGCTGCCGACAGGACGAGCAGGCTCATCAGGAAGCTGTTGCGCTGTCCAGTCCTCTGCTGTTCGCGGGTATAGCCGCCGGTGTTTCCTCCGGTATTGCCGCCGTAGGGTGGCTGAGTGCCGTCACCTATCTGGATGAAGGAGCCTCCGTCGAACAGACTGCCCAGGAAGAAGCCCACAAGGCCTCCTATAGGGCCGAACATGACCCATCCAAGAAAGCCTGTTATCCACTTGCCGACGCCCATCGCGGAGACAACAGATTATTCTTCCGGAAGAAGATCGCGCATGATAGCGGCGGCGGCCTTACGTCCTGCGCCCATGGCGAGGATTACGGTAGCTGCGCCGGTAACTGCGTCACCGCCTGCATAGACGTACTTGCGGCTGGTCTGGTCCTGCTCGTTGAGCACGACGCAGCCGTGACGGTTGGTCTCGAGGCCGGGAGTAGTCGCAGCGATCAGAGGGTTGGGCGAAGTACCCAGGGCCATGATCACAACGTCACACTCGATGTCGAACTCAGAGCCGGGAACGGGGATGGGAGAACGGCGGCCGCTGGCATCGGGCTCGCCGAGTTCCATGCGGATGCACCTTACGCCCCTTACCCAGCCTTTCTCGTCGCCGAGGACCTCGACAGGATTGGACAGCATGCTGAACACGATGCCCTCCTCCTTGGCGTGATGGACCTCTTCGCGGCGGGCCGGAAGTTCAGTCTCGGTGCGGCGGTAGACTATGGTGACCTCTGCTCCGAGGCGCAGCGCGGTGCGGGCTGCGTCCATGGCGACGTTTCCGCCACCTACCACAACGCATTTCGAACCGGCGTAGATGGGAGTCTCGTAACCCTCCTCGTATGCGTGCATGAGGTTGTTGCGGGTAAGGAACTCATTGGCAGAAACCACTCCGTTAAGGTTCTCGCCCGGAATATTCATGAATCTGGGAAGACCGGCTCCGGTGCCGATGAACACGGCGTCGTAACCTTCCTTCTCCATCAGATCGTCCACAGTGACGGTGCGGCCCACGATTACGTCGGTCTCGAACTCGACTCCGAGGTCTTTGAGGGCCTCGACCTCGCGGCTTACCACTCTGTCTTTCGGGAGACGGAACTCGGGAATGCCGTACTGCAGCACACCGCCCACCTTATGAAGGACTTCGAAGACATGAACCTTGAATCCGGCCTTTGCTAGGTCGGTAGCGCAGGCCAGGCCTGACGGGCCGCTGCCCACGATGGCAACCTTCTTGCCGTTGGCAGGCTTGCACTCGTTGAACTTGACGCCGTTCTCGCGAGACCAGTCTGCCACGAACCTCTCGAGCTTGCCGATTGCTACAGCCTCACCCTTGTTGCCGAGGATGCACTTGCCTTCGCACTGAGTCTCCTGGGGGCATACGCGGCCGCAGATGGCGGGCAGGGAGCTGTCGCGGGCTATCACTTCAGCCGCGGCGGCGAAATCGCCGTTCTTCACCTGCTCGATGAAATCGGGAATCTGGATATTTACGGGACATGCACTTACGCACATCGGTTTCTTGCAGTGCAGGCAGCGGCTAGCCTCGAGCATAGCCTCTTCCTTGTCATATCCCAGACATACTTCTTCAAAGTTGTGAGCCCTTACCTTCGGGTCCTGCTCTCTTACTTTAACTCTGGTAAAACGGTCTTGCATGGTTATTCCCTCCCGATTTTGCATTTGTGTGTATGAGAAGTGACTTTTTCATTATTGTACATGCCCTGACGGCGCATAGCCTCGTCGAAATCAACCTGGTATGCGTCGAACTCGGGACCCTCCACGCAGGCGAAGCGGGTCTTGCCGCCTACAGTGACACGGCAGGCGCCGCACATTCCGGTGGCGTCCACCATAAGGGTGTTGAGGCTGACAGTCAGAGGAATGCCTGAAGGCTGCAGGGTCCTGGTCACGAATTTCATCATAATCATGGGACCGATGGCCACAGCCTGGTCGTATGTCTTGCCCTGGCTCAGCAGGTCCTCGATCTTCTTGGTCACAAGGCCGTTGAAGCCGTAAGAACCGTCGTCGGTGCAGACATAGAGGTTGGTGCAGACCTTGCTCATAGCCTCTTCGAAAATAAGCAGGTCCTTGGTCTTGGCGCCGATTATGACGTCGACCACGGCACCTTTCTCGTGCAGATACTTGGCCTGCGGATAGACGGGAGCGGTGCCCACGCCTCCTGCAACGAACAGATACCTGCGTCCGCGGAGTTCTTCGTCGCTCATCTTCACGAAGTCAGACGGAACGCCGAGGGGGCCGAGAACGCTTGCATAGCACTCTCCGACATTGCGGGAGCAAAGCAGCCTGGTCGATACGCCGATCTGCTGGATGACCATGTCTACTGTGCCGGCTTCCTTGTCGTAATCACTGATGGTGAGGGGAATCCTTTCGCCTTTCGGGTCGTTGATGACTACCAGGAACTGTCCCGGCAGCGCTGATGCAGCTATGCGCGGAGCTTCCACCCTTATGAGGTAGATGTTCTGGGCAAGCAGTTTCTTTTCGATAATTCTGTTCATATTGCAGTTGGATAACTTGAAATCGCGTAAAGGTATGAATTTATAATGGATTTTTCTTTACGATGGCCACAAACTCCTTGAGATAGAAGGGTTCGAAGTACGCCACGTCTTCGAAGCGGCCAGCTTCGTAAGCAGACTGAGCGGCGGAGGCCATGAAAGCCGCTTTGGGAGCGGCCGGCACGTATATGCCGTCCGGATGCGGGAAAGCATCGCGGAACTTCTGGGCGCCGGTGCCGATGAACACTACTTTGCCTTCTGACAGCAGGTCGCCGTAGCTGGCGGCGTCCAGCACTTTGGCCGACACCTCCTCCACACATCTGCCATCTTTATCGTAAACAGCCTGATAGACCTCCATGCGGCGGGCGTCCAGCATCGGCACGTAATACGCAGCACCTTCGCAGCCTTCCGTCTCCATGGCCTCGGCCAGCAGAATCTCCAGCGTCGGCACGGCAATCAGGGGCTTGCCAAGGCCATAACATATCCCCTTGGCGGTAGACACTCCCACCCTAAGGCCGGTGTATGACCCGGGACCGCTGGAGACGGCGACTGCATCGCAGTCAGACATCTTCATCGAGCATTTCTGGAAGAGAGATTCTATGGCAGGCACCAGCATGGATGACTGTCGGTTGCTGTCATCGAGGGTGACAGAACCCAAGACTGAGCCGCCTTGCGACAACGCCACGGAGCAAGCTGCCCCGCTCGTCTCTATCGACAATATCAGACCTTGTTTCATTGCAAGCGTCAAAAGTAGGACTTTTCTGTCGAATAAAAAAAGCGGCAGCCCCTTTAATACGAGGAGCCGCCGCACTTGCATTCCACATAATTAACACTGAAAGACACTGATTAAGTCGCCACTGAGGGAGTTTTCGGTCCGAAAATGAGCCTGACCATCCTCCCGATGAAAAATGCTACGTTATAAAGCAGTTCCTTGAGGCTGCCGTCTACACCTCCGACAACCAGGACAGCTTCGTCGGCACTGATTTCCCTGAAAAGATCATTGTAGTTTTTCATAACGCTTCCCTCCGCTTACCTGCCGTAATTGTAACCGTCGACGTAGCCCTTCAATATCGAGCCCCAATAGTTTTTCACGAAAGCGCATACCGCCACTGTGATTTCCAGGATCTTCTTGATCATCTCTCCGGTTGAACCGCCTCTGATTCCAAGCTCGGAAGAAGATATCTCCTCCAATCCGATCTCATACATTCTTTTTTCTTCCATAGTAGTAATAGTTTTAGATTTTGCCTGCAGTTATGAGGGTCTGCAGACTTCACCCTTTGATGAGCGCGCACTCATATTTTTGTTGTTCATATCTATCACCTTGTCCGCAATCGCCAGGTTGTCTTTCTTGTGGGTAATCATGATGACAGTGGTTCCCTCGTCCGCCAGTCGGCGGACCGTACGGAGGATAGCTGCTTCGCTGGCGCTGTCGAGCGACGACGTAGCTTCGTCAAGGACGAGCAGCGAGGGACTGCGGTAGAGAGCCCGGGCAAGCGCTATGCGCTGTTTCTGGCCTCCCGACAGGGACGCGCCCCTCTCTCCCACCTTGGTCAGCAGTCCCATGGGAAGCGAAGCCGCCATATCCTGCATGTCGAGACTCACAATAAGGGCTGCAATTCGTTCCATGTCGGGATCTTTCTCTCCGCCCGTTATGTTGTCCATGACAGTCGCGTTCAGCAGCACGCTTTCCTGAGGCACCAGGGCGCAGCGGCCTCTCCACTGCTTCAGGCCGTATAGGCTGATGTCGACCCCGCCGAGCATTATATTGCCCGACACCGGCTTGTACCCTCTCATTATAAGGGCTGCAAGAGTGCTCTTGCCGCAGCCGCTGTCGCCTGTCACGGCAGTCAGCCTGCCGGCCTCGAAAGTCTCGCTGAAATGCTCTATCAGAGTCATGCAGCCGGGATACGAGAAACTTACATCTTTGAAGACCAGGTCTCCCTGCATTCCGGAAGGGTCGGCACCGGCCGTGTTTTCGGCCTCGAAATCCATTATCTCGAACAGCCTCTCGGCGGACACTTTGGCCTCGGTATAGCTGTTGTTCAGTCCCACCAGCTGGCCCATAGGGGCCGAGAAGAGGGTTATCATGGAGTAGAAAGACACCAGCTCTCCGACACTTAGTTCACCGGCGAACACGAACATGGAGCCAGCCCCCAGAAGGGTGATGGTCAGGGCCCTGGACACCACCTCGGTGGTTTCAGAAAAGATCCCGGCCCAGCGTCCGCCTGCGAACATACGGTCGCACAGCCTTGCATACTGCTTTTCTATCCGCTCTCCGGCAGCCTTCTCAGCACACATATATTTTATTGTGCCGATTGCCGAGATACTCTCCACAGTCTTCTCCTCGAAAGCAGCGGTAGACTCTATTATGTCTCTGTTCGCCTTTTTGTTCACCTTGTTGGAAACCAGATACACAACGGTGTACAACGGTATAAACATCAGCATTAACAAGGCAAGTTTCCAATAGTAGGTGAACATCAAGGCGAATGAGACGAACAAAGTACATACGCTCAGCATCAGCGTCGTCATGCCCGTGACTATGAAGGAACGTATCTTCATCGCATCGTACACCCTGGAGGCCAGTTCTCCGCTCCCGCGGAGGGTGAAGAAACTGACCGGCAGGCTGAACAGATGGTTCAGATAACCGTTGACCAGCGAATAGTCTATGCCTATGGACGCCTTGAGGGCGGAGCTGACTCTGGCAAAGCCGCAGATGAACGCAAAAACAGTCAAAAGCGACATCGCGGCCGTCACCAGAGTCAGGGCAGAGACTTCTCCGCCCGGTATCACGACGTCCACTATACGCTGCAGGAAAATCGATGTGCTGAGCGATATGACTATGTAGAGCATGGAAGCGGCAAGGGTCAGGGCGAGCTGCCTGCGGTATACTTTCGTGATGCGGGCCAGCCTGCGCACAGGGTTTACGGTCTTGTCTCCCTTTACGAAGTGTTCCCCGGGTTCACACAATACTAGATAACCGCTCCACTGGCGTTCCAGCCATTCTGCCGGCACGGTCTCGAGCTTTCCCTTGCGGGGATCCATTATGATGAAACCCTTGTGGCTGACAGCGCTCAGCACTATGAAGTGCAGCATGCCGTCTTCCGTCTCGAGATGCAGGATTGCCGGAGCGGGCACATGCCGCAGCGTGCCGACATCTTTCCCGGCCGACTTGAAAGCCCGGGCTTCAAGGCCTATCGCGTTGCAGCCGTCAAGCACACCTTTTATAGTAGTGCCCTGCGTCGTAGCCCCGCACATCTGCCGCAGCGTCACAAGAGGCAGGCTCAGGCCGTACCATCTTGCAACCCACGCTATGCAGGCTACCGCACAGTCAGCCGCATCGTGCTGCCGCACTCCCTTGACTCCTTTTATATTATTCTTTGCTTCCATTGTCCCGCAAAGGAACGGGAGGAAGCCATCGTCCCTGACTGGCGGAATGCCGCGTCTTTTCCCCCTTCTCGAGAAACACGGCACATGCATCCTCCGCTCCCGTTCCGGAAGCAAAGTAGAGCAAAGCAAATAGAAAAAATGTTATCCTATCGACAATTCTGCAACAATTGTCGAACTTTCGGAAACTGGCTGTTGTTGGATTAACGACTTCAAAGCCGGGAATATCTTATCTGCTAAATCCAACAATGGCTTGAAAAAGTTGGATTCAGAAATTTTGTCCTCGCTGATGAAGCCAAGGAGCTCATTCGCCGAATTTATGAAGTAGGCGAGCAGGGCCAGCAGGACTACCACCTTGAGCATCGAGAATATTATTCCGAGCAGCCTGTTGAGCCATCCGAGCATGGTAACTTTGACTACTGCGTCCAGCAGTTTCTCCACCAGGGCGAATACCAGCGCCACGACAATGAACACCGCCGCGAAGCTGATCACCGAAACCCATATAGGCTGGAGCTCGATGCGGCTGCTCAGCCATTCCTGCACGGGGGCGCTGAAAGAGATGGACAGCTTGATGCCGACTATTATTATTATCAGAGAGATTACCTGCTTGATGAAGCCGTTCCTGGCTCCGAAATATAGACAAGGTAAGAAGCAGCAGAGTATGATTATATCAAGAATTCCCATGTTGAGAGGCCTTTTAAAAAGCCTTGCGCAAAAATAATGAATTGTAGCAAATTATCGTATCTTTGCAACTTCAAAAATCTGGATAATGAGTTTTACCGAATACAAACAGCTTGACCTTGTAGAGGTCAACCGCAACATACTGGACAAGTGGCGTAAACAAGATGCATTCAAGAAGACCCTCGCCCTGCGCGAAGGACAGCCCAGGTTCGTGTTCCACGAAGGCCCGCCTTCTGCCAACGGAATGCCCGGCATCCATCATGTCATGGCACGTTCCATCAAGGACGCAGTCTGCAGATACAAGACGCAGACCGGCTATCTTGTTGAAAGAAAAGCAGGATGGGACACTCACGGCCTGCCCGTGGAGCTTGGCGTGGAGAAGAAGCTCGGCATCACCAAGGAGGACATCGGCAAGACCATTTCCGTTGAAGAATACAACCGCACCTGCCGCAAGGAGGTCATGAAATATACCGACCAGTGGGTCGACCTCACAGAGAAGATCGGATACTGGGTGGATACTGACAACCCGTACATAACATACGACAACAGCTACATCGAGACTTTGTGGTACCTTCTTAAAGACATCTACAAGAAGGGATATCTTTACAAGGGCTATTCGATCCAGCCGTACTCTCCTGCAGCAGGCACCGGCCTGAGCACGCATGAGCTCAACCAGCCGGGCTGCTACCGCGATGTCAAGGACACCACCTGCACAGTACAGTTCCAGGTGATAAAGAACAGCGTATCGCAGCCTCTGTTCGGCGACAGCCCCCTGCCGGTGTTCATCCTCGCATGGACTACGACTCCCTGGACTCTTCCGTCAAACACCGCGCTCTGCGTCGGCCCCAATATAGAATATGTAAGGGTTGAAAGTGTCAATCCTTATACGAAGGAGCCTGCCATCTATGTTGTAGCAAAGGCCCTCGTTCCCACCCTTTTCAACGACAAGAACCCCTTCACGGTGCTCGAGGGCAGTTTCAAGGGCTCACAGCTGAAAGACATCAGCTACGAGCAGCTCATCCCCTGGGTAAGATGCGCCGAAGGCGGCCTGAGGGTCATCTGCGGTGACTTCGTATCTACCGAGGAAGGTACCGGTATCGTCCACATCGCCCCGACTTTCGGTGCTGATGACAACAAGGTGGCCAAGCAGTCAGGCGTTCCCGCCATGCTGCTTACCGACGCCAACGGAGTGCAGCAGCCCATGGTCGACCGCAGCGGAAGGCTCTATCGCCTGGAAGACCTCGACAAGGACTTCATCAAGGAAAGAGTAGACGTTGAAACCTACGGCAAATACGCCGGCCGCTATGTGAAGAACGCTTACGACGACACCCTCGGCCCCGACGACCCCACCCTTGACATCGACCTATGCGTCGACCTCAAGCAGCAGGGCAAGGCCTTCAAGATAGAGAAACACGTCCACAGCTATCCCCACTGCTGGAGGACCGACAAGCCCGTGCTCTATTATCCTCTCGACTCATGGTTCATCCGCACCACCGCGGTCCAGCCGAGGATGATCGAACTCAACAAGACTATCCGCTGGAAACCCGAATCTACCGGCACCGGCCGTTTCGGCAAATGGCTGGAGAACCTCCAGGACTGGAACCTGTCAAGGAGTCGTTTCTGGGGCACTCCGCTCCCCATCTGGCGCACTGAAGACGGCAAGGAAGAAAAATGTATAGGCTCTCTCGCAGAGCTGTACGACGAGCTGGAGAAAGCTGTGGCAGCCGGCGTCATGAAGTCCAACTACCTCAAGGACAAAGGCTTCGTTCCCGGCGACTTCTCTAAGGAGAACTACGACAAGGTGGACCTCCACCGCCCTATAGCCGACGAACTGTTCCTGGTATCTGACAGCGGCCGCAAGATGACACGTGAGACCGACCTCATCGACGTGTGGTTCGACTCAGGCGCCATGCCTTATGCACAGCAGGGTCTCAAGGACCTCGGCAAGCCGGCTTTCGGACAGACCGCCGACTTCATCGCCGAAGGTGTCGACCAGACACGCGGCTGGTTCTTCACCCTTCATGCCATCAACACGATGGTAAGCGACAAGTGCGCATTCAAGAGCGTCATTTCGAACGGTCTCGTGCTCGACAAGAACGGCAACAAGATGAGCAAGCGCCTCGGCAACGCGGTGAACCCCTTCGAGGCTCTCGACAAATACGGAGCCGACGCCCTTCGCTGGTACATGCTCACCAACGCCCAGCCCTGGGACAACCTCCGCTTCGACGAGGAAGGCGTGGATGAAGTCCGCCGCAAATTCTTCGGAACTCTTTACAACACATATTCTTTCTTCGCCCTCTATGCCAACGTCGACGGTTTCGACCCGCGCAGCGACAAAGGCGAAGCAGAGCTCACCGAGATCGACAAATGGCTGGTATCTCTCGAGAACAGCCTCATCAGGGATGTCCGAGCATGCTACGAGGACTTCGACCTTACTACCGCAGGAAGGCTCATCCAGAATTTCGTATGCGACAACCTCAGCAACTGGTACGTCCGTCTGAACCGCAAGCGTTTCTGGGGAGGCGGCATGACCGCTTCCAAGCTCGGTGCATACCGCACTCTCTACCACTGCCTCAAGACCGTAGCCCTTCTGTCAGCCCCCATCGCTCCGTTCTTCATGGACCGCCTGTGGTGCGACCTTGTCGAAGGCGCCGAGAACGTCCATTACGAGATGATGCCTGATTTCGACGCTTCGCTCATCGACCCGGACCTCGAATACCGCATGCAGCTGGCACAGAGATGCTCTTCAATGGTGCTGGCCCTGCGCCGCAAGGTCAACATCAAGGTCCGCCAGCCGCTGGCGAAGATCATGGTGCCGGTGCTCGACAGCCGCTTCAAGGAGCAGTTCGAGAAAGTCAGCAACCTTGTCTCAAGCGAAGTGAACGTGAAGGAAGTGGAGTTCATCTACGACACCACAGGCCTCATCACCAAGAAGATAAAGCCCAATTTCAAGACCCTCGGCAAGAAGTACGGCAAACAGATGAAAGACATCGCCGCCGCTTTCGCCCAGATGGGACAGCAGCAGATTTCCGACATCGAGAAGAGCGAAGCTTACACTCTCAGCCTTGCCTCAGGCGACGTGCTGCTTGACAAAGAAGACTACAGCATCAGCTCCGAGGACATGCCGGGCTGGCTCGTGGCTAGCGACAGCGACCTCACCGTGGCTCTCGACATAACTGTCACAGACCAGCTGCGCCGCGAGGGTATCGCCAGAGAACTTATCAACCGCATCCAGAACCTCCGCAAGGACAGCGGATTCGAAGTCACCGACCGCATCCGCCTGACAGTCGAGGATCTTCCGGAAGTGCGTGACGCTCTGCAGGATTACAGACAGTATGTATGCGAACAGACGCTCGCCGTAAGCCTTGATTTCGGCAAGGATTTCGGCGGGGCCAAGGTTGAATGGGACGAAGGAACTATAGAACTGTCGGCAGTAAAGGCATAGTAATTCCGAATTATTTATTATCTTTGTTAGAACACCAGCTAAAACTCCGTTAGATATGGCAAAAACTAAAACCACAAAGACCCCTGTTGCCGAGAAGGTCAGATATAGTGACGAGGAGCTTCAGGAATTCAAGGCCCTGATCCTCGAGAAGCTTGATGCTGCCAAGAAGGAGTATGAAGTTCTCAAAGGATCGGTAGACCTGAGTTCCAGCAACGACACGGAAGACACTTCCCCCACTTTCCAGATGGAAGAAGGTGCTTACTCCCTCTCTAAGGAAGAAGTCAGCAGGCTGGCCGCACGCCAGTACAAATTCATCCAGAGCCTTGAAGCTGCTCTGAAACGTATTGAAAACAAGACTTACGGCATCTGCCGCGTAACGGGAAAACTGATCCCGAAAGAGCGTTTGAGACTCGTACCCCACGCCACTTTGAGCGTTGAGGCCAAAAACGACAAGAACAAATAATGGCTCTGTCGAAAGGCAAGAAGATAACAATTTTCGTGATTGCCCTGTTAGTCATTGACCAGGTGTCGAAAATCCTGGTCAAGACCAACATGACTCTCGGCCAGAGTATTAACGTATTCGGCGACTGGTTCCAGATTTATTTCGTCGAAAATATCGGAATGGCATTCGGAATGTCATTCGGCGGCAATGTGGGCAAGTTCCTGCTCACTTTCTTCAGGATCGTGCTGGGCATTGCGATGTTCATCTACATCCGCAAGCTTCTCAAGCGCGACGATGTCCCCACTGGTGTTCTCTTCGGCCTTGCGGCCATAATGTGCGGAGCTGTGGGCAACATCTTCGACTCCCTTTTCTACGGTTTGATTTTCAGCGAAAGCAGTTTCACCCAGGTGGCCACTCTTTTCCCGGAAGGAGGAGGCTATGCCGGCCCTTTCTTCGGCAAGGTGGTCGACATGCTCTACTTCCCCATAATCGACACTACATGGCCCGACTGGATGCCTTTCTGCGGCGGGAAACCCTTCCGTTTCTTCAGTGCGATTTTCAATTTTGCGGACAGCTGCATCACCGTGGGAGCCTTCTACCTGATAATCTTCCAGTGGCGCTTCTTCGCAGGTAAAGAAAACGCTTAAAAATCGGGGGAATTCCTCTGATTTTTATATCTTTGCGGTCTGATTCCAAACTGCATTTTTACGACATACTTATACGATACTTATGGCTTATCTGAAATTCAACAAAGCTGAGCTCGTAAACCTCGAGTATTCTCTCAAGAGGGAACTTATCGCCACGAACCGTACGGGCGCCTACGCCAATACGACCATCGTGTGCTGCAACACCCGCAAGTATCACTGTCTGCTGGCTGTTCCTATCGAGAAAATGAACTGGCGCAGGCATGCGCTCCTTTCAAGCCTCGATGAGACTCTCATCCAGCACGGCAAGATGTTCAATCTCGGCATCCACTGCTACGGTGAAGTGTTCGAGCCGAGGGGTCACAAATATATAATCGACTATGAGAACGACCCCGTGCCCACCATCACCTACAGCGTCGGTGGCATGAAATTCCAGAAACAGATCCTCATGGTCCGCGACCAGGACAGGGTCCTCATCAAATACACCCTTCTGGACGCACATTCCGAAACTACTCTCCGCCTGACTCCGTATCTCTCGTTCAGGAGCATCCACGAGCTGACCCAGAGCAACATCGGAGCCAACACACACTACATCGACATCCCGAACGGCAAGGCATTCAAGATGTATGACGCCCTGCCCACGCTGAACATGCAGCTGTCCAAGAAATCAGAATATGTGGCCAACCCCGACTGGTACTTCGGCATCCAGTATCCGGAAGAAAAGAGAAGAGGATACAACTACAAGGAAGACCTCTTCGTGCCCGGTTTCTTCGAGATGCCCATCAAGAAAGGTGAAAGCATAGTCTTCTCAGCCTCTACCGAGGTCTGCGAACCGGCCAGCTTCAAGCGCACGTTCAATTCCGAGTTCGCCAAGATGGGTGTCTGCGAAGATTTCGAATCGAACCTCCGCAGCGCCGCCTCAAGGCTCTTCTTCGAGCGCGCCGGAAGGCTTGAGATCTGCTCAGGCTTCCCGTGGCTCGGCGTCGGACAGCTCCGCGACACTACCATGACAGCTTCAGGCCTCACGCTCTACAACAACGGCGACGTCAAGTCTTACCTCCGCGTAATAGACGGCATGATCGACAAATGGAAAGAGAATCTGTTCATCTCTTCCCAGCAGGTTGACGCACCTCTGCGCATGGCCTACCTGATGCAGAATTACATAGACTTCACCGGCGACGCCAAGGGCATCTGGAGCAAATACGGCAAGACTCTGAAACAGATAATAAAGAGCTACATCGCCGGCAGACCCGAAGTCCGCATGCAGGACAACGGACTTCTCTGGGCCCAGATGGACGGCGTAGCCCTCACCTGGATGGACACCTACACCAACGGCCACCCCGTCGCAGAGAGGGCCGGCTACCAGGTCGAAACCAACGCTTTGTGGTACAACGCCCTGCGTTTCTGCAGCGAGATGTGCTACAAATACGACTCCGACAAGAAATTCGCAAAGCAGCTCGAAGAGATTGCAGCGAAGATAGACATAGTGTTCTTCGACATGTTCTGGGTAAAGGACCGCAACCACCTCGCCGACTATGTCGACACCAAAGGCCAGAACGTGTTCATGCGCCCCAACCAGCTGTTCGCCTGCGCGCTCCAGTACAGCCCGATCAGCGACATCGCCCAGAACGAAGTGCTCAAGGCCGTTAAGCGTGAGCTCGTGACTCCGCGCGGCATCCGCACCTTGGCTCCCAAGAACCCGTTCTACAAAGACACTTACGACGGAGACCATCACGCCCGCGACCTCGCTTCTCACAACGGTTCGACAAGGCCCTGGCTGCTCGGTCTCTATACCACAGCCTGCTTCAAGCTCCACGGCGCAGCCTTCGTTCATGAGGCTGAATCGCTCATCAAGGGCTTCGAAGAAGACATGACGATCCACGGCATCGGCGCAGTAGCCGAGCTGTATGACGGCAACCCGCCGTTCATCCCTCACGGAGCCATCAACTCCGCACTCAGCACCGCCGAGATTCTGACAATAATCTATATGATCAAAAGATACAAGGAGAATAACTGATGAGAGTTTTGATGTTTGGATGGGAGTTTCCCCCTCATATCTCTGGTGGCCTGGGCACTGCCTGCTACGGCATGACCAAGGGTCTGGCTCATAACGACGTCGACGTGCTGTTCGTGATGCCGTCCGCTAGCGGAGACGAAGACCAGAGCGATGTAAGCATCATCAACGCCAGCGACGTGGAGACTGTCGACGCGTCGATGAGCATCGATGAATTCCTGGGCAAGGTAGAATTCCTCAGGGTCGGCAGCAACATAATGCCGTACGTAGATCCCGAAGATTACTCTGCTCTTACTTCAGAGGAGCGCAAGATTCAGACAGAAGAGTTCAAATACCACTTCCACAACAAATACAAATTTTCCGGCAAGTACGGCAAGAACCTGATGGAAGAAGTGGTCCGCTACTCAATGGTCGGCGGCACCCTCGCTCTCCAGAACGATTTCGACGTGATCCACGCCCACGACTGGCTCACCTACCTGGCAGGCATCGCCGCCAAGAGAGTCAGCGGCAAGCCCCTCGTCATCCATGTTCACGCCACAGAGTATGACCGCACCGGCGAAAACGTGAACACCCAGGTCTATGCCATAGAGCAGATGGGTATGCGCGAAGCCGACAAGGTCATCACCGTCAGCGACTGGACCAGGAACATAGTCATCAACAAATACGGCATCGACCCCGCTAAGGTCGTCACCGTCCACAATGCAGTAGATTTCTCCAACAGGGAAACCCTCGTCGCAAAACGCGGCGTTCCCGAGAAGACCGTCACCTTCCTCGGCCGCATCACCTTCCAGAAAGGTCCCGAGTATTTCATCGAGGCGGCTTACAAGGTGCTGCAGAAGACAGACAACGTACGTTTCGTGATGGCCGGCAGCGGAGACCTGCTGAACCGTTCCATCAGGCGTGTCGCCCAGCTTGGAATGGCCGACAAGTTCCACTTCACAGGTTTCCTGCGCGGCGCCGACGTCCAGAAGATGTTCGCCCTCAGCGACGTCTACGTCATGCCTTCAGTATCCGAGCCTTTCGGAATCTCTCCGCTGGAAGCTATGCAGAGCAACGTACCTACCATCATCTCCAAGCAGAGCGGTGTGGCCGAAGTCCTGAAATATGCCATCAAGGTTGATTTCTGGGACATCGACGGCCTTGCCGATGCAATCTACGGCCTCGTCACCTACCCCGCCATCGCCAAGATGGCCGGCGAGAAGGGATATGACGAAGTCAATTCTCTTAAATGGGACCATGCGGCAGCCAAGATCAAGGATGTATATCAGGCCGCAATGAATTTGAAATAGGAAAAAATATCATATTATGGCAACAAAGAGTATTTGCTTTTATTTCCAGGTTCATCAACCTGACCGACTGAGACAGTACAGATTCTTCGACATCGGCAACGACTACCACTACTGCGACGACTTCACCAACAAGGTCATCATGCGCAGGGTTGCACAGAAGTGCTATCTTCCCGTGAACGCTCTGCTCCTTGACATGATCAGGAAGAACGGCAAGAAATTCAAGGTGGCTTTCTCCATCTCAGGAGTTGCTATAGACCAGTTCAAGCGCTACGCCCCTGAAGTTCTCGACAGCTTCCAGGCCCTGGCCGCCACAGGCTGCGTCGAGTTCCTCGCCGAGACCTACGCCCACTCCCTGGCTTCAGTAGCCAACGAGGCTGAGTTCAAGCAGCAGGTCAAGGACCACAGCAAGCTTATCGAAAGCACTTTCGGCGTCAAGCCCGTAACTTTCCGCAACACCGAGCTCATCTATTCGGACGCTATCGGCGCCACCGTGGCATCGATGGGATACACCACCATGCTTACAGAGGGTGCCAAGCACATCCTCGGATGGAAGAGCCCGAACTTCGTATATACCAACGCCATCAACCCCAGGCTCAGGCTCCTGCTCAAGAACAGCACCATGAGCGATGACATCGCCTTCCGTTTCTCAGACAAGAACTGGAACAGCTGGCCTCTCACCGCCGAGAAATATGCTTCATGGGTAGAGTCAGCCCTGGCCAACGACGACACCCTCAACCTCTTCATGGACTACGAGACCTTCGGAGAGCACCAACCCGCTGAAAGCGGCATCTTCGACTTCCTCAAAGCCCTGCCTGCAGTAATGCTCGCAAAGGGCTTCAGCTTCAACACTCCCGCTGAAGTTGCAAAGATGCACCAGCCGGTAGCTCCCCTCCACGTTCCGGACCCCATCTCATGGGCAGACGAGGAAAGGGATCTGAGCGCATGGCTCGGAAACGAACTCCAGAACGAGGCTTTCCACAAAGTCTACGCTCTGTGGAACAAAGTAAAGAAGACCAAGGACGAAGACCTTGTCAAGACATACAGGATGCTTCAGGAAAGCGACCACTTCTACTATATGTGCACGAAATTCTTCTCAGACGGTGCTGTCCACAGCTATTTCAACCCTTACGACACACCTTATGAGGCCTTCATCAACTACATGAACGTCCTGAGCGACTTCGAGCTGAGAATAGATGCCTTCCTGAAAAACAATAACAAGAAATAAGTATTATTTAACTGACAAATGACAACAAACTCACCCTCTTGGACCAGAATCATCATCACAAGGCAGCTACCCGAACGACTCAGACATCTGGAAGAACTTGCTAAGAACCTTTGGTGGTGCTGGAACCAGGAAGCAATAGACCTTTTTGAATCTATCGACATAAAACTCTGGAAAGACTCAAAGGGCAATCCGCTTGAACTGCTCGACCGCATCAAGCTTTCAAAATATAAAGAACTTTCAAACAATGAAGAATTCCTGGCCCGCATGGACGCCGTATATGCCCGCTTCAACGCATATATGCAGGAAAAAGCCCACAGACCGGGACCCTCTGTCGCATATTTCTGCATGGAATATGGCATCGACACTTCATTGAAAATATATTCAGGCGGCCTCGGCATCCTCGCCGGCGACTACCTCAAGGAGGCCAGCGACATGAAAGTCAACATGACTGCCGTAGGTCTGCTCTACAAATTCGGATATTTCACTCAGAAGCTTTCAGCTCAGGGCGACCAGGTAAGCACCTACGAGCCTCAGGATTTCGCGAAAGCTCCGGTGACTCCCATCCGTGACGAAGAAGGCAAATGGGTTACCATAAGTCTCGCATTTCCCGGCCGCACCGTTTATGCCAGACTCTGGAAAGCCGAAGTAGGTCGTACCGACCTTATCCTCCTCGATACCGATTTTGAGGACAACCGTGATGAAGACCGTCGCATGACCCATCAGCTCTATGGCGGAGACTGGGAGAACCGTCTGAAACAGGAAATTCTGCTCGGCATCGGCGGAGTAAGGGCCCTGAGAGCTCTCGGTATCTACACTGAAGTATATCATTGCAATGAGGGCCACGCTGCCTTCATGGGCATCGAGCGTATGCGCGAATATGTGAACAACGACAACCTCACCTATCTGGAAGCTCTGGAAATGGTGCGCAGTTCATCCCTGTTCACCACCCACACTCCCGTCCCTGCAGGCCACGACGCCTTCACGGAAGATATGCTCCGCGTATACATGTCACAGATGACCGATCAACTCAAATGCGACTGGACTGCATTCATGCAGCTGGGCAAGATCCACGCTACTGATCCGGGCGAGAGATTTTCAATGAGTATCCTGGCAGCCAACTTGTCACAGGAAGTCAACGGAGTAAGCTGGCTTCACGGAAAAGTCAGCCAGAAGATATTCGCCAACATGTGGCCGGGCTATCTGCCCGAGGAGCTGCACGTCAGCTATGTCACTAATGGCGTCCACTATCCTACCTGGACCGCACCCGAGTGGAAGGCGATCCATGCGAGAGTGTTCGGCGACGAATTCCAGACCCACCATTACGACAAATCTTGCTTCAACGGCATCCGCAATATTTCTGACGACGAAATCTGGAGGACACGCAACCTGCTTCGCCACAGACTCATCGATGCCGTCAAGCAGATACTGTCCGACACATCAGCCACAGCACATTATTCACCCCAGCAGATTGTCAAGATCAAGAAGACCCTCAGGGATGATATACTTACCATAGGTTTTGCCCGCCGCTTCGCCACATACAAGCGCGCAACCCTTCTTTTCCGCAACCTCGACCGTCTGGACCAGATCGTCAACGACCCGAAACATCCCGTCCAGTTCCTGTTCGCAGGCAAGGCCCATCCGGCCGACGGCGCAGGCCAGGACCTCATCAAGCGCATCATAGAGATCTCGAAGATGCCGCAGTTCATCGGCAAGGTGGTATTCATTCCGAACTACGACATCACTATCGCCAAGCTGCTCGTGCAGGGCGTGGATGTCTGGATGAACAACCCTACCCGTCCTCAGGAGGCTTCCGGCACCAGCGGCGAGAAAGCCGTCATGAACGGTGTCATGCATTTCAGCGTGCTTGACGGATGGTGGGTTGAAGGATACAAGCCGGGCGCCGGCTGGGCTCTCCAGATGGAACGCACCTACGACAACCAGGAGTTCCAGAATGAGCTCGACTCCGCCACTATCTACAACATCATCGAGTCCGATATTGCTCCTCAGTTCTACAACAAGGACAACAACGGCATCTCTGCAGACTGGATCGCGACCATCAAGAATACTATCAGTGAGGTCGCCTGCAACTTTACTACCAACAGGATGATGGAGGACTATCTCAACCAGTTCTACATTCCGCTGTCAAAACGCACTGCAGAACTTGGAGAGGATAACTTCAAGACAGCCCGCGAGATTGCGCTCTGGAAAGAGAACATGCGCCGTGAGTGGAACAGCATCGAGATTATCGAGAACCTCAAGGGCGAAGCCCTCGCCACTCCTATGGTGCTCGGTCAGGAAAGGTTCTCCAAGATAGTCATCAAACTCGGCGACGTAAATCCTGAGGACATCGGCATCGAGGTAGTGATCGCAGAGCAGGATGTCCGTGGCAACTACCATATCAGGGAAATCCACGAATACCAGCTTGCCGACTGCAAGGACGGCATAGCCACCTACCAGGTCAACGTCACTCCCGAAAGCACCGGCAGCTGCGAGATAGCTTCCCGCATGTATGCCAAGAATGATAAATTACCTCACCGTCAGGACTTTGAATTAGTAAAATGGTTGTAGCCGCTACAGGTTTCTTCGACGGAGTCCACCTGGGCCACGCCAAGGTGATAGAGCTTCTGTGCGCCACGGCCAAGGCCGAAGGCGCCACCAGCGCTGTAATCACGTTCTGGCCGCACCCCAGGAGTATCCTCAGGCAGGACGCCGGCAAACTGCGCCTGCTCAATTCCCTCGAAGAAAAGGAGCAACGGCTCAAGGCTCTCGGTGTAGACGAAGTCCACGTGGTGGATTTCACCCGCGAGTTCAGCAAGATGACGGCAGAGGAGTTCATCCGCGACTTCCTTATCAAGAAGTTCGGTGTCTCCACCCTGATCGTCGGATATGACCACAGGCTGGGCTGCAAGAAGACCGGCAGCGACGACATAGTCAGGATTGCCGACAAATGCGGCATCAAGGCTGTCCGCGTCGGAGCCATCAGCGACTCCTACAACACCATCAGCAGCACCTACATCCGCAATCTGATTGAGACCGGAGGTATTGAAAGGGCCAATGCACTGCTCGGGTACGAGTACACTCTCAAGGGAGTGGTCGTCCCGGGCTGTGGAAATGGCCGCAAGATAGGGTTCCGCACTGCCAACATGAGTCTATACGACCCGCTCAAGCTCATTCCCTACAACGGAGTGTATGCGGTCTGGGCCACTGTGGAAGGCAAGACTTACAAGGGAGTCTGCAACATAGGCTACCGGCCTACCGTAGATGACGGGCGCGGACTGACCGTCGAGACCCACCTGCTGGACTTCGACGACGACATCTATGGCCTTGACCTTACCGTCAGGTTCGTGGAATTCATACGCGAAGAGCAGAAGTTCGCCTCGATGGAGCTGCTGCATGAGCAGTTGCTCAAGGACGCCGCAGAAGCAAGTGAAATATTGAAATAAAGCTATATGGGATATTTCTTTACACTTTTCCTGGCCTTCATAATCCTTTCCGTCATATTGAGCGAGAAGGACCGCAAGAGACGCGAAGCCATCAAGAAGATGCGCAGGCCGCCCGTCGAGGAGACATTCAACCCCGACAACTTCAAGGTTCCCGAGCCAGCCACGGCCCCGCAGGACAATACCTACTACGGAGAGGATGTTCCCCGCACTACGAAGGCCGCCGTCCAGGAGGAGAAAAAGACTGCCGGCAAGGAGCTGGACCTCGACCCGGAGAAGATGATTATCTACTCAGAAATACTTAAACCGAAGTTTTAGAAACACTGTTTCAAATATTTTTATAACTTTGGTATCGATTTAACGAAAGGGTCCCGTTTTTCGGGATTCTTTTAATTTTTGTCACAACATGTCACAGATTCACTATCTTACACAAAAAGGGCTGGACGACCTGAAAGCCGAGCTCGATGCTCTGCTCGCCCAGCGTCCGGTTATTTCAAGGGCTATCGCAGAAGCCAGAGACAAGGGAGACCTGTCGGAGAATGCAGAATATGATGCCGCCCGTGAAGCACAGGGCATGCTCGAACTCAAGATCACCAAACTTCAGGACCAGATAGCAAACGCCCGGGTCATCGACGAGTCACGTCTCAACACTGACAGCGTCCAGATGCTCACCAAGGTCAAGATCAAAAATGTCAAGACCGGGGCCGTCGTGGAATATCAGCTGGTCGGCGAGAGCGAAGCCAACTTCAAGGAAGGCAAGCTTGCCGCAGCTACTCCTATCGGCAAGGCTCTGATGGGCCGCAAGAAGGGAGAGGTCGTAAACGTCACCGTTCCCTCAGGTGTCCTCCAGTTCGAAATTTTAGACATCACACTGTAAAATGGCAACTATCTTTTCAATGATCGCCGCAGGGCAGATCCCGTCTTATAAAATTGCCGAAGACGACAACTACTACGCATTCCTCGACATCAACCCTCTCGTTAAAGGGCACACCCTTGTAATCCCGAAGAAGGAAGTCGACTATATCTTCGACCTTGATGAAGAAACCTATAAAGGCCTCTGGGAGTTTGCAGCCAAGGTTGCCGCAGCCATCAAGACTGCCATCCCCTGCAAGCGTGTCGGAGTTGCAGTCCTCGGCATGGAAGTTCCGCACGCCCATATCCATCTGGTGCCCCTCCAGAAAGAAGGAGACCTCAATTTCCGCAACAAGAAACTCAGTCTGACCCCGGAAGAATTCAAAGAAATAGCCGAAAAAATCGCTGCAGCCGTATGAAATCAAGCCTGAAAAACACATTGCTGCTTGCAGCAGTCCTTCTCGCCGCAGTCTCATGCACCAAATACTCTGCGACCGTAAAGGGCAACATCGCCGGCCTGGACCGCGGCGCCCTGGCATTCGAGAAACTCCAGTTCAACAAGCTTTATACGGTTGACACTGTCAAAACAGATGCCGACGGCAATTTCAAGTATAAAGTAGAGCTGACCAACGAGAATCCCGGCTTCTACTATATCTACCGCAACGGCGTCAAGCTGGCCGGCATGGTGCTGCATGACGGCGACGTAGTCACCGTCAATGCCGACACCCTGGGAAATTACACCGTCGAAGGTTCTGCCGAGAGCGAACATCTGAAATATATAGACGACGCCTTCGCCAAGGCCGCCTCAGCCATGGCTGCAGCTCTCGACGAGGCTGCCGACGACCTCAACATCAAGCTCAGCAGGATCTATATCAACCACAAGAGGGACATGCTGAAGCAGATCATGAGCAATCCCCGCTCGATCACTTCCGCCACCACCCTTTTCCAGAAGTTCAACGACGAGCTGCCGCTTTTCAACGAAAGCACCGACGTTCTGGTCTTCAAGAGCATCTACGACTCTCTGGCCACGGTCTATCCCAACAGCGAGTTCGTGCTTGCCCTCAAGGATGAAATCACCCGCCGCGAAAACCTCGCCGCCCTGGATTCAAGGCTGGACGACCTCTCGCTGCAGTCTTTCCCCGACATCAAGATGAATGACGTCAACGGCAAGTCCCACTCTCTGCTGGAGCTTGAAGGCAATGTTATTATCCTGTCATTCTGGAGCATCGGCCAGACCGAGCACAAGCTTTTCAACCAGGAGCTTGCAAGCCTCTATGAGAAATATCACGACAAGGGTCTGGAGGTATACCAGGTTTCTCTCGACGTAGACAAACCTTCATGGGCTTCGACCGTCCGTTCACAGAAGCTCCCCTGGATCAGCGTCAACGACGGCAAGGGCGTCAACTCGCCTTCTATCGTGGCTTACAACATCGAGCAGATTCCCACCATGTTCGTAATAGGACGTGACGGTGACATTCTCGCCAAGGACGTCTACGACTTGACAACTCTGGAACCGATTATCCGGAAAGCTCTGTAGAATATAAAGAAGATATCAGACTCCTACCTTGCAGCCGCCGCAGGATGTACATCCCAGGTCAGCACAGGTAGGATTCTTTTTTCCGTGGTGTTTGCCCCAGAGACGCAGTTCTTCTTCCTTGGCGCATATAATGCCACGCTTGCGCAGTTCCTTGTTACGGGAAATCTCCCCGTCAGGGAACTGCCCATTCTTACGGAATATGATATTGAAGCACATTCCGAAGACGCAGAGGCCCACTACTGCTATGGCAAGGAGGAATACTTTCATCTAGAGACACTTGAAATCAGGAAGCAGAGGCTTGCCGGCCACGGTGAACACCGGCGGCACCTGCATCACCTTGAACGCGGCTCCGTTGCGCAGACGTACGACACGCTCCACCAGCGCCTTGTCAACCCCTGACGCTACGATTTCTTCGAGGCTCAAGCCCTTGTCGTTGATCTCGTGGAGCACGGGGTCGAGCTCGTCATACGGAGGCAGGCTGTCGCTGTCTTTCTGGCCGGGACGGAGCTCGGCGGACGGAGCTTTGTGGATGATGGATGCGGGGATGCGCTCGCAGTCGCTGTTTATGTAGTCCGCAAGTTCATAAACCTGCAGCTTGTAGAGGTCGCCTATTACCATCACAGCTCCTGCCAGGTCGCCGTACAGGGTGCCGTAGCCGACCGACAGTTCGCTCTTGTTGGAAGTGTTGAGCACGAGGGCACCATAGCGGTTCGAATAAGCCATCAGCAGGGTGCCCCTTATGCGGGCCTGGATGTTTTCTAGAGCCACATGCCACTCCACATCTGCGAAGTAGCTGTCGAGCTGCTTCACATACTGGTCATAAATATCCTTTATCGGAACTATGTCATAGCTCATACCCAGCCTTTCCGCCAGATCTACGGAATCTTTGACAGAATGGCCGGTCGAGAATGCGGAAGGCATAAGGATGCCGTGCACATTGTCGGCCCCGAGGGCGTCCACCGCAAGTGCAGCCACTAGGGCGGAGTCCATTCCGCCTGACAGGCCGACGACGGCTTTTGTCTGATGTGCTGACTCGAAGTATGCCCTGATCTTGCCGATCAGCAGGTCATACACCGAGGCTATGAATATTTCAGGATAGAATAACATATTAATACACGAACGTGTCGCTGATAGGCTGGTTCAGGAATACTTTCTCCATGATTTCGGCGAAAATGGGAGCCACCGACAGGACTGTGAATTTCGACAGGTCGGTATTGTCGTCCTTGCGCAGAGGCAGGGTGTCGGAAACAATGAACTCCTTGATCGCAGAATTATTGATACGCTCATATGCCGAGCCTGAGAGCACGGGGTGTGTGGCGATGGCACGTACGCTGAGGGCGCCTTTGTCAAGCAGCATGTCGGCGCATTTGGTAATCGTGCCGGCTGTGTCGACCATGTCGTCCACTATCACTACGTTGCGGCCTTCAACGTCGCCGATGGCGGTCATGGAACCGACTACGTTCGGCTTCTCACGGGACTTGTGACAGATGATCATGGGAGTGCCCAGGATCCGCGCGTATGCGTTGGCGCGCTTTGCGCCGCCCATGTCGGGAGACGCTATAGACAAGTTCTCAAGCTGGAGACTTCTCAGGTAGGGGATGAAAATGGAACTTGCATAGATATGATCTACAGGCACATCGAAGAAGCCCTGGATCTGGTCTGCATGGAGGTCGGCGGTCATCACGCGGTCGCAGCCTGCAGCGTGGAGCAGGTTGGTCACCATCTTGGCTCCGATCGACACTCTCGGGCGGTCCTTGCGGTCCTGCCTTGCCCATCCGAAATAAGGGATGACGGCGATTACCCTGTAGGCCGAAGCACGGCGTGCCGCATCAATCATGAGCAGCAGCTCGAAGAGGTTCTCCACGGGCGGGAAGGTTGACTGCACGATGAAAACTGTTGCTCCGCGGACACTTTCGATGTATGCCGGC
>JAFZVU010000065.1 GCA_017617655.1 Bacteroidales bacterium
ATAGCCTTTACTGGCGCCATCAGGCGCGTGGCGGAGTGTGCGAGTGTCCGCAGGACAGGAGCCACGGAGCCACCCGCTTTCAGCGAAGCGGAAAGCGGCATATTCCCCTTGAGGGGAATGTCGCGAAGCGACAAGGGGTGAGGCTTTACCTCAACAAAAAAAACCGATGATTTCTCATCGGTTTTTTTGTTGAGGTAGACGGGCTCGAACCGCCACTAAGAGGACCAGAATCTCTTGTGCTGCCATTACACCATACCTCAATGAATGCCCATCACTGGTCAAAAGTGTGGCAAAGGTATAAAAAATTATTGTTTCTCCAACAAAACTGTTGCATAAGATGCAACTCCTTCTTCCCTTCCCACAAAACCAAGCTTCTCAGTAGTAGTCGCCTTCACGGAAATACAGTCCTTGTCGACCTGCAGCACCGAAGCTATCCTTTCCCTCATCTGAAGTATGTAGGGGGCGATTTTCGGCCTCTGCAGCAACAGGGTGATATCTGCATTCACAAGCTGATAACCTTTCTCGGCCACAAGGCCGGCCACCCTCGAAAGAAGGATGGTGCTGTCGATGTTGGAATACTGCGCATCCGTGTCGGGGAAATGATGCCCGATGTCGCCCAGCGCCAGGGCGCCCAGCATAGCGTCGCAGAGAGCGTGAAGTATCACATCTCCGTCGGAATGCGCCACGCAGCCTTTGGGATTGTCGATCTCTACCCCTCCCAGCACGAGGCGATAGCCCGAAGCCAGGACATGCACGTCATAACCGTTGCCGACTCTGAATTTGCTCATATTTATCCTAGTGTTAGATATATTTCAGATATACAGCCGCCACTGCAGTGAGAGCTGCCGTCTCGATGCGCAGCCGCGACTCCCCCAGGGACACCGGCTGCCAGCTCTTCTCCACCGCCAGAGCCATCTCTTCGCGGCTGAAATCCCCCTCCGGGCCGATCATTATAGCATATTTGTCGCTCCCCGCGGCAGCAAGTGCCTCTCGGATTGAAATCTTCTCCACCCCGAGGAAGGCAGTGTCATCGCAGTAGCAGATAAACTTCGCCACGCCGTCCTCAAAGTCTCCTGCCAGGAAGTCCCTGACAGAAACCGCATCATCCAGCTGGGGCACCGCCCCTTTGTGGGACTGCTTCGCAGCCGATATCACTATGCGTTCGCAGCGCTCCTTCTTGAAAACCTTCCTTTCGGAATAGTCCCCGAACAGCGGAGTAATCCTGTCCACCGCAATCTCGGTCGCCTTCTCGGCGAACCATTCGAAACGGTCGATGTTCTTGGGAGGAGCCACTGCCATGTGCAGCTCGTAAGGATGGGAACCGTATGCCTCCTCGACCTCAAGCACGGCGAAACCCACCGCCTTCGGGTCGGCATCTTCTATCCGGCATTTGTACAGGCAGCCCCGGCCGTCAACAATATGTATGACGTCGCCGGCGGCATGCCGCAGCACCCTGACGCAGTGGTTGCTTTCATCCCGGTCGAGAGTACGGCCGCCTGCAGCAATGTCCCTTGAATAGAAGAGTTCCATATCCTACTCTCTGATTATCTTGATCTCGCCGTCCAGACCCACCTTGATTATCTGCGAAGACACGCCGGTGGCGCCTTCTTCATAGCATGGGTCCACTATATGGTCAACTTCGTCGAGGATAGATGCGTTGATGTCCTCGAAAGATGCCGGAGCCTCCTCGCCGGAGATGTTGGCTGAGGTAGAGACTATCGCTCCGCCGAAACGGCGGCAAAGCTGGCGGCAGAATTCGCTCTGCGGAATCCTTATACCGACGCTGCCGTCTTCGGCCACCACATTTTCGGCAAGACCCATCGCGCCGGGATAGATTATGGTCATCGGCTTGTCGTTTACCTCGATGAGCTCTATCGCCATCTGCGGAATGACCTTTACATAGCGCCCGATCATATCGGCGTCGGCGACAAGAGTGATAAGGCTCTTCGCATCGCTGCGCTGCTTGATCTCGAACACCCTTTCAACAGCCTCCTTGTCGGCGGCGTCGCATCCGATGCCCCATACGGTATCTGTGGGGTACAATATCACTCCGCCTTCTTTAAGCACCTTGACGGCGGCATCTATTTCCTGTTTCAGTTCTTCGTCCATGATTATCTATAAATATACGTGCAGACCGGATAATGGTCAGAATATTTGACTCGTTTAATTTCGTTGCGGTATGCAGAGAAATCTTTGGGGAACAGGATGTAGTCTATCCTGAGCAGCGGCCAGAAGTAGGCATAGCTCGCTCCGAACCCTTTCCCCGCCTCGGCGAAACTGTCCAAGCGGCCTTTGCGGAGTCTGTAATAAGTATGCGAGACAGGCGTATCGTTGAAATCGCCGCATATCACCAGCGGATAAGGGCATGTGCTGCAATTGGCCAGGATATCTTCTACCTGCCCGGCGCGGAGAGTGTTCGAACCCCTGAGCTTTTCGTGGACTTCGCGCACTTCAGACTTCAGTTCGCCTTTGGCTGCCATACGCTGGATGAGGTTTGTGAAGGAAATGGAATTGGACTGCAGGTGGCAGTTGTAGACCCTTATGATCTGGCCGTCCATGTAGAGGTCCGCCCAGATACACATGTTGGTGCCTCCTTCGAACTTTATCTGGCCTGTGTCGACTATGGGATACTTGCTGAATATTACATTGCCGTAAATCGGCCTGGTGCTGGCGAAATAGTGGTGACGGTACGGCATAGCCGCAAGAAATTGCGAATAGTCGTACTCACTCTGCGCGGAGAACTCCTGGAGACATACTATGTCGGGATCCTCCTGCCTGAGGAATTCATCTACCCTGAGAATGTTCGCTGCTTTGGCGGTCTTGTCGAGAGCCAGCTCCATCTTGCCGACGTTATATGTCACTATCTTGAAGGGCTGCCCGTCCGGGACTTCGTCGTTCCGGCTGAAATTGACGAACAAGTCGGCATAGAACAGAGTCGGCAGCAGGGCTATGAAAGACAGCAGGGCTATGAACCTGAGCCTCAGAAGGGCGATTATGAAGATTATCAGGTTGAAGAACAGTATCGGGATATAATACAGGCCGAAGAACATCAGCACCGAAGACAGTTGCGACGGCTTCAGGTACACAGAGATATACGACAGCAGCAAGGCCAGGGCGCCGGCAATGGCGAACAGCTTCAGCAGCAGGTCGCCGAGAGAGAAGTGGCCCTGGCGGCGGCTTTTCTTCCCTTTAGAGCCCCGTCCGGGCTCTGCCATGTTCTTGTATTTGTGTACCCTGGGCATATCGCTGTTCTAATAGTACATCCTGTTTTTCTTCTTCCAGTAGAGAATCAGCAGCAAGCCGAAGAGCATGCCGCCCAGATGCGCGAAATGCGCGATGTTCCCGCCCATCCCGGTGATGCCGGTGACAAGCTCGATGGCGCCGAAGATCAGCACGAACCATTTTGCCTTCATCGCTACGGGAGGGAAGATGAGCTGCAGCACGTGATTCGGGAAGAGCATCGCATAGCCCAGCAGTACGCCATAAATTGCGCCTGATGCGCCGACGGTAGGAATCATCTTCAGTGATGCTGCTTTTGCGACCTCACCTATAGCCTCGAAATGCTCTATCTGGAGATGCAGGACGAGATTGTGGCATAGTGCCGCTCCGAGTCCGGTCACGAAGTAGAAAAGCAGGAACTTCTTGCCGCCCCACATCCGCTCCAGCGCCGTGCCGAATATCATCAGCGTGTACATATTGAAGAAAAGATGCCAGAAGCCGCCATGCATGAACATGTGGGTCACCATCTGGTATCCTTTGAAATACGGAGATTCAAAAGGGAAAAGGGCCAGATACTGGTATGCCTTGTCGCCGATCAGCATAGTGCCGATCAGCACGATTGTATTTATAATTATAAGATTCTTGACCACTGGGGTCACCATTCTCCAGAAATTGCTCATAAGCGTCTCTCTATCTCTTCATCAGTAATGATCGTGTAAGTCCTGCCGCCGGCAGGCGCGGTTTCGGGCTGTCTGCAGTCCAGCAGCTGCTTTACCAACAATTGTGCCTCCTCCTTGCTGACGCTCCTGCTGCCCGAAAAAGCCACGGAATGTGCCAAAGTGGCAGCATCGCGGGCGGCATCGTCTCCCAGGGAGCCGTGCCGGATGCCGTCTATTATCATGGCTATCGCCTCTTCTACACTTCTGCCGTCCGTATCCATCCCTGCGGGAAGGCCGTACAGGACTATGGCGTTCTGCCCCAGATCCCTCATGTCAAATCCTAGTTTGGCGAACAGGTCGCAATTCTCGAGGGCGAGGTCATGGTCCTCGGGAGTCAGGTCAAGGCTCATGGGATACAGCGACTGCTCTGTCACGGGCTGCCTCTCGGCCAACTGGGGGAAGTATTCCTCATAGAGGACTCTTTCCCGTGCCTTGCGTACGTCAATCACCATCAAGCCTCCGTCAGCCGGCACTGCTATGTAGCCGGAACCGAAGACAAGCACCGGGCGCGGGGCCTCAGGCGTTTCCTGACGGGTGTACGCCGGGATGTCCGAAGGCATCTTGCGCTCTATCTCGAAAGGGTCGAAGAGCGGATCGTAGTTTATCTTGGGAGGAGCGGTATATCCGGAGGGCTCCTTCGTCATGGCCGGGAACTCTATAGAGGGCACCTGGTCGAAATCGAAGCTGGGCGTGAATGCATTCTGGCCCAGAGCCTTGCGGACTGTAACACTCAAAATCTCGAATATCATCTGCTCGTCCTCGAATTTCACCTCGGTCTTGGCCGGATGGATATTCACGTCTACGGCCGAAGGGTCTACTTCGAAGAATATGAAATATGAGGGAGAGAATCCGTCTTTGAGCAGATGTTCGTAGGGCTTGCAAACTGCCTTGTACAGATAAGGGCTGCGGAAATAACGCCCGTTGACGAAAAAGTACTGGTTGCCCTGCACCTTGCGAGCCTCTGCAGGAGCTCCCACAAAGCCCGTTATCTTTACCAGCGATGTCTCGACGGAGATGTCCACCAGCTCTTTTGAGAGGCCGGCTCCGGCGAAATCGACTATGCGCTGTTTCTCGTTGCCCACGGGGCGGAGGCTGTACAGAGTCTTCCCGTTGTGGATGAAAGTAAAGGCTATCGAGGGGTGGACAATCACTACCCTTGAGAACTCCTGCACCAGATGTCGCAGCTCGGCAGCGTCAGACTTGAGGAACTTGCGGCGGGCCGGAGTGTTGTAGAAAATATCCCTTACTTCGATGCTGCACCCTTTAGGTGTCGATGCCGGAGCGGCAGATGTTATAACAGACTCCGAGCAGTGCACTTCAAAACCCACTTCGTCCTCTTCCCTGCGGGTGCGGAGAGTCACCCTCGACACTGCAGCGATAGAGGCCAGCGCCTCTCCACGGAATCCGTAGGTCATTATCTTTTCCAGGTCTTCGGCCGTGGATATCTTGGAAGTCGCATGACGCTCGAAACAAAGCTTCGCGTCTTCGGGGCTCATGCCCGAACCGTTGTCTATTACCCGGATCGAAGTACGGCCGGAATCCTCTATTATGACGGAGATATCGTCAGCGCCTGCATCGATGCTGTTCTCCATCAGCTCTTTCAGCGCAGATGCCGGACGGTTGACTACTTCTCCCGCTGCTATCAGATTGGCAATATTGCCCGGCAGAACATTGATCATTTCCTACTGCTGAAGAAGAACGTTGATTCCCATTGTGAAATAGTAGACAGCGATGACGGCCAGCAGGAGTGACACGATTATGATGATAGTCCTCAGCTTCGTATTGGTAGTCTTGCGGCGGTTGCTGTCGATGCCGTTGCGATAGGCGTCGCGGATCAGGATGCCGGGGACATAACCGTCCCTGAGATGGTTTTTCACCTCGGGCTCGGCGGCCTCGGAATCTTCTGCCCCCTTGCCTTCCCAGGGAGACTTGGGGTCGTATTCTTTGCCATACTTGGCATAGCGCTCCTTCATCTTCTCTTCCTTCTCATTCCAGTAACGAGGTTCATAGTGGAATACCCTGTGCTTGGGTGTAGGTAAAAAACTGATGCCCATGATATATTGCCTTTAAATGTTTTCTATTTCTATTATCCTGCTGTCGTCGCCGGTGGCGGCGATCGTCACGTTCAATGTTTCTTCCGGGAGCAGCTGTTCCACCTTTTCTGGCCACTCTATCAGGCAGAGGCTGCCGGAGTACAGATACTCTTCGAAACCTATGTCCATCGCCTCCTTCAGCGAGTCGATGCGGTAGAAGTCGAAATGGAAGATGCTGTCTCCGTCTGCCGCGCGGTACTCGTTCACTATCGTAAATGTAGGGCTGCAGACATCGTCTTCAACCCCAAGATACCTGCACAAGGCGCTGATGAAGGTAGTCTTCCCCGCTCCCATGCTGCCATAGAAAGCCACTATCCTGTTGTCCCCCAGCAGCTGTGCGAATTCCTTAGCGGCTGCGTCTATGCTCTCCAGACTGTCTATGGCTATTGTTTTCATTTTCCTTCGTTAAAGTCATCCAGAGCCTTATAGAAGGCTTCTATATTGGCCAGAGCGACGCCGGGAGGCGTATCGCAGCCAGATGACAGCACAAAGTTAGGATATTTTGCAGTTACTTGCAGAAGCTCGCTAGTTGCTTTATACATTTCTTCGGGGCTAGCCTGCTTGAATACCGATACCGGATCGATGTTGCCGAACACCAGGGCGTCTGCAGGGCATCCCTCGATGGCCTGGACCATATCGATCTTGTTGCCGAAATGGAAGCCCCACGCGCCGGTTGCCACCATAGCTTCGGTGCAGTGGCCGGTGTTGCCGCAATTGTGAAGCACTACGGCGAAAGTCTCGTCCTGCACTGCATCCACGATCTTCTTGACATACGGAGTACACCACATCATGTCGTCCTCATTTGACAGCAGTCCTGATGCGGGCTCGGCCATAAGCACTGCGGGGCAGCCAGTTTCTTTGATGGCTTTCACATAATTGAGCAGGAACTCGGTGCATTTCTCCAGAAGGACGGCCATGGCCTCGGGCTCGATGTAGATGCCCATCATTATCTCTGTCATACCGTACAGACGACCTGCAAGAGAGAACGGGCCTATACATCCTGCAAATACCGGCTTGGGCAGCGAAGTGGCCAGGCGGTCGGCCTTCAGATACTCGGGCACCCTTCCGGCGTCCAGAGACGGCACCTGAAGGGCTTCGATGGCGGCGGCATCCTCGACCAGACGGCCTTCTATCGAAGGTATGGCCTCATAACTGAAAGATACGTTCGCGCCGAAAGCCTGGGCCTCAACGCTGAGGTCCATTATGGTAGTCATGGCTGCGGGCTGAGGATATTTCTCGCACAAGGCTTTGACGGCCTCAAAGTGCACCTGGCCAGAACAAACAGCTTCTTTGACATTATAGCCGAGCATCTCGATGCCTGGGTGGGTCATAACGGGAACCGCCATCCGCCTGGGGGATGACAGTATCTCTTTCTTCCAGTCGTTAACGTTCATTTCTTTATGGTTTTTAATCGATTCTTGTAACAATCCTTGCGGCCGCAGATAGCACAGCCATATTCTCTCTTTTCAACTGCCGCACCCACCGAGACGATGCCGCTCACCGACTTGATAGGATACATGAGGCAGGAGTCATTGAGCTTTACCCCGCAGGTGTCCGCGCCGAAACGGGAGAAAATCTCTCTCTGCTCGGAAAGCACCCAGCCGCAGTATCCCGGGCTGTAGGGATTGCTCACACCAAGCGGAGCATAGTCGGCCTCAATGGCCTTGACGCACTCCCTGACAGTCGCTTCTGCAATCTCGCTCCCTATCAGGTCTGCCGCATATACCTTGACTATGTCACCTTCTTGCGCAATCTTGTCAATCTCCTGCTGGAATTCCATGCCGGCCGTGGCGATGAACAGCAGATACTTGTCTGCTCCTGAAAGGCCCTTCATTATGATGCCCTTGGGAGACAGGCCTTCTACGGAAGACTCTATGTAGCGGAAGCGGGGGTGGCACACTGCCGCGAAACGCTCGACTAGCGACATCACCACAGCTTCCATATCCTGCGCAGGAGAACTCGGGTCGGGATATCCCATCGAGCGGAAGATTTCGCTCATGTCGAGCTTGATGTCCGACATATTCATCCTGCGGAAGTCCATGGCTTACACTAGAGATTTTGCAAGCGCCACGGCTTCGTTGGCATTTGCGCTGTAACCGTCCGCCCCTATCTCTTTGGCAAAAGCTTCGCTGATGGGGGCTCCGCCGACCATTATCTTGACGCTGTCGCGAAGGCCCGCGGCAGTCAGGGCGTCGATTACAACTTTCATGTTGCCCATAGTTGTGGTGAGCAGGGCAGACAGGGCCAGGATATCCGGGTGGTGCTGGTTGACGGCATCGACGATCTTCTGGTCTGACTGGTCGACACCGAGGTTGATCACCTCGAAGCCGCAGCCTTCGAGCATTGAAGCCACAAGGTTCTTGCCGATGTCGTGCAGGTCGCCTTTCACGGTAGCGATCACTATCTTGCCCATAGAAGTCACTCCGGAACCCTGCATCATAGGCTTAAGGACATCCAGCGCGCCTTTCATTGCACGGGCGGCCATAAGAAGGTTGGGAACATAGGCCTGGCCGGCCTCGAATTTGGCGCCGATGTCTTCCATCGCCTTTATCATATAACCGTTGACCAGGTCGCCGGGCTGGGCGCCTGCTTCAACAGCTTCTTTGGTCACGGCAATCGCGGCGTTCATGTTGCCTGCCAGGATAGCATCGTGTAGTTGTTGCAAATCTGCCATAATAGTAGATGATATTATTATTGTTGTTGTTGAACTTCGAATTTACAAAATAATCAAGAAAAAAGAGTATCTTTGGACAGAATGCCGTTATTTCCTGTCTAACCAATACTTTTCACTATATGAATTCTGACCAGATAAAACTGATTGAAGAGACGCTGGACCACAAGAACTCCAAGATTCCTGTCGCTCTTATCGCCGACAGCCCCTGGATACCGGGTTACTGCGGCCACACATTCATCGATTATTACGCCAATACCAACATCTTCATCGAAGACAACAAGAAAATCTACAGAGACTTCCCCGAGGCAATCTTCATCCCCGGATGGTGGGTTGAATACGGCATGACGGCCGAGCCTTCAGGCTTCGGATGCTCTCTGTGTTTCTACGACGACAACCTTCCTCACCTCCGTCCTCTCACCGAGGATCTCGACAAGGCCCGCGAGGTGTTCGGAAACATCCATACTCCCGACCCCCGTCTGGACGGTGTGATGCCGCTGCTTCTCAATCAGCAGAGGATATATCAGCCCATTATGGAAGCCCAGGGCGAAGAGGTGTACATGGTGTGCGCCCGCGGTCCCTTCACGGTAGCTTCCCACATGTTCACGGTGACCCAGCTGCTGATGCTCATGATGATGGATCCCGACACTGCTTCAGTCCTGCTTGAAAAGACCACCCAGATGGTAATCGACTGGCTGAAGGCCCAGCTCGAGAACGTCAAGACCGCGAAGGCCATCATGGTTCTGGACGATGTATGCGGCTATTTCAGCCCCGACGATTTCCAGACTCTCTGCCAGCCTTACATGCAGAGGGTGTTCGACGCATTCCCTGGCTACCGCCACTTCTTCCACAACGACTTCACTTCGAATTCATGCTACTCCCACCTTGAGGAGATGGGTGTCGACGCTTTCAATTTCACCCACATGGAGGACATCGCCGCCAGCCGCCAGCTCGCCGGCAAGAAAGTAGTCCTGATGGGCAACGTTCCGCCGATGCTGCTTGTCAACGACACTCCCGAGAACGTATACAAGGCCACCAAAGAAATAGTGGAGAAATACATCGCCGCTAACGGAAGCCACCACGGCCTGCTCCTCAGCACCGGAGGCGGACTGCCGATGGGCGCGAAGAAGGAGAACATCGATGCGCTTATAGCAGCTGTCGCCGACATCAACAAGACCCTGTAGCCATGAAAAGGTTCCTTTTAATTCTCGTTGCCGCTGTTTTCTGCAGCGGCATCGCTGCCTCCGCCCAAGACATGAGCGAGGTGCTGAAGGCCGGCAAGAAGGCCCCTGCTTTCAAGTTGCCCACCCCCGAGGGGAAGATGGTGTCCCTTTCTGACTTCAAAGGGAAGTTCGTAGTGATAGATTTCTGGGCTTCATGGTGCCCCGACTGCCGCAAGGAGAATCCGGACCTGGTGAAGCTCCATCGTAAATATGCGCCCAAAGGCGTGGCCTTCATCGGCGTGTCGTTCGACACTGACCGCGAGGCCTGGCTGCGAGGCATCGAAAGCGACGCTCTGAACTGGACACAGGTGAGCTCTCTCAAGAAATGGAAGGAAACCCAGATTTCCAAGGATTACGGAGTGAACTGGATTCCTACGTTCTATCTGATAAACAAGAAAGGACAGGTAATCGGCGCATTCATCACGGCCGAATCGCTGGAAAACGCTCTGTCGAAACTTTCTTTATAGAAGATTATTCGCTTACATCAGCGGCCGGGACGGCCAGCACTGCCTCCAAAGCTTTGTGAGGAGTAAGGTCCCTTTGGAACAACAGAGGGTAGTTGGTCCTTTGCGGGATGGGAGAGCCGTTCTTCCATGAGGCGCCGTCGTGCAGCCCCCAGAAAGTGACGCGGTCGATCTGGTCGCGGTGGTTGTAGAATATCCTGAAGAGCTCTTCATATCTTGCGGCCAGCTGGTCTTCAACCTCTGCGGGCAGGCCGTCCTTGTAGGGATCCAAGAAAGCCTCGAACTCTTCGAGCTGATACTGCGGATCCTGGAGGGACTTCCCGATTACCTGGCCTTCCTTGGAAATAGGAAGCACATCCACGTCGAGCTCGGTTATCATCACTTTGACGCCGAGGGCGGCAAGTTCCTCTATGGCGTTCTCAATGTATTCCGTCTTGGGATAGTTGAGACCCCAGTGGGCCTGGATGCCGACACCGTCCACGCGGAGGCCGTCGGCGCGGAGCCTGCGCACCAGGTTGATGACGCCTTCCAGCTTGGACGGACGCCATACGTTGAATTCGTTGTAGTAAAGCTCTGTCTCTGCGGGGGCATATTCGTTAGCGAACTGGAAGGCCAGCCTGGCCACCTCATAGCCGTCGCCGCCGAAGGCTTTCACCCAGCCCAGGTCGCGGAAGCCGCCGTCTTCGGCCACAATCTCATTCACAACATCCCATGCATCCACCTTTCCGGCGAAATGAGTCACTACAGTCTCGATGTAGCTTCTCAGAGTCTCCACCAGCTCGGCGCGGCTCTTAGGAGTGCCGTCGGGCCTTGTCCAGAAGAACTCAGGGGTCTGGTTGTGCCAGCACAGGGTGTGGCCGAGCACGAACATGCCGTGTTCCCTGCCGAATTCGCAGTAAGAATCTGCCGGGCCGAAGTTCCACACTTCGGGGCCGGGATGCAGGCTCTCGGGCTTCATGCAGTTATCCGGAGAAAGCGCGTTGAACTGCTTCAACAGAAGCTCGACGGCCTGAGGGTTGCGGCCGCTTACCATAAAGGGACTGATGGCACAGCCCATCTTGAAACTGCCTTCATAGGCTTCTTTCAAAGAGTCGGCCTTTGGAGCGGGCTGCTGACACGAAAAAGACATGATACCTGCGATAGCAAGGAGGAAAAAAGCTTTCGTCTTCATGATGTATGGGATTTTCCCCAAAAATAGCAATTTCCTCCCTTCTATGCAAAGCGCCCTACCTTTCGAGGCGGTCGAGATTGCGGTACTGGACGGCTTCGGAGATGGCTGCCATGCTGATGTTTTCTTCGCCGGCCAGGTCGGCGATGGTCCTGGCCAGTTTCAGGACCCTGCTGTAGGCTCTGGCCGACAGACTGAGCCGGTCTATCAGCTTGCACAGGAATTCCTTTTCGTCGTTTCCTATCTTACAATACTTCGTGATCATCTCCGCACTCATCCTGGAATTGGTGAAAACGCCCGTCTCTTTCCTGAACCTTTCTGACTGCAGCTTGCGGGCTTCCGCCACCCTCCCGGTCATCACACTGCTGGGCTCCGCCGCCCCGCCGGCCGTCAGATCCTCCGCCGACACCCTGTCGACGAAAATGTGCATGTCGATGCGGTCCATCAAAGGCCCGGAGATGCGCGCCATGTAATTGTCCACCATACTCTGGGTACATCTGCAGCGGCCCGAAGGGTCCCCGTAGTATCCGCAGGGGCAGGGATTCATCGACGCCACCAGCATGAACG
>JAFZVU010000001.1 GCA_017617655.1 Bacteroidales bacterium
GCTTTTGTCAGGGATGTCAAGCCGCTCTTTGTAAGTTACAAGTTTCTGCTTCAGGGAAACCTCGGCAATGCCATAGATATTGGCCAGGCTCTTAATGGAGAAGCCCAGACGGACCAGCATGCAGAACTGATAGTCCTTCTCCTGAAGTTTGGGATAGGTTTCTTTCAAACGCTTCGGGAAGCCATCGCTTGTGACATCAAGGAAGGCTGATATCTCCTTCCAGTCTTCTGGGGCAAGGGTGATGTGCTTGCCGCTCCGGTTCCGTTCCTCAATCCTTTTGTGGAAATCGTACTTTTCCATCACCATTTTCCGCATCATGGCAAGTTGGGAATTCTTGTATGCCAGTTCCCTTTTGTGCTGCTCGCGCGCGAACTGCTCTTGAAGCCGATGTTGTTCCCGCTCGACCTCCAGCTTGCGCTTGGCCTTATTCCTTATATTAATATAGACATAGATGCCTATCATGACCACAACGGTCAGTAGCATGAGGCAACACAGGATGAACATCCTTTTGTGATAGATTTCCGCCTCCTGTCGTCGGTTTTCCTTCTCCAGGCGTATCAGGTCTTGGAAATAGTCCGATTTGGTTTGCAAAGCCTGCGTGTACATCGCTTCCATACACGCGTAGGCGGAGTCGGAATATGCCATAAACGCGGATGCATCATTGTCCTTTGCTGCCAAGGTTGCCAGATTCTTGTACGCCAAATATTGTTTTCCATAATTGCCGATGCGGACAATCACCGCATACAATTCCCGAGCCTGCTGTGCTGAATCAGCATCGGCATAGCAACTTGCCAAACGGGTTGCGAGATTGATGCTCTTTGCCGGAGATATGTCCCATGCCACTTTTACCAGGGACAGCGCCTGATGGTAATCGTCCCGTTTGGTGTAAAGCAGTGATTTTCCCTGCAATACAGCACCTATTAGGGTGGAATCGTCTGCCGCTTTTGCCTCATCAAGGGCCATGTCCATGTAGTAGAGGGCAGAGTCTTCCTTTTCGGTCAGCATGTAGGCATCACCGATGCTCTGCAAAAGGAGAATCTTGTTCATGACGATGGGAGGACAGTGCTCGGAATAGACCTGAAAAGCCTTTTTGCTATACTTCACAGCTAGAGTTGCATCGGAGTACCTGATTTGTTTGGCCAGCTTGTTGAGGGCAAGATAATAGGTGTAGTATTCTCCACGCTCCTCTGCGGTGCGAGCCGCAGTGCGCAGGCAGTCCTCGCCCAGCTTTGAGCTGTCGGCCATTATGTAGTACCGCCCCATGTAATACTGGCAGCGGGCATAAAGGGAGTCCTCGGGATGGCGGCTGTAGTAATTGTAGGCAATGCGGAGCAGGGAGTCGCTCGCCACGTCAATCCCGCTCTTGTCCTGAGCAATGGAATAGACAAGGGCATAGCGGGCAAGCGTCTCGCCGGAAAGTTTACGGCGGTTGATGCTCTGCAACAGGTGAAGTGCACTGTCGGGCTCATCCTGCATCAGCAGTTCTGCCCGGCGGATAACCGGCCCGGCATTCCTGCGGCAGGACGCGAAAAACAGGCATACCAGAAGAAAAACGAATGCGCGTACTATATACATTATAATATATATACGATACTAAGAACCATCCATTCCCTCAGAAATCGTCGCTGCCGGTGCCGAAGCGCTTGACGTCCTCGATGACCTTGAGCAGGTACTGGCCGTACTGGTTCTTGAGCATGGGCTGGGCGAGCTGGCGCATGCGCTCCTCCGTGATCCATCCCTTGCGGTAGGCGATGCCTTCGAGGCAGCCGACCTTGAGTCCCTGGCGCTTCTCGAGGACCTCGATGTAGGTGGACGCCTCGGAGAGAGAGTCGAACGTGCCGGTGTCGAGCCATGCGAAGCCGCGGCCCAGGGTCTGCACCTTCAGCTCGCCGTCCTCCAGGAATTTCTGGTTGACGGTCGTAATCTCGTACTCGCCGCGAGCGCTGGGCCTGATGTTGCGCGCAACCTCGAGGACCTTGTTCGGATAGAAGTAGAGTCCGACGACGGCGTAGTTGCTCTTGGGGTTGGCCGGCTTCTCCTCGATGGAGAGGCAGTTGCCCTGCTTGTCGAACTCGGCCACGCCGTAGCGCTCCGGGTCGTTCACCCAGTAGCCGAAGACGGTGGCTTTCTGATCCTGCTCGGCGGTGCGGACGGCCTCGCGGAGCATGGCGCTGAACCCGTTGCCCTGGAAGATGTTGTCGCCCAGGACGAGGCAAGCGCAGTCGTCGCCCACGAAGTCCGCGCCGATGGTGAAGGCCTGCGCCAGTCCGTCGGGCGAAGGCTGTTCGGCATACTCGAAGTGGACGCCGTAGTCGGAGCCGTCCCCCAGGAGGCGCCGGAAGCCTGGCAGGTCGAAGGGCGTGGAGATGATGAGGATGTCGCGTATGCCCGCCAGCATCAGGACGCTGAGGGGGTAGTAGATCATGGGCTTGTCATAGATGGGCATGAGCTGCTTGCTGATGCCCTTCGTGATGGGATAGAGCCGGGTGCCGGAGCCTCCGGCCAGAACAATTCCTTTCATAGTATTCTTTTTTTTGCGAAATGTCGTTATGTCGAAATATCGAAATGTCGATGTTAATCTACTTCATAATCCAGACACACGCGCAGACTGGTGTAGGGCCGGACCTTGCTGTCGGCAACCGCAACGTGGTCGGGGTGTACTGCATAGGCGCGGAGGGCAGCCTCGTCGGTGAATGTGCAGTCCAGCATCACATCGGCGTTGGACGAATCCAGACGTCCATCCACGATGACCTCAATGTAGATCAGCCCATGGATGCGGCCGAACAAGCCTTCCAGACCGGTCTTGATGTCGCGCTTCACTGTTTCCTTCTCTTCGGCGGTGAGGTCTTCCCTCAGTCGCCATAAAATGACATGCTTTACCATAGCGATAATAAATAATTTAGGTATAAGTAATCAACTTCCGTATGTATGTATGCTCGTTCCCTGTGCCGACGGGAGATAATTGATGCCCCACCAGCATATCTGGAGGCAGAGAAAACAGAAAATCAGCCAGAGCAGGGCCGGACTGACGTCGGCGGGACGTGCACGGCGCAGGTGCAGGTAAACCAGATAGCAGAGCCAGGTCGCCGCGGCCCAGGTCTCCTTCGGGTCCCACGACCAGTAGGTTCCCCATGCCTCCTTTGCCCAGAGCGCTCCGAAGAGCATCCCCACGGTGATAAAGGAAAGGCCGACGCGCGTCAGGTTGTCGATGGCCGGCAATTGGTCTTGCTTGCCCAGCAGCTGCCAGAGGGCCATCAGCACAGCGGCTCCCATCAGGGCATAGGCGAACATATAGATGATGACGTGCGGAGCGAACCACGGGCTCTGCAGGGCAGGCATCATCAGCTTGCTGTGTATCTCAGGCTTCAGCAGATTGATGCAGATGAAGACGCCGCTGAGCAAAGTGCTGAACGACAGAATCCACCGGTAGTGCCAGCGGCTGTAAGTGATCAGTCCGACAAGAGGCAGGAAGAAAGAGTACCAAAGCCGTGTCTCACCCATCGTGCGCAATGGAGGCCGCTGCAGCGAGATCCACATCAAGGCAATGTAAGCACCGAAGATGAGCAGTCCAACGATGGTCAGCAGATAGACCGACCGCCGCCAGCCACCTCGCAGAGAGAGCAGCGCCGCCGTCAGCCAGCAAATCCACGCCGGCAAGGAAAAGAGCCAAAGACTATTCCAATCCATCATCTTTCATTTACTATTTGTTCCCCCGAAAGGAGGCTAGGGAGTCCTTACTTAACCATTGGCACGCGGCTCCCGCCAGCATCATGAAGATACCGGCATAGACGAAGGGCAGCCACGGGTCACGCACCAACTCGAACACGCTGTATTCGCTCTGGCCGCCCA
>JAFZVU010000066.1 GCA_017617655.1 Bacteroidales bacterium
GGAGCTTGTCTTCGATAGACGGGCAGTAGCGCGGACCGATGCCGACAATCTTGCCGGTAAAGAGCGGACTCTGGTCGAAGCCGCTGCGAAGGATCTCATGCACTCTCTCGTTGGTGTGGACTATGTAGCAGTCTTTCTGGACACCCTTAGCCTGGATGGCGGAAGGTTCCGGCATGAAAGAAAAGCGCGCGGGGTTCTCATCACCCTTCTGAACGGTGAGTGAAGACAGGTCGATGGAGCGGGTGTCGATCCTCGGCGGAGTGCCGGTCTTCATGCGGGCCACCTTGATGCCTTCGGCGGCCAGCTGCTCTCCAAGCCCGAAGCTCGACAGTTCTCCTATGCGGCCGCCCACAGTTGTCTGCTGGCCGATGAAAAGCTTGCCGTTTAGGAATGTTCCGGCGGTGATGATGACGGCCCGGGCGCTGAACGAAGTGCCAAGCTGCGTTTCCACACCATATATCTTCTTGTCGCGGATGGTCAGTCTGGTGACTACATCCTGCCAGATGTCGAGGTTTTCAGTGTTCTCCAGCACTTGCCTCCAGTTCAGAGTGTAGAGGGTCTTGTCGCACTGCGCACGGGGGCTCCACATGGCCGGGCCTTTGCTCATATTGAGCATGCGGAACTGGATGGTGCTGCGGTCCGTCACTATGCCGGAAAAACCGCCCAATGCGTCTATTTCTCTGACTATCTGACCTTTAGCTATTCCGCCGATGGCCGGGTTGCAGCTCATCTGGGCGATGTTCCTCATGTCCATCGTCACCAGAAGCACGCGGGCCCCCATCCGCGCCGCGGCGGTGGCAGCTTCGCATCCGGCATGACCGGCTCCAACAACTATTATGTCGTAGTCAAAGGTCATTTCTGGGTCTTGATCTCGTCAAGCAGGGCAAGGGCGTCGTTCTCGGCGGCGCGCATCCGTTTCTGTTCAGCCTCGGTGAGGTCGTCATAGCCGGTGAGGTGGAGCAGGCCGTGCGCAATGACGCGGTGCAGCTCGCGGTCGAATCCTTCGCCGTATTCCTCGCCGTTGGCGCGGACGGTGTCGACGCTGATGAAGATGTCGCCGTCTACCCTCTTTGATTCAGGATCTTCCCGGTTGTCGAAGGTGATGATGTCGGTGTAATAGTCGTGGCCGAGATACTGCTTGTTCATTTCAAGAAGATAGGCGTCGCTGCAGAAGATATAATTGATGTCGCCGACAGTGTATCCGCCGCGCGCCGCAATCTCTTTTAACCATCTCTTGACAACGAGTTTGGAACGAAGATTGAAAGTAATGTCTTCCGAAAAGAAACAGATCATTAATACTTTGATTTAACTTTAGAATAGTTTTGTATATTTGCCCTTCTGAATTATAAGTATTCAGATTTGTGCAAAAGTAATAATTTTTTGACAAGGGTTGAAAGCACAAAAAGGGTTGATAACAAATTAAAAATCGATAAACAAAAGAAAGTTTGAATATGTATAAAGTAACTGTCATCGGCGCCGGAATGTGGGTGCCACCTGCGCAAATGCAATCGCTCACCTCAACTGTGTAAGCGACATCGTATTGATTGATATCAAGGAAGGCCTTTCAGAAGGCAAGGCCATCGACATGATGCAGACCGCCAAGCTCTATGGCTTTGACTGCCGCATCAAAGGCGTGACCAACGACTATGCAGCAACGGCCGGCTCAGACGTCGTTCTCATCACCTCTGGTATTCCGCGCAAACCCGGCATGACCCGCGAAGAGCTCATCGGCGTAAATGCAGGCATTGTTAATTCCGTTATGAAGAATGCTCTCCAGTATTCTCCCGACGCAATTTTCATCATCATCGCCAACCCGATGGACACCATGACTTATCTGACTTACAAGACCTCAGGTCTGCCTAAGAACAAAGTTATGGGTATGGGTGGCCAGCTCGACAGCAGCCGCTTCACTTACTACCTCAGCCAGGCTCTCGGCGCAGCCCCGAGCGACGTTGAAGGCATCGTAATCGGCGGCCACGGCGACACCACCATGATCCCTCTGATCAGCAAAGCCACTTACAAGTCACAGCCTGTCACCAAGCTCCTCAGCAAGGAAGCAGCTGACAAGGTCGTTGCCGACACAATGGTTGGCGGAGCAACTATCACCGGCCTTCTCGGAACCAGCGCATGGTACGGCCCCGGTGCTGCAGCAGCCACTATGGTCAAGAGCATCATCCTCGACCAGAAGAAGATTTTCCCGTGCTGCACAGCTCTCGAAGGCGAATTCGGCCAGAACGACATCTGCATCGGCGTTCCCGCCGTACTCGGCAAGAACGGTGTAGAGAAGGTTGTAGAAATTGAACTTAACGAAGAAGAAAAAGCTGCTTTTGCAAAGAGCGCTGAGGCTGTCTCAAAGACTAACAAGGTGCTCAAGGACATGAACCTCGTTAAATAACGACGGGTAACTTCTCAACACATTTTATCAACAATAATTTTGTTGAAAAAATTTTTCTTTCTAACTTTACACACCGTACAATTTTAGAAAAAGAAAAAAATTAGATAAGATGGAAGTTAAGAAATCACCTAAAGCAGACCTTTCCAGGACCGTGACACTGTTCCGCGAGATCGGTTTCATCGTTGTTCTGGGTCTCGTGCTGCTGGCCTTTGAATGGCAGAGCAAAGAGAAAAAAGAATCTATCTTCGATCAGCAGGAGTCTGTTATCATCGAGGAAGAAATCATCCCTATTACTCAGGAAGAGCAAACTCCTCCGCCTGAGATGCCTAAGATCCCTGTCCTTTCAGATGCTATCGATATCGTTGATGATAACATCCAGGTTGATGACGCTGTGTTCTCATTCGAGGATGACGCCACTCTTGGTGTAGAAATCATGGACTATATCGAGACCGTTGAGGAGGAAGAGGTTGAAGAAGAAGCCATTCCGTTCGCATTGGTTGAGAACAAACCTACTTTCCAGGGTGGTGATGCAAACACCTTCTCTAAATGGGTTAACTCTCGTCTCGAGTATCCCGAGATTGCCAAGGAAAACGGTATCCAGGGTCGTGTAACTCTCCAGTTCACGGTTAACACCGACGGTTCAGTTAGTGACGTCAAGGTGCTCCGTGGCGTGGACTCATCACTCGACAAGGAGGCCGTCAGGGTGGTTTCTAGCTCTCCGAAATGGAAACCGGGTATGCAGCGTGACAAACCTGTCCGCGTAACTTACACCTTCCCCGTGATTTTCCAGCTCCGCTAGTACTCTTACCACTAGCAATGAAAGAGAGGCCCAGAAATGAGCCTCTCTTTTCTTTTACCAGAGAAAATTATTGAAAGGATAACGGCCAGCGTGAATTTCACTGACCATCTTGTAGATGTCATTGCGGAGCTTCTCGATGCCGATCTTCTCCTTGGCACTGATAAAAATGCAAGGCGTATGCTCCTTCGCAATCCACATACTCTTCATCTCCTCCAGAGTATAATTGCGCAGCGACTTCTCATCCAGACTGAACTCATCATACTCCTCATGCTGATAAGCATCAATCTTATTGAACACCATCAGACAAGGCTTGTCGCCAGCCCCTATATCCCGCAGCGTCCGCTCCACAGTCGCAATCTGATCCTCAAAACCAGGATGCGAAATATCCACCACATGCATCAGGATATCACTCTGCCGCACCTCATCCAGAGTACTCTTGAAAGACTCAATCAGCTGCGTCGGCAGCTTGCGGATAAACCCGACAGTATCGCTCAGCAGGAAAGGCACATTCTCGATTACAACCTTGCGGACAGTAGTATCAAGCGTCGCAAACAGCTTGTTCTCAGCAAAGACATTGCTCTTCGCCAGCAGATTCATGAGCGTACTCTTGCCCACATTGGTATAGCCCACCAGCGAAATACGCACCATCGAACCGCGATTGCCGCGCTGCGACTCCATCTGCCTGTCGATCTTGCGCAGCTGCTCCTTCAGGCGCGTAATCTTGTCGAGGACGATACGGCGGTCAGTCTCCAGCTGGCTCTCACCCGGTCCCCTCATGTTGATACCACCACGCTGACGCTCAAGGTGTGTCCACATACCCGTCAGACGCGGATATAGATACTGATATTGCGCAAGCTCTACCTGAGTCTTGGCGTATGCCGTAGCAGCCCTCTGTGCAAAAATGTCGAGAATCAGACCCGTACGGTCAATAACATTGACCTTCGTCTCCTTCTCGATATTGCGCATCTGCGAAGGCGTCAGCTCATCGTCGAAAATGATGTAATCCACCTCGTGCTCCTGAACATACTGCTTGATCTCCTCGAGCTTGCCGGTGCCGAAATAGAAGCGCGTGTTGGGATGGTCCAGACGCTGTGTAAAACGGCGCAGCGTCGTCACCCCGGCCGTCAAAGCCAGGAATTCGAGCTCATCAAGGTACTCAGTAGCCGTCCGCTCACTGTCCTTGTCCCTTATAACCGCTGCCAATACGCCCGTATCCATATCAGTCACAAAGATACACAATAAATTAGATAACGGCCTCAGCCATATCACCCGAAAAAGGTCTTAGCGCACAAGGTCTGTTAAAATAACGCAGACCTTGTACACCTAAAATTCTCAACTTGTTTAAATTCAAAGGTTTACAAAATAATGGCGCGCAAGGCTTGCGCCTTTTTAGCAGACCTTGCGCAGATGCTCCACAAATCTTTGTTGGCTAAGGAAAGAAGGTGTGAGGGAACATGGCCACCCCGGCCAGGGAACCGACGCGAGAGCGAGCAGAGAGGAAACTGGTTTCCTCTCTCGAGCGAAAAGGAGGAAACAGACGAAGTCTGTAACGGGGGGTGGCCTGCTGAATACGAGTTCTGCGTAAGTAGGACGAACTGGCGGCATCAGCCGCTAGCGGAGGCCGAGAGGGTAGCATGTGCTGATAGCAGGCCGAAGCGGCAGGGTTTGGGGCAGAGCCCCAGTAAAGTAGGCAGTAGGGGGGTACGAACGAGCGTAAGCGAGTGAGCTTCCCGAACGCCTTGCTTTCCTTAGCTTAACATAAAGGATTTAACTATCGATACGACAGTATCCGGCTGCTCGATGAAAGAATTGTGGCCGCTGTTTGGGACAATTTCAAAGCGCACCTTCGGGAAAGAATCCTTCATCTCGGCGATCTTCTCCATCGGCATGAAATTATCGTGATCACCCATGATCGCCAGAACCGGCATCAGCGGATTCGCCATGAGATCACAACTGTCACCACGTTGCATCATACCCTTCAGGCAAGAAACAATACCCTCCGGATCATGCGTATCACAAAGCTCGATAGTCTCAATAATCTTGTCATCGCAGCGCCTAAGATTCTCAGCATAATACATCTTCGGCACCGAAGCCTCCGCAATCGACATAAGCCTGCCGGCACGGATATCCTCAATCTCACGTGCCCGGTCCGCTGCCTTCGCAGCCGGATCAGGGTAAGGATTGCTGTGGATCAGCATCAGTCCCTCCACACACTCCGGAAACAACCTGCAGAACGCCAGAGCAGCATAGCCACCCATAGAATGGCCACCCACAAAAGCCTTCTGCACACCACATTTGTCCAGCACACCCTTAACCGTAGTCGCCATGAAATCCATGGTATTCACAGGAGCGCCGCTAGACAACCCGTGGCCCGGAAGATCGATAGTAATTACTCTGCAGAAATCCTTGAGAACATCGGCAAATTCGTTCCACACATACATCGTTTCAAGATAACCGTGAAGCAGGATAAGCGTCTTTTCACCCTTTCCTGAGTCATTGATGTGGACGGGAACATTGCCGGCCGTTGCAAAAAATTCCATATCGGTATTTTTTATCGCCGCAAAATTACAAATTATTCAAAAAAAGTACGGATATTTGTAAGAATCGAAATACCAACTAAAACAATCATAAATGATCGAATTGAAATCACAAGTCCCCGATGGACCGTTGGCAGAAAAATGGACCAACCATAAGGCGCACATCAAAGTCGTCAGCCCTGCCAACAAGAAAAAACTCGACATAATCGTCATCGGCACCGGACTCGGAGGCGCATCAGCCGCCGCCACCCTTGGAGAACTTGGATACAACGTCAAGATTTTCTGCATCAGCGACTCTCCCCGCCGCGCCCACTCAATCGCAGCCCAGGGAGGTATCAACGCCGCCAAGAACTACCAGAACGACAATGACTCCATCTACCGTCTTTTCTACGACACCATCAAGGGCGGTGACTATCGCAGCCGTGAGGCCAACGTCTACCGTCTGGCTGAAGTGAGCAACAACATCATTGACCAGTGCGTAGCGCAGGGCGTTCCTTTCGCAAGGGATTACGGCGGACTGCTCGACAACCGTTCTTTCGGAGGTGCTCAGGTAAGCCGTACCTTCTATGCCCGCGGCCAAACCGGCCAGCAGCTGCTTCTCGGAGCATACGCCGCCCTCAACCGCCAGGTTGCTAAAGGCAAGGTGCAGAGCTTCCCGAGGCATGAGATGCTCGACCTCGTCGTTATAAACGGCGAAGCCAAAGGCATCATCGCCCGCGACCTCACCACCGGCGAAATCAAACGTTTCGGCGCACATGCAGTGGTTCTGGCCACCGGCGGCTATGGAAACACCTACTTCCTCAGCACCAACGCCATGAACAGCAACGGTTCTGCCGCAATGCAGTGCTACCGCAAGGGTGCCTGCTTCGCAAACCCCTGCTTCGCACAGATCCACCCGACCTGCATCCCGGTTCACGGCGACCAGCAGAGCAAGCTGACCCTTATGTCAGAGTCGCTGCGTAACGACGGCCGCATCTGGGTTCCCAAGAAGCTGGAAGATGTGGAAGCCATCCGCAAAGGCACCAAGAAACCCAGCGACATCGCTGAAGAAGACCGCGACTACTACCTCGAGCGCAGATATCCTGCCTTCGGAAACCTCGTTCCCCGCGACGTGGCTTCAAGGGCAGCCAAGGAGCGCTGCGATGCCGGCTACGGCGTAAACGAGCAGGGTCTGGCCGTGTTCCTCGATTTCAAGACCTGCATGGAGCAGAAAGGCCGTGCATACATCGAGGAGAAATATGGAAACCTCTTCCAGATGTACGAGGAAATCAACGACGTAGATCCTTACAAGGAGCCTATGATGATTTTCCCGGCCATCCACTATACCATGGGCGGCCTCTGGGTTGACTACAACCTGCAGACCACCATCCCCGGCCTCTACGCCATCGGCGAAGCCAACTTCTCTGACCACGGTGGAAACCGCCTCGGCGCTTCTGCCCTCATGCAGGGTCTGGCCGACGGTTATTTCATCCTTCCTTACACTATCGGCGACTATCTGGCCAAGAAGATCCAGGAGCCCAAGGTTGACACCAACGCTCCGGAGTTCGAGCAAGCTGAGAAGGCTGTGAAGGAGAAGATTGACAAGCTGTTCTCTATCAAGGGTAAACGTACTGTCGACAGCATCCACAAGGAGCTTGGTCTCATTATGTGGAACAATGTCGGAATGGCCCGCAACGAGGCTGGCTTGAAGAAGGCTATCGAAGAGATCAGGGCTCTTAAGAAAGAATTCTGGACTAATGTTTTCGTTGACGGCGAGAATTCTCATTTCAACCAGGAGCTTGAGAAGGCTCTGCGTGTTGCTGACTTCCTCGAAATCGGCGAACTGATGGCTATCGACGCTTTGAACCGCAAGGAGTCTTGCGGCGGTCATTTCCGCGAGGAGATGCAGACTGAGGACGGCGAGACCAAGCGTGACGACAAGAACTTCATGTATGTTGCTGCCTGGGAGTACAAGGGCGAGGACAAAGATCCGGAGCTTCATAAAGAACCGCTTGAATTCAAATATTGCACAGTTGCAACCCGTAACTATAAAGACTAAGGAACTATGAAATTCACATTGAAAATATGGCGTCAGAAAAACGCTAAGGCTAAAGGTCATTTCGAGACTTACGACATTGACGGCATCTCGCCTGATACTTCTTTCCTCGAAATGCTCGATATTCTCAACGAGAAACTTGTGAACGCAGATATCGATCCTGTTTCTTTCAGCAAAGGTTGCAAGAGTGCCGAGGGTCCTGTAAGTTTCGACCATGACTGCCGCGAAGGTATCTGCGGTGCATGTTCTCTGTATATAAATGGTCGTGCACATGGTCCTGAGAGCGGCGTTACTACCTGCCAGATGTATATGCGCAAGTTCAAGGATGGCAGTACCATTACTATCGAGCCTTGGCGCAACAGTGGTTTCCCTATTATCAAAGACCTGGTCGTAGATCGTCGTGCATACGATAAGATTCTGCAGGCTGGTGGTTTCATCAATGTCAATACGGGTGGTGTTCCGGATGCCAATGTTATTCCTGTAAATAAGGATAATGCTGAGGAGAGTATGGATGCTGCTGCCTGCATCGGCTGTGGTGCCTGCGCTGCTACTTGCAAGAATGGTTCGGCTATGTTGTTTGTTGCTGCAAGGGTAAGTTCTCTGGCTTTGCTGCCTCAGGGTAAAGTTGAGGGTGCGCGTCGTGCGAAGGCTATGGTGGCTAAGATGGATGAGCTTGGTTTTGGTGCCTGCACTAATACTCGTGCCTGTGAGATGGAGTGTCCCAAGAAGATCAGTGTGAGTCATATTGCTCGTCTGAACAGGGAGTTCCTGAAGGCTAAGTTCAAAGATTAGAACGTATGTTTTTAATAGATGAAAGGGCAGGAGTTTTTCTGCCCTTTTGTTTTAATATTCGTTGATTAGTTGTTAAAAGGATGCTGATATTATGTGGATATTTTCTTATAAAATTTCAGACTTTTCAACAACATAAAAATATCCTTCAGAAAGTAAAATCAAGTTATTGATATTTATAAACACTGCAATCAACATCAATAATAACAAAAATCGTCTCTACAAATATCTCCAAAGCTGTTTTAATCATTTATAAACACTTTCAACATCCAATAATGAATATCATAAATCTTTTTTAAAAAAATATAAATAATAATTATTGATTGTTGAAAGATGATGCAAAGGAAAGAAAGGGGCTTCGGGGGTTCCGTGAGCTTCGCTCACTCCAATCCCTCCCAACGCCTGCATCGTCCTGCTACGCAGAACTCGCATTCGTCGGGCCCCTCCCACTCTGCGCGCCGTGGGCGGCCAGCCCCACTCAGTCCCTTTGGTTTTGCCTTGGTCGGGAAGAAATGGCAGATTCTTACTGACCAAGGCGTTGTTTTTCTCACATTTGCTAGTTTTGCTGCCTTAGTCAGCAAGATTAAGGGAATATTTGCTGACCATGGCAGTCATTTCAAAGGAAAGAAGGTCTGAGGAAACAGACGAAGTCTGTAACGGAGGTGGCTGCTGGATACGAGTTATCGCGTAGCGATGACGAATCGGCGGCATCAGCCGCTAGCGGAGACCTTGCTTTCCTTCAGCATCTGCGCTTCTTGCGTGATTTGTAATTGATTGAAAATAATGTTGATATAAAATGATCTACCACTCAAAATATGGGGTAGGACATTACATTATTCTTTAAATAACAGCACTTTATAAATCACGCTCAAACAGCAGGTATTTATTATAGATTGTATATCAATAATTAGTAAATTTGTGAGTCAAGACATGCAGTATGGCTATTGAGTATTATAATCCGAGGGAGGAGTCGCAGGTTAAGGATAAGGACTTCGACAATAAGATAAGGCCGCAGGATTTTACGTCTTTTCATGGGCAGCAGCAGATTATTGAGAAGCTTTCTATATATGTGAAGGCTGCCATGATGAGGGGTGAGGCGCTGGACCATATCTTGTTCCACGGTCCTCCGGGTTTGGGTAAGACTACTCTTGCGCATATTGTAGCCAATGAACTGGGTGTCAACATGAAGATTACTTCAGGACCGGTGCTTGACAAGCCTGGTGATCTGGCAGGTCTTCTGACATCGCTGGAGCCTGGAGATGTTCTGTTTATTGATGAAATACATCGTCTTAGTCCAGTCGTTGAAGAATATCTGTATTCAGCGATGGAAGACTATGTCATAGACATAATGATTGACAAGGGTCCCGGAGCCCGCAGTGTGCAGATTAATCTGAATCCTTTCACACTGATCGGAGCAACCACCCGCAGCGGCCTTCTTACATCTCCTCTGAGAGCAAGATTCGGAATCCAGGAGCATCTCGAATACTATGACAGCGATGTGCTTTCAAATATTGTTACAAGAAGTGCCGAGATATTGGGTATCGGTATCGATGCAGCTGCAGCACGTGAAATTGCCCTCCGCAGCCGCGGCACACCGCGAATAGCAAACAGCTTGCTGCGCCGCGTAAGAGACTTCGCACAGGTGAAAGGCAGCGGAAGTATCGACCTTGAAATAACTAGAATAACTCTTGACGCCCTGAATATCGACAAGCGCGGACTTGATGCTATTGACAACAAGATTCTGACTACCATTATAGAGAAATTCAATGGCGGTCCGGTAGGAGCAGGTACGATAGCAACTGCAATAAGCGAAGATGTCGGCACTCTCGAAGAAGTATATGAGCCCTTCCTTATAAAAGAAGGCTTCATAAACCGCACACCACGCGGAAGGGAAGCCACAGCCCTGGCATATTCCCACCTCGGCCTTACTCGCGGCAGCAGAGAAGGCTCAGGCAGCCTATTCTAAATATTCTCGTTTATTTTCTGTAAAAGAGCCACAGCCTGTGAAATAGTTTTTACAGGCGAAGATTTCATATACAGCTTGTTGTCTTTCTCGGTAAGAGAGAAATTCAGCCCCGGCCTCTGGATGAAATTCAGAATCGCCGCAAAAACATCAGATTTGTAATATGCTGAAAGCTGGTTGCTGACAAAATAAGTCAGCATTATACCCTTTTTAAGCACAATCTTCTCAAAACCGAGCGAAATAGCCAGGCTGCGCAACCTTATTATATTTATAAGCTCTTCCGTCTGGAAAGGTATAGGTCCGTAACGGTCTTCCATCTCCTCCCGGAACCCCTTCAACTCTTCCTCAGTCTTCATAGAATCCAGAGCCTTGTAGAGACGGATCTTCTCAGCCGGAATATTGATATAATCGTCCGGGATCAAAGCCTGGATGTCAGTGTCGATATGACAGTCGTAGATGAATTCCGTGCGTACAGAAGCTTTCTTGCCGCGAGACTTGTTTTCCGCTTCGGACGCCTTCTCCAGCGCCCTCTCATATTCTTCATATACGCCAGCCTCCGAACGAGCCTCAATCAAAGCTTCCTGCAGTATCTTCTGATAAGTCTCGAAACCCATTTCGGCAATGAAGCCGCTTTGCTCGGCACCCAGCAGATTGCCAGCGCCGCGGATGTCCAGATCCTGCATGGCGATATTGAAGCCGCTGCCTAGGTCGCTGAAAGTCTCGATGGCCCTCAAACGCCTCCTTGCATCGTCAGAGATAGAAGTCATCGGCGGCACTATCAGATAGCAGTAAGCCTTCCGGTTGCTGCGGCCCACACGCCCGCGAAGCTGATGGAGGTCGCTCAGACCGAAATTCTGCGCCTGATTTATCAAAATAGTATTGACATTCGGGATATCGATGCCGTTCTCTATGATAGTAGTGCATATCAGAACGTCATAATCTCCGTCGATGAAATCGATTATCCTCTTCTCCAGCTCGTCCCCGTCCATCTGGCCATGAGCGACGCAGGTACGTATGCCAGGACAGATGCGCCGTATTATATCTTCAACCGACAGTATGTCCTCCACCTTGTTGTGCAGGAAGAACACCTGTCCGCCGCGGTCCACCTCGGTGCGGATTATGTCGCGGATGGTGTCTTCATTGAAGTCTATCAGTTCGGTGGCTATGGGAATCCTGTTCGGGGGAGGAGTGCTTATTATAGAAAGATCGCGGGAGCCAAGCAGCGAGAACTGCAGGGTGCGGGGGATAGGAGTGGCGGTCAGAGTCAGGGTATCGACATTGCTGCGCAGGCTGCGGAGTTTCTCTTTGGCAGACACGCCGAACTTCTGCTCCTCATCCACTATCAGCAGGCCGAGATCCTTGAAATGCAGATTCTTGTTGAGGATGCGGTGGGTACCTATAAGTATATCTATCTTGCCGGCGGCCAGCCTTTCTCCTATTTCCTTCATCTGCTGGGCGGTCTTCTGACGGCTAACATATTCTACATTGCAGGGGAAATCCTTGAGACGACCGCAGAACGTCTGGTAGTGCTGCAGTGCAAGAATGGTGGTTGGAACGAGCAGCGCCACCTGCTTGCTGTCGCACACAGCCTTGAAGGCAGCCCTCACTGCGATTTCAGTCTTTCCGAAGCCCACGTCGCCGCAGATAAGGCGGTCCATAGGGTGCGGACTCTCCATGTCTTCCTTGACTGCAACGGTGGCTTTCTGCTGGTCGACAGTATCTTCATACATGAATGAAGACTCCAGCTCCTGCTGCAGATAATTGTCGGGGCTGAAAGCGAAACCCTTGGAGGCCATCCTCTCGCTGTAGAGCTTGATGAGGTCGGCCGCAATATCCTTCAGCTTTGACTTGGTCTTATGCTTAAGCGTTTCCCAGGCCTTGGTGCCGAGTTTGTTGACCTTGGCGGGAGTGCCGTCGCCCGATTTGTATTTGCTGATGCGGTGGATGCCGTGGATAGAAACGAAAATAACGTCGCCGTCGCGGTAGATGAGCTTCACCGCCTCCTGCACCTTGTCGCCTATGACAGTCTTGACGAGGCCGCCGAACTGCCCGATACCATGGTCGATGTGCACCACATAGTCCCCGATGTTGAAGCTCATCAGGTCGTTTATGGTGAGCCTTTCGGCCGGAGCTACCTCGCGGCGCACCTTTATCTTGTGGTAACGCTCGAATATCTGGTGGTCGGTGTAGTAGCAGTTTTTGGAGACGCAGTCCACATAGCCTTCATGCAGTGAAATGTCCATGAAAGCCGGCGGTATGATGGCCTGGGAAGATGAGAATTCCCGCAGCACCTGCTGCATGCGGAACACCTGGTTGGGATTGACAGAAAGTATATTGACTTTATAGCCCTGGGCCTGCTTCTCGGCGATGTCGTGCACCAGTATCTCGAAATTCTTGTTGAATACCGGCTGCGGCAGCGCCTTGACCTCGGCCGGCAGAATGCGCTTTTCATACCCCGCCACACCGAGCTTTTGCTCCACGAAGTCATTCTCCATCCACACCACGGTCTTTCCCGGCAGCACCTCCGCCAGATCCACATAGTCTTTCTCCGCGAAATTCTCATAAAGGTCCGGGCATATCTCCACCTGCTCCAGACTGTCGGCGCTGCGCTGGCTGTCGACGTCGAAATGAGCGATGCTCTCTATCTCGTCCCCGAAGAAATCCAGCCTGTAGGGCCGGTTGTCGGCGAAAGAGAAGATGTCGATGATTGAGCCGCGGAGCGCGAATTCGCCCGGCCGGGTGACGAAGTCAGCCTTTACGAAGCCGATGCTCTGCAGCAGCTCCTTCAGCGTCTCGTGGCTGACGTGCTGCCCAACCGCCAGCGAAAGCACGTTCTCGCGGGTGGTCTTCTTGCGAAGCACCTTCTCTGCCAGCGATTCGAGATATGTCACCACCACCGTCTGGTCCCTGCCCGTCTTGCGGTCCGTCAGCGAGTCGGGGATGTCCACCCGGACAGTAGAGGCCAGCAGCTGCGGCAGGTCGTCGGCCGGCGTCTTGCTGAAGAAGTTTTCAATGGCAGCCAGGGCCGCAGTGCGCTGCACCTTCTCAGACACTCCCTTCAGCGAATCTTTGGAGTTCTTTCCGCCGGAAAGAGGCAGGAAAAATACAGATTCGTCGCCGAAAAAGTTGTAAAGGTCGCTGGAGAAAAACAGAGCCTGCTTCTTGCTTTCCATTACTACAAGGTGCAAGGCTTTGCTTTTCAGTTGTTTCGCTATTTTTGAGAAAAAAACGGCCTTCGCCGAAACCGTACCGCGCACAGTTTCGAGATTGACAAAGGTATTTGCCTGAGAAAAAGTGTTCTGAGGCTCGGTCATTTGCCCGCGAAGATAGAAAAATTATTATATTTGCGGTTCAGCCCAAGCTATGAACATACTTATCGACATAGGAAACACATCGTGCAAAGTGGCTTTCTGTCCGGCTCAGCCTTCGCAAAGGCTGGCGGGAGCTGACGTGATGAGGTTCTCCACCCAGAAGGAGTCCATCTCCTATGTGCGCAAGCGCCTGGAAGGCCGCAAGGCCGACACTATCGTGCTGAGTAACGTGCGTAAGCGCAGCGTATATCTGGAGAAGAAGCTGGAGCGCATGTGCGCCCGCTTTGTCAATTTCGACGAGGAATTCGTGGCTGACCTTTTGAAAAGCAAGGCCCCGGCGCCGTCCGACCCGCTGACCGTGCTGGCCCACATGCCCCTCGGCATGGGCGCCGACCGTATGGCGGCAATCTTCGGAGCCGAAGTGCTCTATCCGCTGCAGGACAAGCTGGTGTTCGATTTCGGCACCGCCACTACGGTGGAATTCATCGACGCAGCCCGCGACGCAGCTGCCCCGGACGTGGTTTATCCCTACTACCGCGGCGGCTCGATCTCGCTGGGCCTGCGCACCCGCTACCGCGCCTTGAGCTACTACACCGCCAAGATTCCCTACCTCAACCCGGACGATTTCCTGGACAGCCACGACATCCGCAGCATAGACTGCATAGGGTATGACCTGGACACCGCCCTGGCAGCTGGCAATATTCTCGGCATAGTGTTTGAGATAAAGGGCTACGTCGCCGCACATCCGAGCCGCAAGCTGATCCTCACCGGAGGCAATTCAGTCCGCTTCGCGGAGGCTCTGGACGGCAAGGCGACAGTGGAGCAGGACCTGGTCCTGATAGGTTTGGAGGCTGTTATAGAATTGTTATGAAACTGAAAATGAAAAAGCTTTTCATATCTCTCGCAGTTCTGGTGATGTCACTCTCTGCAGTGGCGCAGGAAGCCTATTCTGCCTATTCTCCCTACTCTCTCTTCGGAATAGGCCAGATAGAATCAGTGGGCGACCAGAATACCTCCGCCATGGGCGGCATCGGCATCGGCCTGCGGGATCCCAGCCTCATCAACCTTCTGAACCCGGCCGCCGTGACAGCCCGCGAAGCGGACGCCTTCATGGTGGATTTCGGCGTGAAGCAGTCAGACATGATCTTTGCCGGAGCCGACTCTGACGGCCAGCTCGCCAGAAGCGCCAAGAACCTTTTCAACATCGACCACGTGGTCGCATCCTTCCCGATATACAAACATTCCGCCTTCAAGGTCGGCGTAATGCCGTACAGCAACAGCGGATATGCCTTTACTTTCCATGAGAACAAGGACGAAGTGCTTGCCACCCTCGGTGACGTGCAGTACTTCCGCTCAGGACAGGGCGGTATCAATCAGGTTTTCGCGGGAGCCGGCGTCACGCTGTTCGACCGTCTGAGCCTCGGAGCTGACGGTATATTTTATATAGGTACGATAAAACGCAGCACCAACACCGATTTCAACACCAACGAATATCAGCGTACAGCATCCCGCTCATGGAAGGTGGTGCCCCGCGGCTTCACCGCCAAGGTCGGCCTGCAGTACGAGCAGCCCCTCGGCGACCGCTTGTCCCTCACCGCCGGAGCAACATACAAGTTGGGCACTACGCTCAAGGGTGACTACACCGACATTGCATACGCCAGCGGCGGCAACTACTCCGACACCACCCTCAACAACAGCTACTCCGTAGAATACAAGATTCCGCAGGAGATTGCGGTGGGCTTCACGGTTCGCAAGACCGATTCGTGGATGTTCGGCTTCGACTACACCCGCCAGGACTGGACCGGCTGCGTGTTCGACCCCACTCCCGGCGTAAACTTCTCGACGGGCGTCGCCCAGTCTTTCAACGCCGGCTTCGAGTTCGTCCCCAACAAATATGACGTGCGCTACTATTTCCGCACTGTGACATACCGCCTCGGCGCTTACCACAAGACGCAATACATAATGATAGACGGCCACCAGGTTACCACCAACGGCGTCACGCTGGGCTTCGCCCTGCCGGTCTACAACCGCCGCACCTCGGTTTCCTTCGCCGTCGACCTCGGCCAGACCAACCTGGCCGGCGTATCCAGCCTCACCACCCCCGGCAACGTACGGGAGCGTTACGTGAAGATTTCTATGGGACTCAACCTCTATGACCTGTGGTTCCAGAAAGTTTTGTACAACTAAGACTATTTATTAAATTTGTCCAATAACCATAACGACGATGAAAAAGTTAGCAACATTAATTCTGGCACTGATGGCCTTCCTTCCTGCTTTCGCGCAGGGTAAATACGGAACCGGACAGGACAGTGTCGATTGCGTTACGAACCTCAACTACTACAGGCAATATCTCCAGCAGAACGATATGGCCGACGCTATTTCTCCCTGGAGGAAGGCTATCGCCAAATGCCCTCCTGCTGCGAGCCAGAACATGTTTATCGATGGCGCCAGGCTTATGCGCTGGGCATACACCCAGGCTAAGGACGCACAGCGCAGGAGCGAGATCCTCGACTCTCTCGTAAATCTCTACGACGTACGCGCTGAGGCTTACCCGAAGAACGCCATCACCTCTATGAACAACAAGGCCATCGACATGGTCAACTACAAATGGAGAAGCAACGAGCCGCTCGTGCTGTTCAACCATCTTAAGAGGGTTGTCGATATGGTTGGTTCAAAGACTTCCCCCATGGTTCTTGCCACTTACATGCAGACCGGCGTGGATCTCTACAAGAACGGCCTGATCGAGCCTGAGGTCCTGATGAACACCTATACCGACATCGCAGGCCACATCGAGACAGCTCTCGCCGAGAATACTGACGAGAAAGTTGTCGGCCAGCTGGTCGGCGCTAAGCAGGACATCGAGAACAAGCTCGGCGAGTCCGGCGTTGCATCTTGCGACAACCTCGTCGCCCTCTTCACCCCTCGCTATGAGGCCAACCCTGACGACAAGGCTACCCTCAACACCATCGTGAAGCTCCTCGGCAACAGCGAGTGCCTCGACAGCGACCTCTACCTCGCAGCAGTTGAGAAACTGCACGGCATCGAGCCTAGCGCCAGCACCGCATACTACCTCTACAAGCTCTACTCTTCACGCGACAAGAACGAAGAGGCAGCTGCTACCCTGGTTGACGCCATCGAGCGTTGCGGCGACGACATGACCAAGGCCGCCGACTACTGCTTCGAGCTCGGTTCATTCTACTTCAAGAAACAGCAGAAATACTCAGAGGCCGCCAGCGCAGCCAAGAAAGCCATCGAGCTCAACCCGAAGCTCGCCGGCAAGTGCAACCTTCTGCTCGGCACCATCTGGGCCAGCGTTCCCTGCGGTGGCAACGAGCTTGAGAAGCGCGCCAAATACTGGGTTGCCGTCGACTATATGAACAAAGCCGCCAGCGCAGATCCGAGCCTTGCCTCAGAGGCCAACGAGCTCTCAGCCCAGTACCGCCGCTACTTCCCTCAGCAGGCCGACGCCTTCATGTATGACGTGCAGGACGGCAACGGCTACACCGTATCTTGCGGTGGCATGCGTGAAAGCACAACAGTCCGTACTCTCAAATAATTGAAAAGGACAGTTTTCATAATATTGATCATCGGTGCCCTTGCCTCGTGCAAAGGCACCGATGTTGATAATCCCCCCATCGATTTCTCCGTGGTTCCGGTACAGACGGTGGAGGGGATGGTCGCACGCCGTTTCGAGCGTGACGACCTCACATACGATATGCGCGCCGGGCGCATGGAGCGCTTCGAATACAAGGACACGTCAGGAGTCACCCACGCTTACGAACTTTACAGCGAGGGGTTCGAAGTGCTCGGATACTCGGCCGACGGGCTGCTCGAGACGCAGATCAATGCCGACGGAGCCCGCCACAACACTGTCACGGGGCAGGAGCAGTGGCTTGCCTTCGGCAATGTGCACATCCAGAACCACACCAAGGGCGAGCATTCCCTCACCGACACCATCTACTGGGACCGCGACGCCAAAAAAATCTACACCGACTGCTTCATCCAGATGTATTCTCCCCAGGGTCTGATGCAGGGCTACGGCATGGAATCCGACGAAAAAGCCGAAAACGCGATTATCCGCCACCCCTTCGATTCTTACGGCATCGACCGCGACAGCACCTGGTTCTATTTCGACAGCGTTAATTTTGTCGGTCCGCTGCAACGTTTTTAACAAATTAAGCATCTAAATAGAGTATTTTTGTTTACTTTTGCGTCCTTGTGTGTGCTGTAGTTGGCGCAAACAGGCTTATAAGCCGCTGTAAATGAAAATATTAAAACTTAAACTTAACTAATAGATGGCTGTACTTGAAAACATCCGCGTAAAACTCGGAGTGTTCATAACAATCCTTATAGCGCTTTCGCTATTATCTTTCATTATCGATCCCTCAACCCTTTCGACCACTTTCCAGAGAATGTCTGCTGACAACAAGGTGGGTTCGATGAATGGCAAATCAATCACTTATCAAGATTATTACACCGCTGTTGAGCAGAACAAGAATCTGTTCGAGTCGCTTTATGGCCAGAGCCTCTCTTCAGAGGAGCAGCTCTCGCAGGTGCGCGACTACACCTGGCAGAATTATTTCGACCGCTACGTGTTCGAGCCCAAGGCAGCTGATGCCGGCATCGCAGTAGGCGACCAGGAAATGTACGACCTCACCCAGGGCGCCAACATCTCCCCGGTGCTCAGCTCCCAGTCTGCATTCCTCGACGAGAACGGCGAGTTCAGCCGCGAGGCCCTTTCCCAGTTCATCCAGAACATCGACTATGATGCCACCGGCACTTACGCCGCATACTGGGACTACCTCCGCGACCAGATCTACAAGCAGCAGCTCTACAGCAAGTACGACGCACTGCTTTACAACAGTTCTGTGTTCAGCCCGCTGCAGACCAGCCGCGCCATCGAGGACAACAACCTCACCAGCGACGTTGACTTCATCATGGTCACTGTAGGTTTCGGCGACGACAGCACCCTCAACATAACTGACAACGACATCAGGCAATACTATAAGAAACATAAGGAGCAGCTCAAGCAGACTGCCAACCGCGACATCGAGTACGTGATGTTCGAGGTTGTTCCTTCACAGGAAGACATCGACGACCAGAGGGCTCAGTTCGAAACCCTCGTAGCCGAGTTCGCAGACAGCGAGAACCCCCGCAACTTCATCTCGCTGAATTCCGACAGCCGCTGGAGCGATACCTATGTAAGTAAGGATGACATCCCCGAAGCCTTCAGGGATTACGCCTTCCCGGCAAGGGGAGTCGTAGCAGGCTCCGTAAGCGAGATCAGCCAGGACGGCAACGTCCTTTCGGCTGTCCGCGTGGCAGACCGCAAGGTAATGCCTGACTCTGTATATACATGGTATGCCCTCTTCGACCCGAGCGAATCAGCCAAGGCCGATTCTGTAGTAGCCGTCCTCAACGCCGGCCGCAGTTATGAAGACCTGCGCGAGATGGGCTGGATGACCCAGGCTTTCAACGAGTCCAACAACTTCAACGAGTTCAACGCAGTCTTCGACGTGCCTGTAGGCAAGGCCATAGCTGTGCGCCTCTCTGCTATCCAGGCTATAGCTGTGCTGAAGGTCACCGACCGCACCAAGCCCGGCGAGCGCGTCAAGCTGGCTACCCTTACCAAGAATATCACGGCGAGCGACGACACCTATCGCGACTATCTGATGAAGGCTACCGCCCTTGCCGACAAGTCTGACGGTAAATATGACAACTTCACCGCCGCAGTGAGGGAGGACGACCTCCCCGTCACCCCGGCCACCCGCATCACCGAGGCCACCCGCCGCATCGGCACTGTCGACAACGCCCGCGAAGTGGTTTCATGGGCCTTCGACGCCAAGGAAGGTCAGGTGAGCGACGTGATTACCGTCGACAATAAATATTATTATGTAGTGGCCCTCACCAAGGCCCGCAAGGAGGGATATATCCCCATCAACGAAGTAAGCTCAGATATATATAATGAATTGGAGCTCGAGAGAAGGCTTCAGATCACTGCTGACGACGTCAAGGCTACTACCCAGGGTCTGGGTACCCTCGAGCAGATGGCCGACGCTCTCGGCACTACAGTAAGCCACCAGAGCGGAGTTTCGTTCGGCTCTTCAACTTCGGCTCTCGACCCGGCCTTCATGGGTGCGGTAGCTGCAGCGCCCAAGGGCAAGATCTGCGGACCCGTAAAGGGACAGATTGGTGTATATATGTTCCAAGTGCTTGACAGTGAGACTGGTGCGTACTATACTGAGGACGACGTGGCTATGCGTACTTCGCAGGAAGCCCAGTACCGTCAGCAGTTTATTAACAGCATCATGGCAGAGGAAGCAGACGTCAAGGACAACAGGGCCAGATTTTATTAATGAACAACTTTATTAACAAATAATTTTGATAGTAAAAATTTAATATTTATATTTGAGGCAATTTACTGGCATTATTGTTTAACCAAATACAAACACTTAACAATTTTTTTATGAAAAAGATTATTTATTCATTGGTGGCGATGCTATTTATGGGTGGCATCATCACTTCTTGTATTCCCAACACCGAGCCCGATGGTGTTAAAGAAATGAGGTTGGCTCACGCCGACTACCTCAGGGCTCTGGCTGATCTGACTACTGCAAACAAGGACGTTGTCGCCGCTGAAGCTGCAGTTAAGAACGCTCAGGCCGCTATCAAACGTGCAAAGGCCGCTCAGGAAGAAGCTCGTGCAAGGGCTCTTGAACTGGCAAATGAACTGACTGCTGCACAGAACGAGCAGGACATCGCCAATATCCTTGACAAGATGGAGCAGGACAGGCTCAACAACGAGGCTGATCTTTGCGCTGCAAAGGCTAAATTGGCAGCTGCTCAGAAAGACCTCGAAGATGCTCTCGCAGCTATCGAGATTGAGAAGCTCGCTATGTCTGAGGAAGAGGCTAAAGCTCTCGCAGCTATCAAAAAGGAGTATGTCGATGCTGCTGCTAAGCTGAAAGCTTGGTATGAGGACTATAAGGCTGAGTATCAGGAATGGTATGATATTTATTATATCTGGCTGCTGAGGCAGGCTCTTGGTGCTGGTGATTATGTTGATCCTTATTGGGCTGATTATGAGGGCCAGTCTGTTTGGGACTATCTTTATACCTGGTATGATGGCGTGAATCTCTGGACTGCTGACATGCAGGAAGAGTTTATTGCTGAGAGAATCAAACTCGACGAATTCGATCTTGAGAACGCAAAAGCCGAGGCTGAATTCTGGAAAGGCCTCCTCGAGGATATGGACTTCGACTATCTTGCCGAGGCTCAGAAATATGAGGATGAGGCCAATGCAATGGCTCCCGAGTTCGCTGACCTTCTCCGCGACTCTGTTCTCTTCGAGAATGAGTATGGCACTGCACGCGACCGCGCTATCAACGCAGCCAACGATGCATACGATGAGGCTAAAGATGCTCCCCTTGAGGCTTACAAGAAGGCTGTAGACGATCTTAAGAAAGCCAACAAGAACTGGAAGAAGATGGTTGACGAGCTCGCAATCGAAGACGTTGACAACGCACAGAAGAAATGGACTGCAAAGAAAGTTGGTTATGCATTCGAGAAGAAATATGCTCTTCCCGAGCACGTAGCTGGCGACGTTGTTGACCTTTATGAAACTCAGGCCGGCCTCAACGGTTTCGCTCAGAATGTTGAGTTCATCAAGACCGCTGGCAAACCCGATTCATTGAAAGTCACTATCGAAGCTCAGAAAGATTCAGCTGCTTATGCAACTATAGTTGATACTGTATGGAACGGTAATCAGGCTACTGAGAAACTCCTCAAGATGAAGACCGGTCTTAAATCAGTTTACGACGACTTCGGCCGTGCATATCTGTATGACCTCGACGCTGAAGGCATCAAAGCTGACAAAGACGTTCTCGAGGCTTATGCTAAGAAAGTTCAGAGCCAGTATGACAGCCTTCTCAAGATCCTCAAGAGCGCTAAGGACGAAAACGGCAAAGCTCTTGTTGAAGCTTGGGCTAAGAAGGTAGAAAAAGCTGGTAAGGACGTTGCAGACCTTGCTAAGAAAGTTGACGCTTATGACAACCGTGACGGTATTGCAGATAACAACGTTTACAGGTATGAAGATAAGGTCATCCCTTCAGATGGCCAGGGTCCTCGCTTGATCATTGGTTATGCATATGACGGTCGTACAATCTCTCAGGCTACCGACGATGCAACTCACTTCATCCTCGATGCTCCCGCAACTCCTTGGTTCGACGCTACTATCGCTCAGCCTCTGACCATCGCTCCGACCAAAGCTGACTCTACTCTCGTATTCAACGCTATCAAAGATTACTTCACAGCTATCGCTTCAGTTAACGCTAAAGCTGTTCCTTACCTCAAGTTCATCGCCGGTGAAGGCGTTGGTACTTTCAAGCTCGACTCAGTAAGGGCTGACAAGATCGAATTCGCTGGTATCCAGATGAAGAAGACCAACACTTATCTTGATGGTCTCGGACTCCACAGGGCCGCTGCTTATGACAACAAGGGTATCAACGCTCTTGATGCAGCTCCTGCAGTTACCAACTATGTTGATGCATTCACCAACCTGATGCAGCTCTTCAACCACTATGTACATGGTGACCCTCTGACTCTTCCTTTCTACAACGCTACCGATGCTGCTTATTCAGCTACTACTTCAGGTGTTGAGGATTATGTTCAGTACGTTAAGGACTTCAAGGCCGACAACGCTAAGAGCGAACTTGGCAGCTTCATGAAGGCATTCGACTCATACTCAGCTGCTGACTTCACCAAGTACACTAACATGTCAGACGAAGGTAAGGCTGTTGCCAAATGGATGGACGCTTGCCAGAGGTACTTCGGTGTAGAAGGCTTCGCCGGTATCGGTGAGAAAGTATTCTTCGTTAAGGAAACCTTCGTTGAGCCTGAGAACATCGCTGTATTCGCAGGTATTCCTACCTATGGTGCAGAGAATCTGAAGAAGATCGCCAACAACAAGATCCCTTACACCAATGCTCTTGGCCGTGTTGACGTAGTTACTCCTTGGACTTATCAGTTCGAATTCGCAGCTGACGCTATCGAGAATAACATCGCTGTATTCGACGGCGCTGCCGCAGCTGCTGACTATGTTGTAAACAACAACGACATGGTAATGAAGTCTATCGTATTCGAGCTTCTCGAAGCCGACTATCTCGTAGCTCTTGCCAATGGCGAGAAGTCAGTAAGCGAGATCTGGGCTGAACTCGGTAAAGTTCTCGAGCAGGTTAAGGCTGACATGGATGCAGTTGTAGCTTCTACTAAGGCTACTCAGAAGGCCAACGATGACCTCGCTGCTAAGTTCAATGAGGCTCTCAACACTTACAGAACTGCTACTAAGGACCTCAAGGACGAGCGTGACGCTGCCATCAAGGAAGCTAACGATACTTACGATGCTGCCAAGAAGGAAATCCTTGATCCTATCTCAGAGAAATATGTTGAACTCCGCAACAAGTACAACGACCTGATGAATCTTGCTGACGGTCTCCGCGGTGCATACGCAACTCTGTGGGCAAATGGTGCTCCTGATACCGACGCTCTCCTCGAGTATCTCTACAAGAAGTATACTGATGCTCTTGAGGATATTGATGACCTCACTTATGAAATCAACGAGCTCAAACTTCTTGCCGGCTTGATCACTATCGAAGATCCTACCCTTGATGAGATCCAGGAAACTATCGACCTTATCCAGGATATCCTCGACGAAATGGATTGGGATGAGTACTACGATCTCGAGTTCTGGTATGAATACTGGAAGGCTGCTTATGAAGCTGCTGTTGCCAGGTTCGCAGAATAATTAAAATCAATACATCGAAGAATAAAAACAACGATATGTTGAAAAAACTAAGCATATTACTATTGACGATCTTCATGGTTGTGCCAGCAATGGCACAACCTGAGGAGAGTTGCGAGTGTATGTTTGCCCCGCGTGCAGGTCAGTGGGAGTTCGATCTAGTCATGGGACAGAATCAGTTCTTTGGCAACGAGCGCGACCTCAGCATGACCCTTCTTCCCAACAGCTATGGCCAGCCTCTCGGCTCAACCATAGGAACATCTGTTGCGGACGATCAGGATTTCATGATCACCGACCTCACGCAAACCATTAACATTGGCTTCCTGAGTACCAATAATCTGGCTAACATGATTGGTGTACAAGCCCGTTATTTCATCACTAACCGTCTTGATATTAACTTCATGGGCTCTTACAACGTCAATCTGCAGCCGGGTAAGAATTACGTAGAAGGAACAATTTACGGACTTACAGAGGCAGCGCCTGTTCCCGGTGCAACATCACCTTATGTACTTCCGAACAACAACTACACCGTAGGCGACGTTTTCGCACACAAGTCAATCTTGGCTTCTGTACAGAATTCAGCCATCGGCCAGTTGGGAATGAATTATTACTTCACGACTCCTAACGAGCGTATCAATCCTTACATTGGTCTTTACGGTCAGGTTAAGTGGGCGCGTATCAATGCTTACTACCCTGCATACACTGGTCAGACAGTCGCTGTGCCCGTTCTCGACGCAGGTAACCTTACTGCTTCAGAGAATTTCCAGGTCATCGACGTTGAAGACATTTCTACTTTCCGCGAGTTCGGAAGGGCAGGCCAGATGCTCGGTTTCGGCGGTGGTATTGATTTTGGTGTGCAGTACTCAATTATGCCGGGCCTTATCCTTGGCATTGAGTTCTCACCGGTTCTTTACCAGTATACGCTTATGCACTTGCAGATTACTGGACAGACTCCTTACTACGCATGCAACCACAACGTTTCCGTTTTCAAGTATCCGCAACTTAAACTCGGTTTCCGTTTCTAAGCATCGCGCATAGATAACAATAAAAGCCGGTTGGATTCCCCAGCCGGCTTTTTATTTTTCTCTAATCTAAAAAATATTTAGCCGCTAACGTTGTATTTTGTATCTTTGCGGCTGGATATTTTATTGCTTATGAAATCACTCATCATCGCAAGGGAAAGAGAGCAGGCTATGCTCAATAGATTGTTAGAAGAGCCCACAGCACAGTTTTTGGCCGTTTATGGAAGGCGTCGCATAGGAAAAACGTTTCTCATCCGTGAGTACTTTGATGACAATTTTGCCTTTAGGCATACCGCTATTTCCCCGTTGGAATTAGAGAATAAGGACAAAAAACTCCTTTACAAGATTCAATTGGAGGAGTTCGCTCATTCCCTTGAGAAGTACGGGGCCAAGCTGGACAGACCTCTTGTAAGTTGGTTCGATGCCTTCCACAAATTGGAAGACATGCTTGATCGCAAAAGGTCTCAGAAAAAAATGGTAGTTTTCATTGACGAGATGCCTTGGCTTGACACAGCCAAATCTGGATTCATGTCCGCTTTCGAACATTTTTGGAACGACTGGGGCTGCGCCAAACATAATCTTCTCCTGATTGTTTGCGGCAGTGCTACCACTTGGATGCTGGACAAGCTCATTAACAGCAAAGGCGGGCTTTATGGCCGCACCAACAGGGAGTTGCACATGCATCCTTTCACCTTGAAAGAGACGGAACAGTACTTCAAGGCCCGAAACATCACTATGGATCGCTATGATCTTGTACAGACATACATGATTATGGGTGGCGTTGCTTACTATATGTCTTTCTTCGAGCCGGGCAAATCCCTTGCCGACAACATAGATGACATTTTCTTTAGAGAGGGCGGTTTCCTGCTCACGGAATATGGCCGCCTCTTTACCTCCTTATTTTCTGATAATGAGAACTACAGGAAAATTGTTGAGGCTCTCTCCGGACTCAGGTATGGCACCACGCGCGAGCAAATCTCAAAAGCTACCGGTATCTCGGAAGGGGGAACTCTAAGTGCAATGCTCAAAGCACTCGTAAAGAGTGATCTGGTATCTACCTATTACAATTTTGGAGAAACAAAGCGGAATCTCTATTACAAACTCACGGATATGTTCTGCCTCTTTTATCTGGGCTTTGTCAACAAGAACCCAACCAATAATCCCCATTATTGGCGTGATAACCAAACATCTCCAAAACTAAACAGATGGCGGGGAATTGCATTTGAGGATGTTTGTTTTGTCCATCAGGAGCAAATTCGGGCTTCGCTTGGTATAGCCGGTGTCCAGGCAGAGATTTATCCTTGGCGAGCCACGGCCAATGGAGATGTTTCAGGCGCTCAGATTGACATGCTTATCGACAGGGCAGACCGAGTGGTGAATCTTTGTGAGATGAAGTATACTAGCAGTGATTTTACCATAGACAAGGATTATGATACCAAGTTGCGGAATAAAATTGATGCGCTTCTAACTGCCACTAGAAACAAGAAAAACATCCAGCCTACGCTGGTTACTACGTATGGCCTCAAAATGAATATGTATAGCAACCGTATCCAGCGAGTTGTAACCATGGATGCGTTGTTTGTCTAATCTGTGCCACGATGAGATTTACGGTAAAGATAGTGGTTCTGATCCTGGCCTTGATGGCCGGAGTGCTGCCGGCGGCGGCCCAGAAGGTCGTTCTGTCGGGGTATGTGAAGGAAGCGTCCAGCGGAGAGCCGCTCATCGGCGCCGTTGTTTTTACCGAGGATCTCAGCGCCGGGGTTTCAACCAACAATTTCGGCTTCTATTCCTTGCAGATAGAGCGCAAGCCCCAGGTCGTAAAATGTTCCTATGCGGGCTATGTCACTGCTGAAATCTCCATAGACCCGAAAGGTTCTCTGAAGCACGATTTCGAGCTGGAGGAAGACCGGCAGGTTCTGGAGGCTGCAAAGGTGTTCTCCAAGAGCAAGAGGGAGCAGCTAACCCTTCCGCAGCTCGGCAAGGAAACCGTCACAGGAGACATAATCCGCAAGCTTCCAGCCCTTATGGGAGAGGCTGACGTGATAAGGGTGATACAGATGATGCCCGGAGTGCAGACTCCAAGCGAAGGTTCCACAGGCTTCAGCGTGCGCGGAGGCGGCATAGACCAGAACCTCGTGCTGATGGACGGCGCTCCGCTCTACAATTCCGGCCATTTTCTGGGCTTCATGTCTATGTTCAACGGCGACGCCGTGAAGAACGCCCAGCTATATAAGGGTGATTTCCCCGCCTCTTTCGGCGGCAGGTTGTCCTCAGTGCTGGACGTGGCCACCCGAGATGGCAACAACAATGAGTACAAGGGCAATCTTTCGATAGGGCTTATTACCTCCCGTGCCGCGATTGAGGGCCCTATTGTCAAGGACAAGCTGTCGTTCATGCTGGCCGGCCGCAGGACCTACATGGACCTTTTCTTCCCGCTGTTCGGCGATGCCGTACCGAAGAATACCCAGATGTATTTCTACGACCTCAACGCCAAGCTCAGCTGGGTTGCCGGGCCGAAGGACAGGGTCTATCTGAGCGCCTTCAGCGGCCGTGACGTGTTCGGCATGTCGATGCAGGAGTTCGACCTCGACCTTATGCGCTTCAACTTTGCCAACAACACCCAGACTCTCCACTGGAGCCACGAAATCTCTCCCAAGGTATTCTTCAACACGTCGCTCTACAATTCACGCTACAGCGCCGGTATGGACTGCGAGATGACCACCACCAGCTTCGACTATCTGATGGCCATCCGCGAGACAGGCCTCAGGGCAGGGGTGACCTGGTACATCAATCCCTCCAACACCGTGCAGGCCGGTGTAAATGCCGCGTATTTCCAGATGGATCCGGGAGATGTCAACCCCACCGACGCAGAGTCCATAGTGCAGGCGCTCCACATGCCCCAGAGCTACGGCGTCATGCCCGCTTTCTATGCCCAGAACGAGCAGAAGGTCGGCAAGCTGACTGTCCGCTACGGCTTCCGCCTGGCTTCCTTCTCGACGCTCGGAGAGGCTGTGCAGCGCTACTACGACCCCGTGAGCCACGAGATGACGAAGATGCGGTATTTCCCCGTCATGAAGACTATCAAGACCTACTGGGGGCTGGAGCCCAGAGTCTCCGCTTCGCTCTCCGTCACGCCCGATTTCTCTCTCAAGGCGGCCTATTCCCGCTCCTTCCAGTATATCCAGCAGGTGCCCATCAGCATCTCCGGCAGCCCCGTTGACGCATGGTTCATGTCGTCCCCCAACATACTGCCGCAGTGCTCCGACCAGTTCTCGGCCGGCATGAACGCCCTCTTCGCCAATCAGGCGCTGGAGCTGTCGCTAGAGGCGTTCTACAAGAACAACAAGAACACGATGGATTTCAAGGAGAACCCGGGCTTCGTGTTCGACGATATCGACAGGGAAGGGCTGCTGCGCTTCGGCAAGTCATGGTCGTTCGGCACCGAGCTGATGCTGCGCTACGATTTCGACAGGCTCGGCGGCTGGCTGTCCTACACATGGTCACGCGCCATGTATGACATCCCCGAGCTGAACGGCGGAAAGCCCTACCGCTCGCCGCTGAACCACGACCACGCAGTGAATTTCGTGCTGTCCTACGACATAAGCCGCAGGGTGGAGCTGTCTTCCGACTGGGTGTTCTACAGCGGCGCTCCGACCACCTTCCCGACGGGCCGCTTCTCATACGGCGGGTCTTACACGTCTATCTACGCCCACCGCAACGAGGATTCTATGCCGAACTACCACCGCATGGACCTCTCGCTGACGCTCAAGAGCCGCCGCAGGGCAGAAGGACGGCCGTGGGGCAGCGAGTGGAATTTCTCGTTCTACAACGTCTATTCGCGCCACAACGCTTGGTCCGTGGCCTTCCTCTACAGCCGCAAGGAGGACCGCCCCATGGCGATGAAAGTATATCTTTTCACAATAATTCCGTCAGTGTCGTATAATGTCTATTTCTAAAACCATAATTGCCCGGTTTGGCTTCCTTGCCGGCCTCTGCCTTTGCCTGCTTGCTCTGAGCGGCTGCAACGAGGAGATAGAGGTCCACACAAAAAGCATGGACCGCACGTACCTGGTGGTGGAGGCTATGCTCACCGACTGCGCCGACGACACCCAGCGAGTGCTGCTGACGGAATCTGTCGATTATTTCGAGGAGGAAGTGCCGCCCGTGGTTTCCGGCGCCAGGGTTTCGGTCAGCGACGGGGTCGACAGCTGGCTGTTCATCGAGACTCCTGCGGGCAGCGGCTGCTACGTGGGTCCTGCGGAGCTCTGCGGCGTGCCCGGAGTTACATACAAGCTCTCCATAGACGCTGTGGTCGGCGGTACTGAAGGTCACTACGAGGCCGTTTCGAAGATGGAGCAGCGCGGCTTCAGGCTGGACGCCGTGGATTACATGTATGCCGGCAATGCCACCATGAAACTCGACAGCCTCTGGACTATCGCCGCCTGGGGTGAAGATACGCCGGGCGCCAACTATTATTACATCAGCGCGAAGCTCAATGATGCTGTTTTCCCCATCGAGCTCAGCCTCGCCATGGACGACAAGTATTTCGACGGGCAGAAAGTTATAGGCTTCCCGATCACGACGCTCTATCAGACGGCAGAAATGTATAAACAGTACGGCGAGGTCGGCAAGTATCTGGAGACCGGCGACGTCTTCACGCTGAATGTCTACACAATCCCCGAAGACTACTACCAGTTCTACATGGGCTTCGTGTCCAGCACCGTCGGCTCCTCCATCCCGATGCTGCAGTCCCAGCCTGCCAACTGCCCCACCAACGTTACCGGCGGCGACGCAGTCGGCTACTTCGTCGCTTGCCCCGTCTCCTCCGCCTCCGTCACCATCGAAGACCCCCTGCGGCCCTACTACAAGAAATTCTTCGGCGGGTTCGGAAGGTAAGTCGGCCCCCGTCTGTCCACAAAAAGGGGGTATTTTGTGTCCGAATTACTTGCTGATCTTATACAGAACGCAGGCGTGCGGACGCAGTGTGCCTGAAAGCTCGCTGACCTTGCCGACTTTGGATCCGTCCCAAGGGGTCATCACTTTGTGCTTGCCCTTGAGCCCGAGGTCGCTCTCAAGATTGTAGCTATACGGCGCCTCGTCGTTGTTGCGGTTGAAGACAGCCAGATAGACGTCGCCAGTGCGGCTGTTGACAGATGTCACGGCCAGGATGCCGTTCATGTCGGACAGTTCTTTCACCTGAGAGCCTTCGCGATGCATTGCCAGCACCTCTTCGTTGGTCAGCAGTGACAGTGTGAAATCGTCGTTGCTCGGCAGGTCGCCACCGAACATCAGCGGGCTGCGGAAGATGGTGAAGAAGGTCATCAGGCTGTACTGCTCGTCTTTGGTGAGGCGGGTGTCGCGCTCAGCGCCTCTTTCTCCGCGGATCGAGATATGTCCCAGAGGAATCATGTCGCAGTCAGGCCATGTGCCGTCGCCGATGTAGGGATACCATCTCTTGGCGACATTCATCAGGTGTGCCATGTCTCTCCAGATATCCCAGACGTCGTTGACCATGCGCCAGAGGTTGGCATGGGTGCTGACATGCTCTGCTGCCTGGATCGGAGTAGCGCCGGGCGAAGTGCTGAGTACGATCGGGCGGCCGCACTGGTCGATGGCCTTGCGGATCATGTCGATCTCGTCTTCATGGTAGTAGGGAGCTGACAGGTCGTCGATCTTGATGTAGTCCACACCCCAGTCGGCATACATGTCGAAGATGGAGTTATAGTATTCCTGGGCGCCGGGTTTGGTAGCATCGACGGTGTAGTTGTCGCGCAGCCATGCGCAGAGGTGCTCGGTGTTGTAGATCTGGTCGGCGGTTATGCCGTCGGTGCCTTTCACAGGCATCTTGGCGTCAACGGCGATGCGGGGGATGCCGCGCATGATGTGGATGCCGAATTTCAGGCCTTTACCGTGCACATAGTCAGCAAGCTCCTTGAAGCCCTTGCCGTCGGCGGCTGAAGGGAAGCGGTTGACAGCGGGCTGATAGCGGCCCCATTCGTCTATAACATAGCGCGGGTCGGTCTGGTTGTAGCCGCCGGCCTTGTCGTTCTCGACGAACCAGCGGATGTCCACTACGATATATTCCCAGCCATATTTGGCTAGCTTTTCTGCCATATAGTCGGCGTTGGCCTTGACTTCGCTCTCGACTACTGTCGGTCCGTAGCAGTCCCAGCTGTTCCAGCCCATCGGGGGAGTCGGGCTCCAGTCGCGGAAATCGCCGAATTGTTGAACTTCAACTGTCTTGGGAGCGCATGCCGCCAGCGCCATCAGCGCCACAGCCGCAATCAGAATGGATAACTTTTTCATGACGGGAATAATAACTAGACAAATATAACACTTTTGATTTATCAAAGTAATTGCTACTTTTGCAATCCATTGACAGCGTTGCTCTGTCGCCTCGCCCGGATGGCGGAATCGGTAGACGCGCTGGTCTCAAACACCAGTGGCTGTAATGGCTGTGCCGGTTCGACCCCGGCTCCGGGTACAAATAAGGCTCTGCAATCGCAGAGCCTTATTTGTACCAGTCGGTTACTCCGTAACCTCCTTTTTTTAAGGGGACTCAGCCCCCTGTGACCCCTCGCGCTTTCGCGCGGTCCGCTTCGCGGTCACATCGGCGGCGAAATGGATCTCAGACTCATTTCTTCATATTGTCGCCAGTTATTAACTGTTTTTCCTCCGAAAATGGCGACGAAATGTATATCAGCGTCTGACATTCATATTGTGGTATAGAAACGGGCAGAGTTGCCTGCGGGAGAGCCTACCTGAACTCCACTTTGTAGACCACGGCTTCCGTGGCGGGGACTGCGGCGGGACAGGCGATGGTCAGGCAGTCCAGCGCCTGGGCCCAAACGACCTTGTCAGCGCTGCCTAGCATGGTCACGTTCTTGATCTTGCGGCTGTTCTGGGCAGTCTTCGTGCCGAGCGCTTTGACAGTGATGTCCTCCTCGGGCACGCCCAGCAGAGTCACATAGAGCACCTTGTCGCCCTTGCGGTTGAAGCGGATGTCCTTAGCAGAATATTTCTGGCGGCCTTCGTTGAAGCCCTGCGCATTGATGGGGTTGGCAGCCTCGGCAGTCGGGCCCTCGCCGTAGATTACCCACGGGCGGGTGTCGTAGATGCTCTCCGAATTGATCTGCATCCAGGCGCCGATCTGCTTCACCACCTTGATTTCAGTGGGGTCCGGAGTGCCGTCGGCCCTCAGCGGCACGCTCAGCAGCAGGTTGCCGTTTTTCGAAACCACATCCACCAGCATCGCGATAACATCAGCCGAAGACTTATAGCGGTCGTCGTAGTAAACGTGTTTGTTGTAGTGCCACTCGCCGATGCAGGTGCAGGTCTGCCAGGGCAGCTCCTGGATGGCGTCCGGAGCGCCGCGCTCCACATCCCACAGAAGGGTCTTCTTCTGCCAGCCGGTCAGCACCTTGCCGGTGAAGACTATCTGGCTCTTGCCGCCGTTCTTAGCCGCACTGTGGTTGTAGCCATGGGCAAGGATCTTGAGTCCGGCGTCACTGACGGGCCAGAGCGGCAGATAGGTGTCGTCGAAATACACCACATCCGGGTCATAATCGTTTATAAGCTGGACGGTGCGGTTGTAGATCTTGTCGCAGAAGGCCTGGTCGGGCGTGGTGACCTTGTCTTCCTCCCAGTCCCAGGCGCGGTTGTTGGGGCTCAGAGGGTGGCGCTGCTCGTAGAGCTCCTGCGGGTCGAGGCCTTCCCACCAGGTGCCGACGCCATCTTCATTCGTCAGGACGCCGTCGTAAGGCACTCCGGCCAGCGGACCCTTGGTGTCGGCGCCGCGTGACGTCTCATACCAGCTCCATGCATGGGCGGCATGCACGCTCACACCCAGCCTCAGGCCATATTTCCGGCAGGCCTCGGCCCATCCGCCGACGATGTCCTTCTTCGGGCCCAGTGCCACAGAGTTCCAGCTCTGGTATTTGCTGTTGAAGAGGTCGAAGTTGTCATGATGGTTCGCCAGGGTGAAGAAGTAGCGGGCGCCGGCCTCCTTGTAGAGCTTCACCAGCGCATCCGGGTCCCAGTTCTCGGCCTTCCACTCGTTGATCCAGTCCTTGAAGCCCCAGCGGCTCGGGTGGTCGCGGGTGTCGATGTTATATTTATACTGGCCGCTGCCCTCGATGTACATGTTGCGGGCATACCAGTCGCCGTCTTCCGGCTCGCATTGCGGACCCCAGTGGGCCCAGATGCCGAATTTGGCGTCGCGGAACCATTCGGGGCATTCCCAGTCAGAGAGGCTCTCCACTGTCGGAGCCCACGGGCCGGGAGCTATGGCTTCGCGGGAGGTGTCGACTATCACTTTGAAGTCGGGGTTGGGGTCTGCGGTGCGGTTCTGGGCTGCTGCGGGGATGCTGACGGCCAGGACGAGCAGGGTGGTCAGGATGTAGTGTTTCATGGTATAAGTTTTTTTGTTATTGACTATGTTTATGGCTATGCGGGTTCGTCGGCCCCGCGGAGCTCTATGTTACTTTTTGGCTTTCTTGCGGCGGGAGCGCGCTTTCGCCCTCGGCGCGAAGTTGTGGCTTTCCTGGATGCTGCCGTCCTCGAGGCTGTGCACGTTGATCTGGAGATGGCCGTCCGCTGCGAGGCCTTCGATGACAGTGGCATGTCCGCCGCCTCTGAGGCTCGGGCCGCCACCCACAATCTGCGCCCAGGTCCGTTCGCCTTCAGGGGCGTCGAAGCGGTAGCGGTGCTGGTGGGCTGTTATGACAAGCTGGCAGCCGGCCTTCTGGAGCAGCGGGGCCCACATGTTGGCGCAGGTGCGTTGCCAGCTGGCGTAGTCTGTGCGGTAGCGGGGATCTTTGTCGGCCGGGGCTACGTCGCCCGGGTTCTGGTCGGGTCTCGGGTCGAACAGGGGGATGTGGCAGAAGGCGACCAGATACGGCGCGGAGGCTATTTCCTCCTGCTGCAGGGCGTCGGCCAGCCAGAGGGTCTGGGCTTCGCGGTAGGCCGCGCTGTTGAAGAGGCCTGCGAAGAGGGGGTTGGTGTCGAGCTTGTCCTCGCCGGTGTCCAGGCCGATCATTGCGATATCGCCCATGCGCACTGCGAAGTTGCGGCCGAGGTCCCAGTCCCGCGACGAGCGCTCTTCCGGCTGACGGTACATCCAAACTCGCTCCAGATGGCGGTTGGCCATGCCGCGGAAATCGTGATTGCCGGTGCAGAAAAGGTAGGGGATCTCAGCGGCGTAGTCCTTGCGGTCCATGCTCGGCGCAAGGAAGATATTTATCTGATTGTCGATGCTTTCTTCGACATTGGAGGCATCCCCGTTCCAAATGACGCAGGAAGGGGCCAAATTCGCGATTTTATCCGTGGCAGCACTCATTACATCCCAATGGGCGTGCGTGTCGTTAATGACGCAGAAATGGGCATTTGAGGCCATTCCGGCCGTAGTGAAGCTGTAAACGCGCGGATCTTCCTCGTTTCCGGTGATTTTCATGTCATAGCCGCCCTTGTAGGCGATGCTGTCGGCGCCGATGGTGTACCAGTATTTCGTGGCGGGCTTCAGGCCGGTCAGGCGGATCTGCATGACGTGCTCGTTCATGTCGGTGACGCGGAAGCCGCCGCATTTTACGGTTTTTGCGCCGCTCATGTCAGGCCTGTCGCTGTAGCGGACGTAGCCGTTCGCCATGCCGGACACTGCGAATGCGACACCCATCGATGTCGCGGCGTAATTCTGCAGCATCGGTGCGGAAGCGATCAGCTTGCGCGCTGCGGCCTCGTCCGTTGCCGATGGTGTGGCGGCCTTCCCGGCCTCGGAGCTTGCGCCCTCCGCCGCCTCTTCATCCGCCGCAGTTTCAATAGCTCTCAGCGTCTTTTCAGCCTTGGCAACATCCGGCAGCGCCGCCGCCGCAGCAATCGCCGCCGTCCTCTTCAAGAAATCCCTGCGATTCATAGTCATAGTTCAGCGTGTTTAGGTTCTAAACAAAGTTAATGATTTTTATACATACCCAGCTTGGCCACTTGTTTGAAATAGAGATTGATTTTTGGACAGGAATAACAGGGATTACACACTTATTCAAATCACTAGTGTCCGGAGAATATAACTCAAATAGGTTTTAAACTGTTTAATTATAATAGCTTACAAGGAACAGTTTGTTTTTTGATTAGAATTCGCGAACTAAGCGGAAATAGAATGTCGCCAAACTTTTAATGATGTTTCGA
>JAFZVU010000067.1 GCA_017617655.1 Bacteroidales bacterium
GCTTGCTGAGAAGAAGGGCGAATTCGACCCTCGTAAATATCTCGGCCCTGCCCGCGACAATATGAAGAAGCTTTACATCCACAAGATCATCAATGTTCTTGGCAGCGACGGCAAAGCCTAATCATCTGGCATGACCATAAAAAAAAGCAGCCCTGCTGGGCTGCTTTTTTTTATGGTACGAGCACCATCTCGTCGAAGAGGTAGGAGGCGCCGCCGATGCGGTCGATGACGAAGAGGGCGTAGCGGATGTCGAGAGAGATGTTGCGGCAAATCTCGGGATCGAAGACCTCATCGCTCATGGTGCCTTCCCACACGCGGTCGAAGTTGATGCCGATAAGGCGGCCGTCAGCATTGATGACGGGGCTGCCGGAGTTGCCGCCGGATGTGTGGTTGGTGGCCAGGAAGCAGACAGGGATAGTGCCGTCGACGCCCCAGCGGCCGTAGTCCTTCGTCGCATAGATGTCGCGCAGACGCTGAGGGATGTTGTAGTCGTATATGTCCGGATTGTCCTTCTGCATTATGCCCTCGATAGTAGAGACGGGTTTGTATAAGACACCGTCCGAAGGAGCATAGCCGGCCACCTTGCCGTAGGCGATACGCAGGGTGAGGTTGGCGTCGGGATAGAAGACCTTTGTGGGCTCGAAAGCCATCTGGCCGCGCATGTAAGTGCGCATCAGCAGGTCGATCTGCTTGGTCAGAGCGCTGCGCTGCGGGGCGATGTTGTCCCGGTAATCCTCGTAGAATGCAGTGGAGAATTCCAGAGCCTCAGCCTCGGATGCAAATACGGCCTTGCGCCATGCCTCGACACTGCCGAACTGAGCCATCTTGCGGTCGTAATACTCAGGCCTCATGCCGTCCGGCATGTTCTTACCGTAAGCAGCAACCACCAGGTCGAAGATCTCCTCGTCGATGGGCTGGTAATAGTCCTTCAAGAATGATTCGCTGTCGGTCTTGCCGCGCCTGATGTAGGCAGGCCACTCGATGGCAGCAATGGCCTCGCTGTAATTCTCGTATGCGTAAGTGTATTTGTCCAGCAGCTGCTGCAGAGAGTCGAGCTTCTCCACAACCCCCTCATACTCTGTGCCTACAGCCCATTTCTTGAAGCGCTCCTCGTAAGCCTTCTTGTTCTCCACGGTCTTCATCTTGCGGATGCCCTTCGCCTCGCCCTGCCACTTCTTCCATGCATTGGCGACAGACGATTTCTTGCTGGCATACTGGATGCGGATGGCCGGGCTCTGGGCCATGTATTTGTTCATGACGTCGAGCCTGCTGTCGCGCAGCGCAATCTTGGTGGGATTGGAGATTTCTGCTATATAATTCACAGCATCGGCGGTGATATACTCCTTGGTGGAGCCGGGGCAGCCGTAGACGAAGGTAAAGTCTCCTTCCTTGACACCGGCAGTGGAGATTTCGAAGAATCGTTTCGGAGAGTACGGCACATTGTCGGCAGAGTAGTCGGCCGGCTCGCCGTCAGGACCTGAATACACCCTGAACATAGAGAAGTCGCCGGTGTGGCGGGGCCACATCCAGTTGTCGGTCTCGCCGCCGAACTTGCCGATGGCGCTGGGCGGAGCACCCACGAGGCGCACGTCGCGGTAAACCTTGAAGATGTAGAGGAAATACTGGTTGCCGTAGTAGAGGGCGGCCACCTGGGCCCTCAGGCCCTTGCCGGATGCCACCGCGTCGTCAATCAGCTTGCTGGCGTTGGCTGCGGCTATTTTTTCGCGGGCATCTTCTCCCATCGATTCGTCATATCCAGCCAACACCTTGTCGGTGACATCGTCCATCCGCACCAGATAGCTGACTGTCAGGCCGGGGCAGGGAAGTTCCTGACTGCGGTTCATCGCCCAGAAGCCGTCGGTGAGGTAGTCGTGCTCCACAGAGCTGTGCCTCTGGATGTAGCTGTAGCCGCAATGGTGGTTGGTGATGAGCAGTCCCTGGTCTGAGATCATCTCGCCGGTGCAGCCCGAGCCGAACAGCACGACTGCGTCCTTGAGGGATGAATGATTGACGCTGTAGACATCTTCGGCGCTGAGCTTGAAGCCCTTGGCCTGCATGTCGCCGATGACGGACTCGATCATGGACGGGAGCCACATTCCTTCGTCGGCCAAGGCCGCGAAAGATACTGTCAGCGCTGTAAGGATTGAGAGTAAACGTTTCATATTTGTCAGTATTTTATATTCTTCAAAAAGGATTTGCGGTGCTCCGGAGTGATGCCGAGGGCGGCTATGGCCTCGTAGTGCTCCTTAGTGGGATATGCCATGTTGCGCTCCCAGCCGTAGCCGGGGTATTTCTCTGCCATGGCGGTCATGTATTCGTCCCGGTAGGTCTTGGCCAGGATGGAAGCAGCGGAGATGGCAGGAATCTTAGCGTCGCCCTTCACAACTGTCATATAGGGGACCTCTGCGCCGTCCGGACCGTAATACGGCTTGAAGCGGTTGCCGTCGGCCAGGATCAGCTCCGGCACTATGCCCAGCTTGGCGATGGCGAGGTGCATGGCCTTGATGGAGGCGTTGAGGATGTTGATCTCATCGATTTCTGCGGCGCTGACGCTGGCTACACCCCAGGCTATGGCATTCTGCTCTATTATGGGGCGCATCTGCTCTCGGCGGAGCTTGGTGAGCTGCTTGCTGTCGGCCAGCCAGGGATGGCGGAAGTCTTCCGGCAGGATTACCGCACCGGCGAAGACGGGGCCTGCCAGCGGCCCGCGGCCCGCCTCGTCGCAGCCCGCGATGACGCTGTAGCGCACCTGGCCGAAAAGACCGCCGCCCTCCGCCCCGAGTATCTCGGCGAGGGCCTCAGAAGTGCTTTTGCCGTTGCTTCTTGCTGCCATATCCTTACAAAGATACCGATATTATTTACGAATTTGTTAACTTTAGAACATTAAATAAACCTATGGCTGATTCACACACCTTTCTGGCTTTTGACTGCGGTGCAACTTCCGGACGTGCACTTCTGGCGACTTTTCAAAACGGCTCCTTCGAAATGAAGGAAGTCTACCGTTTCCCCAGCAGAATGATTGAAGGGGAGGGGGAGCTTTACTGGGATATTGTCGCCATCTATGAGCACTTCTGCAAGTGCCTCTCACAGCTTGAAGCGGACGGGGTGCATATCGATTCCATCGGCATCGACACCTGGGGCGTGGATTTCGGCTTCGTGGCTGAAGACGGCTCGCTTGCGGGCAATCCGCGAGCATATCGGGATCCTTACACGGAAGGGATTCCCGAAGAAGTCTTCAGGACTGTGCCTCGTGAGGAGCTTTATGCCGCCACCGGCATCCAGATAATGAACTTCAACTCCATTTTCCAGCTGTATGCTCAGACGAAGGAGGATTTTGCCCCGCTGCGGAATGCAGAGAGCATTCTTTTCGTTCCGGATCTACTGTCATACATGCTTACCGGAAACAAGGTTTGTGAATATACCATCGCTTCCACCTCCGGTATGATGGACCAGAGCAGCCGTCAGTTCAACAAAGGCTTGCTGGAGAAACTCGGTATCCGCACAGACGTGCTGCTGCCTATAGTACAGCCGGGCACGCTGATTGGCAGATACAAGGATATCCCGGTGATAGCCGTGGCTGGGCACGACACGGCTTCGGCGATTGCGGCAGTGCCGGCGGCCGATAAAAACTTTGCCTACCTTTCCAGCGGCACCTGGAGCCTGATGGGCATCGAGGTCCCCGCGCCCATTATCAATGCAGAGAGCGCCCGTCTGAATTTTACCAATGAAGGCGGAATAGACGGCACCACGCGATTCCTCAAGAATATCACCGGAATGTGGCTGATTGAGCAGTGCCGCAAAGTATGGAAGGAAGCTGGCAAAGACTACAGCTACCGGCAGCTGATGGATATGGCCTTGGCCGAGGCTGCTTTTTCGGGCCGCATCAATCCCGACGACCCGCGCTTTGCCAATCCGGCGAATATGGTGGAGGAGATCCTTCACTCCGTTCAGGATGAAGGTGTCATTCTGAGCGAAGCGAAGACCCTTGACGATGCACAGATTGTGAGCTGCATCTACCATTCCCTGGCCGACCGCTACAGGGAAGTGCTGGAAATGCTGCAGGGTTTTGCCCCGTTCAAGATCGACAAGCTCCACATAATAGGCGGTGGCAGCGCGAATGCCCTGCTGAACCAGTGGACTGCCGATGCTATCGGCATGCCTGTGATAGCTGGGCCGACAGAGGCTACCGCCATCGGAAACATAATGGTCCAGGCCCGCGCCGCCGGTCTGGTCAAAGACCGCTGGGAAATGCGCCGCATGATTGCCGGCGCTTTTGAGGTGAAAACATACTATCCGAAATAATAACAGATACCATGAAAGATACAACAGTTTTGAAGGCTTATGAGATTGCCAGAGAGCGCTACGCTGCCCTGGACGTTGACACCGACAAGGTGCTGGACCAGCTGCAGGATTTCCACCTGTCCATGCACTGCTGGCAGGCCGATGACGTAAAAGGCTTCGAAGTGCAGGCCGGCGCCCTGTCCGGCGGCATCCAGAGCACCGGCAATTACCCCGGCGCCGCCCGCAACATAGATGAACTCCGTTCAGATGTCCTGAAGGCTAAGAGTCTCATCCCCGGCACCCACCGTCTCAACCTCCACGAAATCTACGGCGATTTCCAGGGCAAGGTGGTGGACCGCGACGAAGTGACCGTAGATTACTTCAAGAGCTGGATAGAGTGGGGCAGGGAGAACCGCACCCCGCTGGATTTCAACTCCACATCCTTCTCCCATCCAAAGAGCGGCAATCTGTCTTTGGCGAACCCTGACAAGGGTATCCGGGATTTCTGGATCGAGCACACGAAGCGCTGCCGCGATATAGCAGACGAGATGGGGCGCGCGCAGGGAGACCCCTGTATAATGAACGTATGGGTGCACGACGGCTGCAAGGATGTTTCCGTGAACCACATGCTGTACCGCAGCCTTCTGAAAGACTCCCTGGACAAGATCTTTGCTGAGGACAAGAAATACATGAAGGACTGCATCGAGGGCAAGGTTTTCGGCATCGGTCTGGAAAGCTTCACTGTCGGTTCGCATGATTTCTATACGGCCTACGCAGCCCAGAGAGGCAAGATCCTCACCATCGACACAGGCCATTACCATCCTTCCGAAGTTCCCGGCGACAAAGTCTCTGCGCTGCTGCAGTTCGTCCCTGAGCTGATGCTTCATGTGAGCCGTCCCATCCGCTGGGATTCAGACCACGTTACCATTATGGACGACATGACGCAGGACCTTTTCTTAGAGATTGTCCGCGCCGGGGCGATGGACCGCGTCCACTACGGCCTCGACTATTTCGACGGCTCTGTCAACCGCATCGGCGCCTATGTGATCGGCAGCCGTGCCGCCCAGAAATGTATGCTCAAGGCCCTGCTCGAGCCCCGGGATCTCATCAGCAGATTTGAGCTGGAAGGACACACCTTCGAGACTCTGGCTCTCATAGAAGAGGGCAAGGCTCTGCCATGGAATGCAGTCTACGACTATTTCTGCCTCCGCAACGAGGTTCCCGTGGGAGAAGAATTCATCCCTGAGATAGAGCGTTACGAGAAAGAAGTCACAAGCAGGAGATAAGCCATGGCCATATTCATAGGACTTCTGATAATCGCCGTCGGCGCGTTCTGTCAGTCGAGCAGCTACGTTCCCATCAATAAGATTAAATCATGGAGCTGGGAGTCGTTCTGGGCGCTGCAGGGTGTGTTCGCATGGCTGATCTTCCCTCTGCTCGGCGCTCTGCTGGCAGTGCCTGCAGGGCATTCTCTCTTCGAGGTTTATGCAGCTCATCCGACCGACGCGCTGCTGGCAGCCTTCTTCGGTGTGCTGTGGGGAATCGGCGGCCTGACCTTCGGTCTGTCAATGCGTTACCTGGGCATCGCGCTTGGCCAGAGCATCGCACTCGGCACCTGCGCCGGCCTCGGCACTATTCTGACTCCGCTTTTTACTGGCCACCCGGGCGACCTTACCGGAGCAGTGATAACCGGAGTGGTGGTGACTATCCTCGGCATCGCGGTGATAGGCATCGCGGACTCCATGAAGACCAGGGAACTTGCAGCCAGGGGCGTCCAGAGCACGGTGAAGGATTTCAATTTCAAGAAAGGAATTGCGGTGGCGCTGCTGGCCGGCTTCATGAGCGCCTGCTTCTCAATAGGCCTTGGCTTCGGAGAGAGCCTTACATGGCCCGAGACGAAGGACATCTTCGCGACGCTGCCCGCCACTTTTATGGTGACTCTCGGCGGAGCTATCACCAACCTGGCATACTGTTTCCGTCAGAACACCAAGAACAAAACCTGGAGCGACTACAAGCAGAAGTCGCTGTGGGGCAACAACCTGCTCTTCTGCGCCCTGGCCGGACTGCTCTGGTACACCCAGTTCTTCGGCCTCAGCCTCGGCAAGGGCTTCCTTGCAGGAGCTCCGGTGCTGCTCACCTTCTCGTGGTGCATACTGATGGCTCTCAACGTGACCTTCAGCAATGTATGGGGTATAATACTCAAAGAATGGAAGGGCTGCAGCCGCCGGACCATAGCTGTGCTGGTGGCAGGCCTCGTGATACTTGTCTTCTCATCATTTCTTCCGCAACTGATTGGATAGCAATATGAAATCAATACTTGACACTCGTCCGGCTCTGACAGCCGAAATAATGAAAGTGGCCGAAGTGGCCGGATATCTTTGGGAAAAGGGCTGGGCCGAACGCAATGGCGGCAACATAACCATAAACGTTACCAATGAGGTGGGCTGCGGCTGCAGTCTGCCCGACAAGGCTATCTCTGGCCCGTTCGAGATAGGGGAGATGCTGCCGAATCTGAAGGGATGCTGGTTCTACTGCAAGGGTACGAACCGTCGCATGCGGGATCTTGCCCGCGACCCGATGGCGAACGGTTCTGTAATAAAGATTACTGACGATTGTGCGCATTATTACATAGTGGCTGATGCTGATGTGAAGCCGACTTCCGAGCTGCCTTCGCATCTGGCCGTCCACAATTATCTCATCGGGAAGGGATCGAGCTACAAGGCCTGCGTGCATACGCATCCTACACAGCTTGTGGCTATGAGTCACACTGATGCTTTTCTGAAGAAGGATGTGCTGACGAAGTTGCTGTGGAGCATGATTCCGGAAACGAAGGCTTACTGCCCCCGCGGGCTTGGCATTGTGCCGTACATGCTGCCTGGCACGAAGGCTCTGGCTGATGCGACCATCGCGGCTATCGACGAGGATTATGACGTTGTCCTCTGGGAAAAGCACGGAGTCTTCGCCATAGGCGAGGATGCCATCGAAGCCTTCGATATGATCGACACCCTCAACAAGAGCGCCCTCATCTACCGCGACGCCCGCGCCATGGGCTTCGTCCCCGACGGCATGTCGGACGCCCAGATGGCCGAAATCTCAAAAGCCTTTAATCTCCCGAAGTGATTATTCGTAGAGCCAGCTGGCGATGATGCCTTTGATTTCTTCCTGGGTGGCGGCCGGGAAGGTGCGGATGCGTGCGCGGTGGCTGCCGGCCGGATCGATGTAGACGTGGATGTTCTCGCCGTAAGGTTCGAAGACCCTCACTGACGACCACGGGTCGAACTCGCCGTAGATGAAGAGCATGCGCGCGTCGGTGGTCTTGAGGAACTTCTTCACTTTCTTCGACAGAGTCTTGTCGAAACGCAGATTGCGGGCGTCCTCAGGCACGAAGATGCGCTCCAGATAGCCCTTTGCCGACTTGATGGTGAGAAGCTTCTTGAAAGGCTTCACGTCATAGCCGTAATAGCCAAGTTCGTGAGCGGCCATTACGAAGAAGGGAGTGGTGTCGCCCTCCTTCTCCCAGTAATCCGGGCCGCTGACCTGCACCATGAAATCGAAGATCTCCTTGTCAGACGCATCGCTGGCCGGGATGTTCTCCACCGGAGTGCCCCACTGCCAGAAAGCGAACGAAAACTCCAGGGCCATCATGTCGTAAACCTCGTTCAGAGGGATGCGGTACTCATATTTCTTCTCCTTCACCAGCGCTTCCAGCATAGGAGTGAGAGCCTCACGGCGTTTCAGGAATTCGGTCTGAAACTCGCGGATAGCCTTGCGGTCGGAAATGCTCCCGCAGAAATCGGCGATGAAAGGCTCGTGGCGCCCGTCTTCGCGGCTGCGGCAGAACGGCCCTACATAAGGCACCGTAATGTCCACATCATCAGGGAAGAAAGCGCGGAAGATGGCCGAATTCTGGCCGCCCTTGCTGATGCCCGTGCCGATCCACTTCTTGGGAAAGACAGTCTTCAGCTCGGTTATCACGCGGTGATAGTCGTTGGCCGCATTCTCGGCGGTGAGATACTCCCAGCCTGCATCCGGCCTGGACTCCAGGAAATAGCGATGCTCCACGACCACATTGTTGAGGTTGAAGAGAAGGGCTATCTCATCTTTGTATGTGGGCCTGGCGGCGTATGCGGCGCCATAACCTTCAGCCACGAACACGCTCGAAGAGTCCCTGTCGGTGCATCCGACGAACACCCTCTGCAGGAATGTGCCCTTTGAAGGGTCCTTGTGGCTTACGGGCTGCTCGAACCAGAGCAGATATTTGTTGGGGAAGGCCTGGCCGCCATCTATCTTTTCGACTTTCTTGACTGAGGGTAAAGCCTCGAAAAGTGCCTGATAATCTTGCGCTGAGATTGTCTGTGCGCTGAACAGGAAGAGTGCGGCGGCTGCCGCCAGGATGTGTCTTTTTATCATTGTGGTATAGTGTTTGTCTGTTGCACAAAACTACTGATTTAATCGGAACAATCATTATATTTTATTAACTTTGCTAGTTGGTGAACCATTATTTGTTAATAAACCGTACTAACTACTAATAACACTACGATGAAAAAAGTCATTATTTCTCTGATGTGCGCAATCACTGTTCTTTCAGGTTGCGGCAACATGTCAAATCTTTCAAAGGGCTCTCTGATCGGCGGTGCCGGAGGAGCTGCTGTAGGCGCAGGTATCGGTGCTCTTATCGGTGACGGCAAAGGCGCTGCCATCGGTGCTGCAATCGGTTCTGCAGTAGGTGCTGGCGCAGGTGCCATCATCGGCAACCAGATGGACAAGAAGGCTGAGGAACTGGCAGCTATCGAAGGTGCCAGCGTCGATACCCTTACCGACGTCAATAACCTCAAGTCTATCAAGGTTACTTTCGACAGCGGAATCCTCTTCCCTCACAACGGAACTTCACTGAGCAAGGCTTCAAAGGACGCTCTTGAGAAATTCGCTACTACCATGGCCGACATGCCGGAGACTGACCTCACTATCCAGGGCCACACCGACAATACCGGTACCAGGGAAGTCAACGACAGGATCTCTCTCAAGAGGGCTGAGTCAGTAAGCGAGTACCTCCAGAAATGCGGTATGAGCAACGACCGTTTCACTGTAGAAGGTCTTGCATACGACTATCCTGTAGCTACCAACGACACTGCTGAAGGCCGCGCACAGAACCGTCGCGTTGAGATCTACATCACCGCCAACGAGCAGATGATCGCCGAAGCAGAGAAAGCTGCCAACTAATTGACTGACCATTAATATCCGACAGAAATGTTCAATACTGCATATTGCTCGGACAAGTACCAGTACACTATGGGAAAGTCCTACTTCGAAAGCGGGATGAAAGACAAGATCGCCGTCTTCAACCTCTTTTACCGTACTGCTCCCGACAATAACAACTGGGCTGTGGTTTCCGGTGTCGAAGAAGTGCTCGAGATGATTTCGGGCCTGGGCAAGATGGATGAACGTTTCTTCGAGTATCTTCTCCCCGGCGACGACTGTGCGGAATACCGCAAGATGCTCGCCGCTATGAAATTCACAGGCAATCTGTATGCGATGAGGGAGGGCGAGATCGCCTTCCCTCTCGAGCCTGTGATTACTGTTGAAGCTCCGCTCATCGAGGCTCAGGTTCTGGAGACGCCCATGCTGTGTATCATGAACCACCAGATGGCAGTGGCCACCAAGGCTTCACGCGTCACCAGAAGCACCTCAAAACCCGTGAGCGAATTCGGCTCGCGCAGGGCCCACGGACCCTGGGCGGCAATCTACGGCGGCAAGGCAGCCATCATAGGTGGCTGCGCCAACAGCTCCAACATTCTTTCCGCCGATATTTTCGGGTTCCAGTCCAGCGGAACCATGGCTCACAGCTACGTCACTTCGTTCGGAGTTTCCGTGGCCAGCGAGTTCAAAGCTTTTGACACATACATCAAGACCCATCGCGGTGAGGGGCTGATCCTCCTCATCGACACTTTCGACACCCTCAAGTGCGGCCTGCAGAACGCCATCCGCGCCTTCAAGGCCAACGGCATCGACGATTCGTATCCTCAGGGCTACGGCGTCCGCCTCGACAGCGGCGACCTTGCATACCTCTCCCAGGAATGCCGCGCGGAGCTCGACAAGGCCGGCCTTGCCAAATGCAAGGTGTTCGCCACCAATTCCCTCGATGAATATCTCATCCCGGAGCTGGAACGCCAGGGTGCAGCAATCGATTCATACGGAGTCGGAGACGCCATAGCCACCAGCAAGCACAATCCCTGCTTCGGCAACGTCTACAAGCTCGTTCAGATAGACAACCAGCCGGTGCTCAAGCGCTCCGAGGATATTGTGAAGCTGATCAACCCCGGCTTCCAGATCACATACCGTATTTCCCAGAACGGCGCCTTCAAGGCAGACGTCACCTGTCTGCGCGGGGGCCCCTTCGAGAAGAAACTCCTCGCTTCGGAAGAGATTACAATCCGTGCCGAATTCGACGACACGCGCCACACCACCTACAAGGCCGGCAGCTACGAAGCCAAACCTCTGCAGGTGCAGATGATAAAAGGCGGCGTGGCGTCCCGCGACACGAGGAGCATTGCGGAGCGCAAGCAGTATTATCTCGATAATCTTGCGTGCCTCAATCCCACCCAGAAAAGGCTCATCAATCCCCACTATTACAAAGTGGATATCTCCGATGACCTTTACGATTTGAAGATGAACCTTATCAACAACATAATAAAAGAGATAGATGACTTCAGCCATAGCCAAGACTGACCTGACCGCCATAATTCTGATCGACATGCTCTATGATTTCATAGACGGCACGGTCGCGTGCGAGGGTGCTGAAAACGCCGCCCGCAGGGCTGCTGCTTTCATTAACAACAATCCCAAGCTGAAAGCCTATTACGTGGTCGACACCCATCCTTCCAACCATTGTTCTTTCAAGGAGTACGGCGGGCAGTGGCCCGTCAACTGCGTGCAGGGGACACGCGGAGTCACTATCCATGCTGCTTTCTATTCTCTCGCAAGTTTCGACAACCATCCTCAGGCTGACAATATCTACCGCAAGGGCATGGCAGCCGACGATGAGAACTATTCTGCCATCGCAGCCGAGACTGCTTTCGGGGGCAGGCTGTTCAAGGTCATTCCCAAGAAAGTGATTGTTTGCGGCAATGCAGCCGAATACGGTGTCAAGGCGACCTGTGAAGATCTGGTCGAGAAAGGCCATGACGTAACGGTCCTCGATGATGCCATCGGCTATATCACCAGGGAAGGATACGACGAGACTGTCGCTGCATTGCGTGAGAAAGGCGTCAGATTCATCACAGCAGTCAAAAATGATTGATGAGGTTACGCCGGCTCATATCCATATTATTTGCTTCAGCAGCCTTCACGATGGCTGCATACGCGCAGAACGCCGATGATGCTGCCGCTGGTGTCGTGGCCGATGCCGACAGCACCGCCGCGAAGCCTGCTTATCCAGTGGACAGTGTCTTCCAGGCGAAGTTCGACGCCATACTGGACAGCATCTATGCCGAGCAGAACTACCTCATGGCTGCCGCCGACAATTCCATCTACGTGCCGTGGCGTGACACGGTCGTATACAAGATAGACTCTACTCTCCTTGCGAAACTTCCCCGCCCGGGCGCCGATTCCGTAGCGGTCGATTCCGTCGGAGCGGTCCTTGCTGCAGTCGATACAGTGGCTGTCGATACTGTTTCTGTGTCCATCCCCAAGTACACCGAAGAAGAGATCAAGGCTGCACTTGTCAAGGATGATGTGGCGACAAAACTGCTCAGGGATTCTCTGGACGTGCTGTACAATTCCTTCTGGCAGAACGATACCATCTCCATGCCTCTGATGGATTCCCTCTTGCGGGTCTATTCCGAGTCGCTGGGCTCGAACCTGCCTGATGCGAAGGATATAAAGCGGGCGATCAAGAAGAACAAGCAGGACTACCGAGACAGCGTCATACAGCACACTCCCCGTATCCTGGAGACCTTCGTCGTGCCGGACTCTCTCTACTACAAGCAGATGCTCATCTGGACCCACAGCCAGTTCACCAACGACATAGCGCTGCAGGAGAGGGACACCTCGTGCAACTATAACTTCTACGACAATCCTGCGTTCAAGGATGACGCGGATGCCACATACCTCGGAGTGATGGGCTCTGCTCTGCAGCGGACCAATTTCTTCAAACGAGAGACTCTTAAGGAGGCCAGTTTCTTCGATCCGTATCTGATTTATACCTATACGCCGGACAATCTGCCGATGTATAACACCAAGAGCCCTTTCACCGAGCTCGCATACTGGGGCAACCCGTTCAGCAGCAAGCAGAAAGAGGAGTCGAGCGTCAATCTTGTGTCGACCCAGAACATAACCCCGTCGCTCAACCTCACGCTGCTGTACCGGCAGTTCGGCGGCACCGGCGACCTCTCGAATTCGAAAACCAATGTCCGTACCTCGGAGATAGGCTTGAACTATCTCGGCAAGAGGTATGAGATGAACGCGGCCTATCTGGCTACGAGGGTGAAGAACAGCGAGAGCGGAGGTGTGGCAGATGTGTTCTGGGTGAGGGATACTACCATCGACACCAAAGCCATCGGAGTCAACCTCCAGAAGGCGGATAACCTGCTCAAGAGGAGGACGGTCTTCATAACCCAGAGTCTCTCGATACCGATGAACTTCCTCCGCAAGGACCGCGACAGTCTGGCTCTCGGGCAGGGGACTGTGGCATATCTGGGCCACAGCATGGAGTTCTCGAAGTATTCGAAAGTTTATTCCGACGAGATAGGCACTTCCGACAAGGTCGGCAGGGCCTTCTATTTCGACCAGTTCAACATCAGCAATACTGCCAGTCACGACTCCGTCAGCGTCCGCAACTTCGACAACAAGGTGTTCCTGACGCTGCAGCCCTTCGCCAACGACGCCCTTCTGTCGAAAGTTACGGCAGGAGCGGGATACCAGTTGCTGAACTACTATGGCTTCCGGCCGGAATTCTATGTGAAGGGCAATCAGAACAAGAACTTCCACAATACATACGTCTACGGCAAGGCGCAGGGTATGTTGAAGAAATACATCAATTGGGATGCTTTCGGCAGGATATACACTTCCGGCTATTTCCTAGGAGATTTGAACCTGTCGGCGAACCTGGCGCTCTCGCTGTATCCCATCCCGGACGGCATCCATCTCAAGCTCCACGGGGAGATGGACATCAAGGAGCCTGACTACTATCAGCAGAACCTTTTCTATAACCACCACCAGTGGAGCAACTCGTTCATCAAGACCAAGACGACGAAACTGGAGGCCGCCCTTGAGATTCCGCGCACCCAGACAAAGGCTTCTGTAGGCTATGCCCTCCTCGATGACCTGATATATTACGACGAGACTTCCACCGTGAAGCAGGCTGCTTCGCCGGTCCACACTCTGGCGGTGGCCCTGGAGCAGAACCTTAAGCTGTGGGCTTTCCACTTCGACCACAAGCTTGTCTATCAGATGACGTCCGACGACACGGTGCTCCCGCTTCCGAAGTTCACGGCAAACCTGAGATATTACGTCCAGTTCCCGATAGTCCGCAATGTGCTGGAGGTGCAGATAGGAGCCAACGCCGTATACTACACCAAGTACTATATCCAGAGCTACAGCCCCGACCTGGGAGTGTTCTACAACCAGCGCACATACGAATGGGGCAACAACCCTTACGTCGACCTCTTCGTGAATGCGCAGTGGAAGACAGCGAGCATTTTTGTGAAATATACCGACTTCCTCGACGGAACTCCCGAGAGAGGCTATTTCTGCGCAGCCAATTACATCCGTCCTTCGAAGGCGTTCAAATTCGGCATCACCTGGCCGTTCTACGTAAAATAGATGCGCGATTTCTTCAAATCAACGGCTTTCCGCATCATTACTGCGGTCATAGTGCTGGCGCTTATTTATGTGCTGGTGCAGCCCCGCGCGCATAAGGAGGACGGCAGGGATGACAACAGGCTCAGATGCTGCATAGCTATAAAGAGCAGCATTTCGTCCTTGAGCAGCAGGGCTGTGGGCTTCAGTTATGAGTTGCTGAACTATTTCGCGGACGACAACGGCCTGGACCTCTCCTTCGCGAGATATGCCGACAAGTCTGTCTGGGATAGCCTCTGCCGCGGTGACATCGACATGATAGTATTCGACTACGAGGATGACTCTGTTTCCGTTAAGGAGCACGAGGAGGATGTTATAGTGAGCGTGCCGCTGAGAGGTGATATCTGTGTGGCCGTGGAACGCAACAACGCGCAGCTGCTGAATACTTTCAACTTCTGGTTCAACTCTTTCAGCGACACCAGGCCTTACACGCTTCTGACCAGGCGTTTCTTCCGCTCGTACAACGTTGAGACTATGACTGGCTCTTCGCTGTCGCCCTACGACGATGTAATAAAGAAATACAGCGCCTTCTCCGGCCTGGACTGGGTGCTGGTGTCGGCGCTGGCATGGCAGGAGTCTCATTACTATATGGGTACGCAGTCGGGAAGCGCCCAGGGGCTGATGCAGATAAAGCAGTCTACCGCAGCCCATTACGGGGTGGACGACGTGTATGACCCGGAGCTGAACGTCAAGGCAGGGACCCTGCATCTGCAGCATCTGATAAGGACTTACCGGGACGAGGGGCTGGACTCTCTCAATTCCATCAAGTTCGCTCTGGCAGCATACAACGCCGGGGAGGGGAGGATAGAGGAGTGCCGCACGCATGCGGCGGAGAGCGGCTATGACCGCAACGACTGGGACCAGGTCGCCCTGTCGCTGTCGAGTCATCCCACTTTCGTGGGCACGCAGACCATCAATTACGTCGACGAGATTTTGTACAGATACAACCAGTATAACGAATTGCTCAGATGAATGTCTACAAGTTCATAGCATCCGGCATCCGGAACAAGTCTGACGGCAGCGAGCGCATCAGCTCGATGAGCACCCGCATAGGCCTGGTTTCCGTGGCTGTGAGCATATTCGTCATAATCGTGGCACTGTGCGTCGTGAGAGGCTTCCGAAGTGAGATCCGCTTCAAGACGTCCGGCTATATGGGCGACCTTGCCCTGGTGCCGCCGGGCCAGACTCCTCTTAACGACCTGTATCCGTTCACCGACAGCATCTCTGTGCTGGACGGCCTGCGCTCCAAGGCTTATGTCAAGAATATCCAGAGGGTGGCTTACGCTTCCGGCCTCGTGCGGGAAGGAGAGGAACTCCTTGGCAGCTATTTCAAAGGGGTGGACAGCCTCTACAACTTCAGCTTCTTCGCCGCCTGCCTCGACGACGGCCAGCTGCCGGATTACAGCAGCAAGCTGGCTTCGAACGAGATACTTGTGTCCAGACGCATCGCCGACAAGATGGGTTATGAGGTGGGCAGTTCTGTGCCGGCATTCTTCGTGAAGGAGAAGGTCAACTTCCGCACCTTCAAGGTCTGCGGCATCTACGACGCCCAGCTGGAGGAGCTCGACAATTCGATGATAGTGGCTGACATCCGCCATTGCCAGGCTGTAAATGGCTGGCAGCCGGACGAGGTGTCGACAATGGAGGTCGTGCTCGACAAGAGGGCCAACATCGATCTGTGTTACTCGGAGCTTGAGGAGTATGTGTTCTCCAATCTGACGGATGACGACCCTTCGGTGTTCCTGCTTAGCGTGAAGCGCATCTTCTCCAATCTGTTCGACTGGCTGAACCTGCTGGACTATAATGTGCTTACGATACTTATACTGATGATGGCGGTGGCCGGCTTCAACATGATTTCGACCCTGCTCATCATCCTTTTCGAGAATATTTCGTCTATCGGCCTTCTGAAGGCGCTGGGCATGACCACTGCCTCTGTTTCGAAGGTGTTCCGCAACGTGGCTCTGCACATCGTGGGCAAAGGGCTGCTGTGGGGCAACGTCGCGGCGCTGGTGGTGTGCCTGCTGCAGAAAGTTTTTCACATAGTAAAGCTTGACCCCGTGAGCTACTTCGTGTCGTACGTGCCGATCGAGATTGATGTGCCGCTGATACTGTTAATCGATGCAGTGTCTGTCGCCGTAATAATGTTGATACTTATGCTGACTTCGGCTTTCATTTCGAAGGTCGATCCGGCCAAAACTCTGAGGATGGAATGACAATGGACAAGGAAAAGATGCTTACCACACTGGTCGACGCTTATAGCCGCCGTTTCGGCTGCGCTCCGGATTCTGTCGCAAGGGTCGGCGCAGGGGGCAGTAACCGCAAGTATATCCGCCTGAGTTCGGCTGCCGGAAGTGCAATAGCTTCCATAGGTACGGTCCGCACCGAGAACAAGGCCTTTCTCTATATGTCGCGCCATCTCGCGGCTCAGGGCCTGAACGTGCCTGCGATTTATTATGCTTCGCGGGACGGCATGTGCTATCTCCAGCAGGATCTGGGCGATGTTTCGCTGGCTCAGGCGCTGGCGGCTGATGTTGCGGCCGGGAGGTATTCTGCCGCTTCAAAGGCTCTGCTGGCCGATGTGGTCAGCACTCTGCCGGACATCCAGTACAAGGGCGCCCGGGACATGGACTGGAGTGTCTGCTATCCTTCGGAGTGTTTTGACGCCCGGATGGTGGCCTGGGACCTTTCGTATTTCAAATACTGCTTCCTCAAGCTGACGAGCTTCGAGATTGACGAGGAGGCTTTGCAGGACGATTTCGACTCTCTTGCGAAGCGGTTGCTGGCGGTGCCCTGCGACTGTTTCATGTACCGCGACTTCCAGAGCCGCAACGTGATGCTGCTTGATGGTGTTCCCTGGTTCATAGACTATCAGGGTGCCCGCCGCGGCCCTGCGCACTACGACCTGGTGTCTTTCCTCTGGCAGGCGAGGATGGGTTATCCGGCTGCACTGAAGGAGCAACTGACTGATGTTTATCTCGACGCTCTGCAGGCCTATAAGGATGTCGACAGACAGGCTTTCAAGGAGGAACTGCGGCATTTCGCCCTATTCCGCACTTTGCAGGTGCTGGGGGCTTACGGCTACCGCGGCCTGCACGAGGGCAAGGGGCATTTCCTGCAGAGCATCCCTGCTGCGCTGAGCAATCTGAAGCTGCTTGCGTCTGGCCTGAAAGAGGAGTATCCTTACATCTGGAAGATGGCCCGCGCCCTGGCTGCGGATGCGTCTCTGATGAAGGTCCCTCAGATGTCGGAGGACGTGCTGACCGTAGAGGTTTGCAGTTTCTCTTTCAAGAAGGGCCTGCCGAAGGATTACAGCGGCAACGGCGGTGGCTATGTCTTCGACTGTCGAGGCCTGAACAATCCCGGAAGGTATGCCCGCTATAACCATTCTACCGGTCTCGATGCTGATGTAATCGAGTTTATTGAGACTGACGGCGGCGCGGCAGAGTATCTGGCGCAGATATATCCTATGGCTGACAAGCATGTAGCTCATTACATAGAACGTGGTTTCACCCATCTGATGTTCTCCTTCGGCTGTACGGGCGGCCAGCACCGCTCGGTTTACTGCGCTCATGCGCTGGCAGGGCATCTGGCTGAGATGTTCCCGGAAATCAAGGTGGTCGAGAGGCATCTTCGTGTGCCTGCAATCAAGGGAGGAGAGGCGCGATGAAGGCTTTTATCTTTGCTGCCGGGCTCGGCACCAGGCTGAGACCTCTGACTCTCGACAAGCCCAAGGCTCTGGTGGAGGTAGGGGGGAAGACAATGCTGGAGCGGACCATCACTACTCTGAAGGATGCTGGTTTCGGCGATTTCGTGATCAATGTCCATCATTTCGCCGACAAGATTGAAAGGTATCTGGCCGAGAACGACAATTTCGGCTGCAACATAGCAATCAGCGACGAGCGCGCCATGCTGCTCGATACTGGCGGCGCCATTGCGTCGGCCCGCAGGCTGCTTGGCGACGAGCCTTTCCTGGTCCATAATGTCGACATTGTTTCGAATCTGGATATCCGCAGTTTCGTGGCTGAAGGACTCGACGGTGCGCTGGCAAAGCTGGTCGTGAGCGACAGACAGTCGAGCCGAAAGCTGCTCTTCGATGAGGAGGACTGCCTCTGCGGCTGGGTGAATATCAAAACCGGCGAGGTCCGCGGCCCGGCCTCCGTCACTCCCGAAATCTGCCGCCGCATCCTGGCCTTCTCAGGCATCCACATGCTCAGCCCCGAGGTCTTCGACCTGATGGCCGGCTGGCCCGACAAATTCTCAATAATCGACTTCTACCTGGCCACCTGCGCCTGCCATCGCATCCTCGCCCACGTCCCCGCCTCCCTCCACCTGCAGGACATGGGTACCCCCGCCGCCGTCGCCGCATTCAAAGGCTGATCTCGAGCGAAGTCCACATGCCATCCTGAGCGAAGCTACATGCCATCTTGAGCGAAGCGCCCGTGTCATCCTGAGCTCTGCGAAGGATTTTCGGTAAGCTCGCCCTTCTTTCCCGCCGGAGACCTTCTGGGTGCAAAAGTGCGCAAGGTCTGCAAAAACGCTGCACACCTTGTGCACTTGGTTTTTGTAAGTTGCAGATTAATAATACTTTGTAGATTTGTTGTGTACAAGGTCTGCGACATTTTTACAGGCCTTGTACGCTGAGACAGTAGATGAGCAGGAAAGAAGGCCTTCGGGGAGGCTGGTCACCCGTGACTTGCAAAACGGGAGGGGCCCGTTGGATGCGAGTTATGCGTTAGCATGACGAAGCAGACAATGGGAGGGTTGGAGTGAGCGTTAGCGAACGGAACTCACAGAAGGCCTTGCTTTCCTGCGGAAGGGCGAGCTTGCCGCAGGTCTAGCTTCTTTTCAGGCATCGAAGTCCAGGTGCTGAGCTATGACGTGGTTGTTGGTAAGATGGCGGACGAGGTATATTGTTTCTCCATCTATGATGTGGACACTGTAGAACACATACCAGGTCGTGTGTTTGTTCTTTGAAAAAGACGAATAGAAAAGGTCTGTGCCGTAGCGTTCAAAGTATGCTGGGGCTTCTTTGGCTACCTTGATTGGGAGATTCTTCTGGATGTCTAGAAAGAGTTGCTCGGAGTAGTCAATAGCAGAATCTCTGAAGCCCAGATATCCTTCATTATATAGGATTTCTGCGAGCTCAAGGAATTGATCTACTACTTCTGGACATTAGTGTCCACTAAAAAATCATAAAAGTTCTTTGAAAATATTGAAAATTAGGTAAATACAAAGGTTTCTGGAGTCAACCGATTTGAATTTATCTTTGCCAGACTATCGTAGAATGGCACATGAATAAAGGAAAATACGTGTTCTCTCAGCTTTTAGATTTCCTTGACCGTAACGATTTCAACTACCTCGCGAGAAAGTATGATGGCGACAAGTACGTGAAGCAGTTCACCTGCTACAACCAGCTTGCAACGCTCATGTTTGGACAGTTGTCCAATCGGGAGAGCCTCCGGGATGTCGTACTTGCGACACAAGCCCATGCATCCAAAGCGTGTCATCTTGGGTTCGGCAAGTATGTTACCCGCAGCAACCTGTCCAAGGCCAACAACAATCGCGACTATCGAATCTTCGAAGAGTTTGCATATCAAGTTGTCGCAGAAGCCAGAGAGTGTAGGGCAACCGATATCTTCAAACTGGGAGGCGACGTATATGCATTTGACTCAACGACTATCGAGCTCTGTTTGGATACCTTCAAATGGGCCATATTCCGGAAGAACCAGAGAAAAGGCGGAATCAAAGTACATACTCTGTTTGACCTTGAGACGTCCATCCCGACATTCTTCCACATCACGGAAGCCAGGGTGAACGATATGAACGCAATGAACGTCATCCCGTATGAGGAGAACTCGTTCTACATCTTCGATCGCGGATACAACGACTTCGAGAGGCTGTTCCGGATAAATGCCATCGGGGCCTACTTCGTCGTCAGGGGCAAGAAGAACAACGACTTCAAACCGATGAAATGGACGAGGCGCTTCCCTCCAGGTTCCGGTATCCTGTCTGATGCCATCGGATATATGAACAGCGAGCAGACCCGCTTCAAATATCCAGAGAAGATCAGGCGCATCATCTACTGGGACGAAGAGCAGCAGCGGAAGTTCATCTTCTTTACTAACGCGCTGGATATCAGTCCTATGATGGTTGCAGAGCTCTACCGCAATCGATGGCAAATCGAGCTATTCTTCAAGTGGTTGAAGCAGCATCTCAGGATAAAAAAGTTCTGGGGTGAATCCGAGAACGCCGTGAGGATCCAGATATACACTGCAATAGCCGCCTACTGTATGATGGCAATTGTGCAGAGAAAGATGCGAATCGACAGGCCTATCTACGAGATGCTACGGCTTGTAAGTATCTCATTAACAGAGAAAATACCACTCTGCCAACTCTTTGGGAAACCTAATTACAATATTGTCAATGAACTTGATGGTTCAAGTGAACCGACGTTGTTTTAATTGTTAAACTTATATAAACCGTCCACAACTTTTAGTGGACACGCATGACTTCTGGAAGAAACAAAACTTTCATCCTATCCGTTATTATCTCTGACTTTTTCCATCAAACATTTCAGTAAGACCAGCACGGACGCGTTCGATGACATCATCGACTGTAATAGCCCGGGCAAGGTCTGCTTCAGGTGCATTCTTCTGGGCAATCAAGATGAAAGATTCATCCCTGCCTCTCTGGATAACTACTCGTTCTGTACGAGCAATATCCAGATACTTTTTCATATTGTTGCGGAGTTCCGCTGAGCTGATGACTACCATATCTCATGTACATTATAATGTACAAAATTAGATAATTGGTCTTGAAAAAGCAAGCGGCACCTCGTGTTATGAACATTTAGTCACAACGGGAGGAACAAGAAACAATCAGGAATTACAGCGCACTCTCCAGCCACTGGGCGAAACGCTCTGCGGAGAGGTCGTAGCCGCGCTCGGAGAGCGGGGTGCCGTCGGGGGTCATGAGGACGTAGTAGGGCTGGGCGTTGACTCCGAATTCCGTGAGGGCGTAGTGCGAATTGATCTTGCCGAGAGTCTTGAGAACTTTGCCGGCGGGGGTGATTACCCAGTCGGCCTCGTCAACTTCTTTCTTGTCGTCGGTATATAGGGCGCAGATAATAAACCTGTCCCTGAGCAGCTCGTAGACGCGAGGATCGCTCCACACGCGGGCCTCCATCTCGCGGCAGTTGACGCAGCCATGCCCCGTGAAATCAAGGAAGATGGGCTTGCCGCTTTGCTGCGCGGCAGCCTTGGCCTCCTCCAGATCGAAATAGCCGTCAAGGTCGAGGGGCAGAGTGAGGAAGTCGCTGTATTTCCTTGCGCCGGCATCGTATGTGCGTCCGGAACCCTCAGAGCCAGCGGGAGCATAGCGGTCCAGTACGAAATCCTGTGTCTGGAGCGGCGGCAGATAGCCCGACAGAGCCTTCAGCGGAGCTCCCCACATTCCGGGAATCATGTACACCACGAAGGCAAAATCGATTATGGCAAGAGCCAGCCTGCCCACAGAAATGTATTTCAGCTCAGAATCATATTTGAACTTCAGCTTGCCGAGCAGATAGAAACCCAGCAGGGTGAAGCAGACAATCCAGATGGCCAGATAGACCTCGCGGTCGAGGATGCCCCAGTGGTAGACCTGGTCGGCGACCGACAGGAACTTCAGACCGAGAGCGACCTCGATGAAACCCAGAGTCACCTTAACCGAATTCAGCCAGCCGCCGCTCTTCGGCAGCTTCTGCAGCAGACTCGGGAATAGGGCCAGCAGTGCGAAAGGCAGGGCGAAAGCCAGCGAGAAGGCGAACATCGTGACAATCGGAGTCCAGAATTCGCCGGAAGTCGACTTGATGATGACTGAGCCCACGATGGGACCGGTGCAGGAGAAAGACACCAGCACCAGCGTCAGGGCGAGGAAGAAGACTCCGCCAAGCCCTTTGCGCTTCTCAGAAGCAGAATCCGAACTGTTGACCAGCTTGCTGGGCAGCACGATCTCGAAAGCCCCGAAGAACGAAGCTGCAAAGACCATGAACACGATGAAGAACAGAATGTTCGGAATCCAGTGCGTAGCCAGCCAGTTGAAGATGTCAGCCGTGACGGCATCGCCTCCGATAAGACGCGTGATTATTATGATTGCCGCTATGGGCACAGTGTACAGCGCCACGATGAACAGGCCGTACATCAGGGCGCGGAACTTGCCGCGGGCCTTGTTTTCAGAACCTTTGAGGAAGAAAGAAACGGTCATGGGGACCATCGGGAACACGCAAGGCGTGAGCAGAGCCGCAAACCCCCAGAGAATCGCTTCAATTATCAACGCCCAGAGCCCTCTGGGCGCCTGCGAGGAAAGAGGCGTAGCCTGGGAGGATATGGCAGCCGCGCCGCTGCCGAGAGTTATTGTCAATTGCTCGTCCTGAGGAGGAGAGCATGACGAGTCGTTGCACATCATCCACTCCAGGTCGATGGTGGCAGTTGCGTCCTTACCTTTGAACTGGACCTTCTGGGTAAAAGTCACTTCTCCTTCCCAGTATCCAATCTCCATGTCAAAAAGCTCGTCATGGTATCTTACAGGGGCTTTAGACACGGCAAGCTCTCCGACAGCCGTCGCACCCTTGGGAAGGTTGAACTTGATAACAGTGGGGTTGGGGCCGCCTTTGTAATCTTCCAGATCATACATGTGCCAGCCCGAAGGAATGACAGCCTTGACCTCTATCGAACAGAGGCCGTCCTGCACCTTGGAACTTGTGGCGCTCCATGTGACGCTCTGGGCGGCAAGCGAGATGCAGCCCAGAAGCATACAGGAGAATAGGAGAATTATCTTTTTCATTATCACAAAGATGACCCTTTTGTTTCAAAAAACAAATACGCTCTCAAAAACGCTGCCAGCCTGTTGCTAGATCTTTACCTCTACGGCCTGCAGGTCGGCGTCGCGAGACGAACCGCCGTAAAGAAGCTGATAGCGACCGGGCTTGATAGAGAGTTCGTCGATGGCTGCGTCATAGTATTCGAAGGCGCCGCTGCCGAGCTCAACCTTTACTTCAGCTGTCTGGCCGGCTGCAATCTTCACGCGTGCGAAGCCCTTGAGGGCCTTGATGGGAGCGTCGGGATTGTCGAGAGACTTGACGTAAACCTGGACAACTTCTTCACCGTCACGATCGCCGGTGTTGGTCACGGGCACCGTGAGAGTCATCTTCGCGGGCTTGCCGGCAACCTTGGCCTGTCCGTAGCTGAAGCTGGTGTAGCTCAAGCCGTAACCGAAGGCGTAGAGAGGTTCGCCACGGAAGTAGCGGTAGGTGCGGCCTTCCATAGAATAGTCGTTGAAGTCGGGCAGCTGGTCGTCAGAAGCGTAGAAGGTTACGGGCAGACGGCCGGCAGGGTTGTAGTCGCCGAAGAGCACGTCAGCTACGGCGAGGCCGCAGGCCTGACCGCCGTACCATGCCTGTACGAGAGCGTCATACTCATTCTCCACGCTGCCGAAGGCAATCGCAGAACCTGAAACATTCACGAGAACAACGGGCTTGCCGGTGGCATCCATGGCTGCGAGCAGCTCTTTCTGGATGTCGGGAAGTTCGATGCTGGTGCGGTCGCGGCCTTCACCCTCCTGGTTCTGTGAGATACCGCTAACCATTACGATTACGTCAGCGTTCTTGACGCGCTCAGCCACGCCCTGGAAGTCAACCGGGCGGCGGCTGTAGAGGTCGAAACTGAATGATGCAGACCTTGCCTGCGGCTGGGTGAGCTCGATGCTGACCTCATAGGTCTGGCCGGCAACAACGGGGAAGGTGGTGGGAGCGAAGCCGCGTCCGAAACCTCCGAAGCCGCCGAAACCGCCGAAACGTCCGGCAGGAGAACCTGCCTGCTCGGCGATAGTCTTGCCGTTAACCTTGAAAACATAGCTGCCGCTGCCGCGGACGGTATAGATCATGTCGCCTGTGTAGTCGGCGGTGAAGCTTCCGTTGTAGCGGGCTGAGAAGTCGGTGAGGTTGAGGCCGTCGGTCCATGCGCAGTCCTCATGGGCGAGGGCGGGAGAAGTAGTATTTAGCGAGAGCGGCTCGTCATAATCCACTGTAGCAACGACTCCGCCGCCAAATGAGGTGCCGTTGAAGTACTCGGCGTGCAGGCCTTTGCCGCCGTTCATACGCTCGATGAAATGAGTTGTGATAGCGGGATCCACAAGGTCGCAGGCACGCTCATAGATAATGTTGGCTGAAGGAGCAGCAGCGCGGATGGCTTCCAGGATGGTCTGGGTGTTGGCTGCGGTGGGGTAGCCGTTATAGTTGCCGAGGATTACGCGGGCGTCGTCGGCATTCGGGCCGACAACTGCTATGGTGATGCCGCTCTTCTTCAGAGGAAGGACATTGTTTTCATTCTTGAGGAGCACGATGGCTTCACGGGCGGCTTTGGCTGCCAGTGCGGTGTGGGCAGCGCTGCTCAGGTCGTCCAGGCCGAGGTTGGCCCAGGGAAGCTTCTCGGCCGGGTCGAACATACCCAGCTCGATGCGAGACTCGAGGATGCGGCGCAGGTTCACGTCGATGTCAGCCTCTGTGATCAGACCTCTCTCCATCGCCTCGATGAGAGATTTGTAGCTGGTGCCGCACTCCACGTCGGCGCCGGACAGCACTGCATCGGCAGAAGCTGTGGCTGCGTCGGGATGGGTGTTGTGCTGGCGGGGGTTGTAGAAGTCGCCGATGGCGCCGCAGTCAGTCACAACGATGCCGCTGAAGCCCCATTTGTCGCGGAGGATATCCTGGAGGAGACGGTCGCTGCCGCAGCAGGGCTCTCCCTCATAACGCTGGTAAGCGCACATCACTTCCTGCACGTTGGCATCCTTCACAATAGAGCGGAAGGCCGGGAGGTAAGTCTCCCAGAGGTCGCGCATCGAAACTTCGGCGTTGAAGCGGTGACGGTCAGCCTCGGGACCGCTGTGCACTGCGTAGTGCTTTGCGCAGGCGTGGACCTTGAAGTATTTCTTGTCAGTACCTTGCATGCCTTTCACAGTCTGGACGCCCATCACTCCGTTGAGGTAGGGGTCCTCGCCGGGAGTCTCCTGTCCGCGGCCC
>JAFZVU010000068.1 GCA_017617655.1 Bacteroidales bacterium
TATCGAGGCTGCAAAGGCTGCAAAAGCTGCCGAGGCTAAGGTAAACGCCGAGCGTGCTGAAGCTATTGCCAAGAAGAAAGCTGAAGAAGCTGCCGCCAAGGCTGCTGCAGAAGCTGAGGCAAAGGCCGCCGCTGAAGCTGAGGCCGCAGCAGAGGCTGCTGCTGAAGCTGCCACTGAAGCTCCCGCTGAGGCTTAATCTCATGCGAGTCCTTAAATCCTACGGAACCGATGGCGGCGTTATTGTAAGCGCAGCCGCTTTTCCTGAGGATTTTGAAATCACAGAACCGGTATTCATCGATTTCGATGAATTGCCGGTTCCTTTTTTTATCGAAGAATTGAAAGCCCACGGCAGCAAGAAGGCTTATCTGAAGCTCGAGGACGTAGACAGCCTCGAAGATGCGGAGGAGCTGGTGGGCCGTGAAATATATTTCAGCATAGATGAGGACGACGACTTCGCGGGCTTCGAAGGCCTGGAAGTGTTCGACGCCGCCACCTCGAAGGCGGTGGGCACGGTGACGGAATACGTCGACATCCCCTCTAATCCCTGCCTTGAAGTACAGCTGCCCGGCACGGACGAAACAGTCCTGGTCCCCTGCCATGACGACCTTATCGACAAGGTCGACGAAAAAGCGGGACGAATCTATCTGAGGATTCCCGAGGGACTGATCTAGCCCCCTACCTTTCTACTTTTGCTTTATAACGGGTGTTGACGCAACCCTTTGAGATGCCGCGGAGCTTGCCGGAGATGAGCTTCTTGCGGATGGGCGACGCATGGTCGGTGAAGACGATGCCGTCGAGGTGGTCTATCTCGTGCTGCACCATGCGTGCTGCGAAATTGTCGAAGGTCTCTTCTTTCTGCTCGAAGTTCTCGTCGTAATAGCGGACTTTGATGACCTTGGGCCTTACCACGTCGGCGTCGACGTCCGGGATGCTGAGGCAGCCTTCGTTGTATTCAGAAGTCTCTTCGCTCTCCTCGATTATTTCAGGATTGACCATCTTGCGGTAGAAATCCTTCAGCTCGGGATATTTCTCGGTGAGGTCCGAGCCGTCGACTATGAGCAGACGCTTGCTTACACCGACCTGGGGAGCGGCTATACCGCAGCCGTCGGCCTTCTTCATGGTCTCGTCCATATTGACAAGGAGTTCCCTGACCGCATTGAGGTCGTCATTTTTAAGATCCACAGGAGTCGCCACCTCGCGGAGGATGGCAGACCCATAAAGAAAAATCGGTAATATCATGCCTGCTCTGGTTTTCTGTCCATAAAAGTCTGCAGGATGAGCGCCGCGCTGACCTTGTCGACTGCCGCCTTGTCCCTGCGGGCCATCTTCTTGACGCCGCCGTCGATGAGGGAGCGGTGCGCCAGCACCGAAGTGAACCTCTCGTCTTCCAGGGAAACGGGGATGTCGGGGAATGCCTTGTGCAGCTGCTTCAGGAACACGTCGACATCGGCCGCTGCCTCACTTGGCTTGTTGTCCATATTCATCGGATAGCCGACCACGAAGCGTACAATGCTCTCCTGCTGACCTAGTTTTTTAAGATAATCTATTATATTTGTTGTTTGAACAGTTTCAACCGGAGACGCGAAAAGCATCAGCGGATCGCTCATTGCAATCCCCGTGCGTTTCTTTCCGTAGTCTATTCCGATTATTCTGTCCACAGAGCGCAAAGTTAGCATTTATGTTCAAACAGCTGAAAAATAAATTCCGCATCCGCCGCAACTGGAGGATTACAGTCCGCGAAGTCGAGACCACCAAGGAGCTGTTCTCCCGCAACACCTCCCGTGGAATCCTGATCTTCATGGGTATCTTCGCCGCGTTGCTGCTGATCGCCGCCACATACTATGTAACGGCTTATTCTCCCGTGCGCTACCTCATCCCGGGCTATCCCAACAAAGAAACCAGGGCCATCCAGGAAGCCAACCAGCGCAGGATCGACTCTCTCGAGAGCGAAGTGTCCCTCTGGGCCTTCCAGGTCAACAACATCCAGCGCATTGTCACCGGTCGCGAGCCCATCGACATGGACAGCCTCCGCGTGATGCAGAAAGACTCTACTTCCAGCCTCTACAGGCAGCTGTACGCCCAGAAAGATTCTATCCTGCGCAACGAAGTAATAAACGAAGAGACCTTCAACATCTCTTCCCGCAACCGCGACATAGAGCAGCTTGAAGGCATCCACTTCTTCACTCCGGTTAAGGGTATCCTCACCCAGAGTTTCAACGTCGCTACCGGCCATCCGTACGTCGACATTGCCGCTGCGGAAGATGAGATAGTCTACTCCGTGCTGGACGGCACCGTCATCAGCGCCGGCTGGAACGACGACACGGGCTACACCATACAGATCCAGCACAAGAACAACCTCGTGTCTATCTACAAGCACAACTCCCGCCTGCTCAAGAAGACGGGTGACAGAGTCTCGGCAGGCACTCCGATCGCAGTGGTGGGAGACACCGGCAAGCTGAGCTACGGCATCCACCTGCATTTCGAGCTGTGGCACAACGGCGAGGCCATCGACCCGGCCCAGTATATCAATTTCTGATATGGGAGAAGCTAAAAGACACATTGCGATACTTGGATCCACCGGCTCCATCGGCACTCAGGCCCTTGACGTGATCGGACAGCATCCCGAAGCCTTCCAGGTTGAACTCCTAACAGCAAACAGCAACAGCAAGCTGCTCATCGAGCAGGCGGCCCGCTTCCGCCCGAACGCGGTGGTGATATGCGACGGCAGCCGCTATGACGAAGTGCAGGCAGCCCTCGACCCTCTCGACATAAAGGTATTCACAGGCATCGACTCGATTTGCTCCCTTGTGAAGGGTGAAAATATCGACATAGTGCTGACAGCCATGGTAGGATTCAGCGGCCTCAGGCCGACAGTCGCTGCCATCGAGGCTTCGAAGACAATCGCGCTGGCCAACAAGGAGACTCTGGTGGCTGCTGGAGAGATCGTCACTTCGTTGGCAAAGCGCTACAGGGCGCCCATAGTGCCGGTTGATTCGGAGCACTCCGCCATCTTCCAGTGCCTTGCGGGCAACTGCTCCCCCATCGAGAAGATTCTCCTCACAGGCTCCGGAGGACCGTTCCTCAACGCTTCGAAGGAAGAGATTTACAATGCCACAAAAGAGCAGGCGCTCAACCACCCGCGGTGGAAGATGGGAGCCAAGGTTACAATCGACTCGGCGAGCCTGATGAACAAGGGGCTGGAGCTGATCGAGGCCCGCTGGCTGTTCAATACATCACAGGATGACATCGAGGTGGTAATCCACCCTCAGTCCATAATCCATTCTATGGTGCAGTTCGAGGACGGCACGGTGATGGCTCAGATGAGCATCCCGGACATGCGCATCCCCATCCAGTACGCCATAGGCTATCCGCTCCGCAGGCTCCTTGACACAAAACGCATCGACTTCGCCCAGCTGGCGAACCTGACTTTCTTCAAACCAGACATCGACCGTTTCCCCTGCCTCGGCTACGCATACGCCGCGCTGAAGGAAGGAGGCAACGCCACATGTATAATGAATGCTGCCAACGAAGTGGCCGTGGCCGCATTTTTGCAGGGAAAGATTCGCTTCGGACAAATCCCTGAAGTAATTGACCACACCATGTCGCATTCAAGCATCGTCCGCTCGGCGGACCTTGAATCGATTTATGCAACCAACGATTCGGCGAGGAAAACCGCCGAAGAATACGTCAACAAATTGTAGATATGATTGTCTTAGTAAAGATAGTTCAAGTTATTTTCGCCCTCTCGCTGCTCGTCCTCGTGCACGAATTCGGGCATTTCCTCTTTGCAAAGATCTTCAAGATAAGGGTCGAGAAGTTCTACATGTTCTTCAACCCTCAGTTCTCCCTGATGAGAGTCAAGAAGTTCAAGGGCAAGCTGCATTTCAAGTTCTTCTCCAAGAACGTTCCCCAGATCTCTCCTGACGCCGACCTCAGCGCGCTCGCAGACGACGACTGGAACAAATATCCCGACAACACAGAATATGGCATCGGCTGGGTTCCGCTGGGAGGCTATTGCGCCATCGGCGGCATGATCGACGAGACCAAGAAGGCCGACCAGCTCAGCAAGGAGCCGCAGCCCTGGGAGTTTCGCACCAAACCGGCCTGGCAGCGCTTCCTGGTGATGTTCGGCGGCGTGTTCTTCAACTTCATCCTGGCCATCGTGCTCTACGCTTCTGTTCTTCACCACTGGGGCGAGCAATATATAAGGAATGAGGACGCCACCTACGGAGTCGCAGTGAACGACCTGGCCTACGAGATCGGCTTCCGCAACGGCGACCGCATCCTGAGCTTCGACAACGTGCCTGTCGAGGACTTCTCGCAGCTCCAGATCGACATGATCCGCTCGAAAGCCACGACGGCCCAGGTGGTCCGCGGCGGCGACACCATACAGATTTCCATCGACCCGGTATATATCCCCGCAATGCTCAACTCTGCAGGAATGTTCAGCCTCGCCTTCCCCTTCGTGGTCGACAGCCTCCAGGCCGATTCGCCCAACGCCGGCAGCGGACTGCAGAATGACGACAAGTTCGTCGGCATCAACGGCGAAGACATGTTCCTGGTGCAGGATATCCAGAAGGAACTCAAGAAGCATAGTGAAGATTCGGTAGTAGCCTCAGTAGACCGTGCGGGCGAAGTTTTCGAAGTGCCGCTGGCAGTGGACACCGCAGGCCGCATCGGCGTGCTGCTGGAAAGCGACCCGTACAAGTTCTTCAACGTAACCGAGCACACCTATTCTTTCCTTCAGGCCATCCCGGCCGGAATAGCGAAGGCTTGCAACTACATAGCCAACTATGTGAAGGAGCTCGGCCTCATATTCTCACCCAAGACGAAGGCCTACAAGTCTGTCGGCAGCTTCATCTCCATCGGCCGCGTATTCCCAGGAACCTGGGACTGGTACAGAGTTTGGAGCCTCACCGCGATGCTCTCCATAATGCTGGCAGTGCTCAACATTATCCCCATCCCCGGCCTTGACGGAGGCCACATCCTCTTCCTGCTGATCGAGATGATCACCGGCCGCAAGATGAGCAACAAAGCCATGGAGGTAGCGCAGACCATAGGAATGATCTTCCTGCTGGCGCTGATGGTGCTGGCCTTCGGCAACGACATACGGAGTCTCTTCTAATGATTATATATAAATTGGTATCATGAAAGCGAATAGAATTACAGGACTGATTTCCATCCTGACACTGGCACTGACGCTGTCGGTTGCCTGCAAGCAGAACAGCAACGGCGAGAAGATCCTGCCTTCCATCAGCGGAAAGGCCGGCGAGGTAGCCGTAGTGTGCTCGAGGGGCGACTGGGAAGCCGAACCCGGCAATGCAATCAGGGATATCATGGCACAGGAGTGCCCCTACCTCCCCCAGGTGGAGCCGCTCTACACCCTCTTCAACGTCCCGACCCAGTCTTTCAACAAGATCTTCCAGGTTCACCGCAACATTATCTGGCTCAACATCGGCGAAGAATATCCCGAGGCCCAGATGGTGCTCAACAACGACGTGTGGGCATCTCCCCAGACCGTAGTCCGCTTCGAAGCTAAGGACGCCAACGCAGTCGCTTCGCTCATCAGGGCCAATGCCGAGACTCTGCTGGCCATCTTCGAGCAGGCCGAGCGCAACCGCATCATAAACAGCTCCCGCGAGTTCGAAGACATTTCTATCCGCAAACAGGTGGAGCAGTTCATAGGCGGTTCGCCCTGCTTCCCCACCGGTTACAGCATCAAGAAGATCACTCCTGACTTCATGTGGATATCCAACGAGACCACCTTCACCAACCAGAGCATCCTGATCTACAAGTATCCTTACACTTCGGCCCAGGACCTCTCTGCAAAGGCTCTCGCAGACAAGCGCAACGCGGTGACCCAGGAGAACATCCCCTGCACCACCGAGAACAGCTACGTCATAATCAACCCCATGATCGAGCCCGGCTACAAGAACATGAAATACAAATCGCTCGAGTTCGTGGAGATGCGCGGCCTCTGGGAGGCTTACAACGACTTCATGGGCGGCCCGTACGTATCGCACTCTTTCGTAAATCCAAAAACGAACGAAATCATTGTTCTCGACGGATTTGTATATGCGCCTAAATATCCGAAACGCAACTACTTGCGCCAGGTAGAATCCATACTTTATTCATTCGCCTGGAAGGAATAAATCAATAATCTCCAATCTTTTTAATTAAAATATTTGGATTGGAGGAAAAAAAATTTACCTTTGCAGTCCTTTTTGAAGGAAACCGCACCGGTGGGTTCGTCTAACGGTTAGGACTCAAGATTTTCATTCTTGCAATAGGAGTTCGATTCTCCTACCCACTACTTTTATTATAAAAAATTGAGTAATGGCAAATCACGCATCAGCAGACAAGCGTTTTCGCCAGAGCGAAACGCGCAGATTGCA
>JAFZVU010000069.1 GCA_017617655.1 Bacteroidales bacterium
CCCTGCAGCGGGCAGACCCCGAAGGCTACATCCACGAGACGCACATCGTCCAGGGCAAGCCGCACTGGATGGACCACGTGGATACAGTGGCAGTCAGCTGGATGGCGCAATACCGGCGCAACCCGTATCCCAAGAAGATTGTTTGGCGGCAGGAGGAAGTCCTGCACCAGCAATTCTACTGGCTCTCCGCGCCGGAAAAAGAACTTGCGCGGGGGAAGACTGTGAGGCTCGAGGTCAAAAAGAACACCATCGACATCACCCAATGCGACTACAGCAGCCTGACTCTCCTGCTCAACGACGAACTTGTGAATCTGGACAAGAAAGTCACCGTCCTCTACAACGGCCGGACGCTCTTCCGCGGCAAGTTGCAACGGACCGCCGGGACCATGAAGGCCACTCTGCACCAGCGCGGCGACCTCCGCTACATGTTCCCCTCGTCCGTCACCGTGAGCATCCCCTGACGTTTGAGTAAAGCACGTGCCATCGAGGCACGAGCTTTACTCAGCGTCTCCGATGGGGCCGTTATTGTCATCACCGTTGTCATCGCCGCCACCGGAATCGCCGCCGGTGCCGGGGGTATCGCCGGTGTTTCCGGAATCTCCGGATTCTCCGGAATTTCCGGACTCTCCGGAATTATCGCCGGTGTTTCCGGAATCTCCGGAGTTTCCGGAATTTCCGGTGCCATTGTCGCCGCCGCCACTGGAGCTGCCGCCGGAGGCGACACCCTTGCGGGCGAGTATCTGCTGGTAGTGGTCAACCTCTGCCGTCATCACGAGGATGAACTGGTCGAGCACGCCGCCGCCTTCGTACGACGAGACAACGTTCACCATGCGCATCAGTGTGCGGTATTTCTGTTCCACGTCGAGTCGTGCGGCTGCCACAACGCCAGTGGTCTTGCCGACGGTGCCCGCAGTACGCTCTGCCATCTTGGCGGCGAAAGCCTCGTTCTTGGTCTTCAGGTCAGTCAGGAATTCGTCCAGTCCCATGCCCGGCAGCGCTGCCATAATCGTAGCGTCGGCCTCGATGGATTGAAGCATCTGCTGGATGTTCGTCGTCTGCTTCATGTACTCGTCGCTGACGTCCAGATGGTAGTCCTTGTAGAGCTGTACCAGCTGCAAGGCAATCTGCTGCTTTGTGGCGTTGGGCGACTTGGTTGCGGCCAGGATAGCTGTATGCCAGGCGGTGCCCGCCTTGTCGCGGATGTCGTCCAGCCGCTTCAGCTCGTCTGTCAACAAGTCCTTCTGCGAAGGGTTATATACGGTGTCGTAGTTGGTGGCCGAAGCTGCGAAGGCGGTGTAGATGTTGCCCAGCTTTGCCTGCATAGTCGCATCCGCAGCGCAGTGACCCGCCACCGTATTCATATACGACAGCAGCGTAGCGTTGTCCATTCTCCCGATTTCGATGCTGGGAATCTGTTTGGCATATATGTCAAGTGCCATAATGTTTGAATTTTAAGGTTATACAATAAATTTTCTTTTGTTTTCTGTTTCCGTGGCCCACGGAAACCAGCCTCGTTGGTCATTTCTTTCTTCCGTGGCCCTCGGAAGTTAGCCCCGAGCCTCAGTTCTGTCTTCCGTGGCGCTCGGAAGTTAGCCAAGCCCCTCAGTTCTGTCTTCCGTGGCGCTCGGAAGTTAGCCCGGAGCCTCAGTTCTGTCTTCCGTGGCCCACGGCAGCTATGCCGGCGGAGGGCGCGAGTCTTTTGGTTTTGACATTTTCCTCATATTCTCTCAGTATCTTATCTTAGTCTTTGACGGGACGGACAGTGAATCCTTGCGAGCGTTTTTGGGAACTCTCTTGTCCTTCGTCTCCATATTGGTATTTCTTGCTATCCGCCTGCAAATATACACATTATTTATTATATAAGCAACATTCCTGCCGGGAAAGTTAATCGAACCCTTGAGATTAGCCTTGTTTCGCCTGCGCCTGCACACTGCAGAGCGTATGATAGTACTCTCGTTCGACAATATAAATAAAAAAATGCAGCTTTTATTTTGTATTGTTCTCACTTACCCGTACCTTTGCAAGAGAAATTCAATAATTGATATGAAAACAAATACTTTCTTTCACAGAGCAGCCATGATACTGCTCGCTATGCTGATGACTGCCACGACGGCGTGGGCAAGGCCCGTCGGCAAGAAGGCTGCACAGCAGACTGCTCAGGCTTTCATGCAGCAAAGGATGAACATACAGGGCGCTCGCAAGGCTCCCCAGATGGTGGATATGGAGGATGCACTGGGCAGCCAGGAGAGCGAACTGCTCTATGTGTTCAACGCCCCGGACGATAAGGGCTTCGTCATCGTCAGCGGCGACGACCGCACGGAGCCTATCCTGGGCTACTCCACCAGCGGCAGCTTCGATGCCAGCCGGATGCCCGACAACATGCGTTCTTTGCTGCAGCTCTACGCCGAACAGATCGCACTCATCCAGAAGTACGACCTGCCCGCCAGCCTGGAAGCCGTCTCCGACCTGGGCGAACCGATTCCACCCCAGCTGAAGTCCAATTGGACACAAAATGGCATCTTCAACCAAAAATGTCCGAAGATTACGGTCTATAGCGACCCCGAATGTACGCAGCTCTATGAATTCCCCAATGATTATGGCAACATGACTTCCATTGGCCTTGCTGTGACGGGCTGCTCGGCTACTGCTATGGCTCAGGTGCTGAACTACTGGAAGGCTGCACCGGCCACCCTGGTTGACCTTCCTGCCAAGGAGGATGTGGTTGTCCCCAAAACAGACATCAAGACAGGCACTCCCGTCTGGCTGAAGTATAGCGACGCGGCCATTCCGGCCGGGACGCTCATCGACTGGGACAACATCCTGGACCGATATCTCGTCTTCAATGAAGAAACGGGTCAGAATGAATGGATAACAGAGCTCGACAAAATGGAGGCCGTTGCCGACCTGTGCCACATCTGCGGCGTCGCCAGCGGCATAGAATATGGCTTGTCTGTCACTGGCGGTTCTGAAGCCGCGCCGCGTTCATGCTTCGTCGCTCTCAACAAGTGCTTCGGCTTTAAGAATGTTTCGGCTTGTATGCAGGAATTCTATCCCTATCAGGAA
>JAFZVU010000070.1 GCA_017617655.1 Bacteroidales bacterium
GATAGAGACCATCGCTGACTATTACCCCAACATAGTGCCTACCACCATCCTCGTCGTCTGCTACAAGACTCCCAACGACGCTGGCAGCACCAAGAATATCGACAAGCGCACCAAGTTCTACAAGGACGCCTCCAAGGTTGGCGTGGTGTTCGAGTCCAATCCCGTCCAGGAAGGCCGCATTCCCCTCTGGATCGAGAAATATGTGTCGACGAAAGGGATGGAGATAACTCCCGACGCTTCGATGATGCTGGCGGAGGCCTGCGGCACGGACCTGAGCAAGATAGCCCTTGAGGTCGACAAGCTGTCGAGGCTGTTCGGCGAAGGCGAGCGCAAGCGCATCACTGCCGACACGGTGGAGGAGAATGTGGGCGTCAGCAGGGATTACAGCGTGTTCGAGCTCACCAAGGCCCTTTCGGCAAAGGACACTGCGGCCGTCTACCGCATCTCCGTTTTCTTCGGCCAGAGCCCCAAGCGCTTCCCGATACAGATGATAATGGGCGCCCTCAGCAGCCACTTCATAAAGATCCTACGCTATCATGCGGCCGTGGCCGACCGGGCTTCGCGCCAGGAAATCGCTGCCGCAGTGGGCATCAATCCTTATTTCATCGGGGAGTATGAGACCGCGGCCCGCAACTATCCTCTCAAGAAATGCATGAAGGTGATTGCTGTGCTCAGGGAGTACGACTACCGCAGCAAGAGCAACGCCCGCGGCAGCGCCGACGACGGCGAGCTGCTGCTGGAGCTGGTGTCAAGGATTCTCAACGGATAGTTTTCAGGGAAGGACGACGTCCACTATCTGTCCTATGAGCGCGTTGTCGTAGGGCCTTTCGACCTTTATGTAATTCCTCGTATAGCCGAACATCTTTCCACCCTTGTCGGTGCTCTCGAAAAGCACCTGCTCGGTGCGCCCTTCATTGGCTTTGCAGAACTCTGTGTGGAGCCTGTCGCAGAGCTCTTCCAGCATCTGTACGCGCTTTGTCTTGACGCACTCCTGCACCTGCGGCTTCATGGCTGCTGCGACTGTGCCTGCCCTGCGGGAATAGGGGAAGATGTGGATGAATGCGGGGGCTATCCTTTCAAGGAAATTGTATGTCTCGAGGAAATCCTCTTCGGTCTCGCCGGGGAAGCCGACTATGACGTCTATGCCGAAGAATACATGGTCCATGCGGGAACGGATGTAGGCTATCTTGTCGGCGAAGAAGCGTGTGTCGTAGCGGCGGTGCATAGCGGCCAGAGTCTTGTCGCAGCCGCTCTGCAGGGGGATATGGAAGTGGGGGAGGAACTTGGTGCCGGAGGCGATCCAGTCCACAATCTCGCCGGTGAGCAGGTTCGGCTCGATAGATGAGATGCGGTAGCGCTCGATGCCATCCACTTCATTGAGGGCTTTGAGCAGGTCGAGGAACGACTCCCCGGTGCTGCGGCCGAAATCGCCGGTGTTGACACCTGTGAGCACTACTTCCTTTATCCCGGCCGTGGCGATGTCGCGGGCCTGGGCGGTCAGCTCCTCTATGGAGATGTTGCGGCTGGCTCCCCTTGCCAGCGGCACTGTGCAGTAGGTGCAGAAATAGTCGCAGCCGTCCTGCACTTTGAGAAACGAGCGGGTCCTCTCGCCGGACGAGTATGCGCCCATGAAACCTTTGGCATCGTTGCGGGGCGTGGTGTAGATGCCTCCCGGGCCGTCGATGGCGACTGCCACGGTCTGCGCCTTGTCTTTCGCTCCCAGGACGGCATACACTCCTTCAAGCGCCGCGATCTCTTCGGGCTTGAGCTGGGCGTAGCAGCCGGTGACCACTATGCGGGCGGCTGGATTGACCTTGTGCAGGCGGCGGATAATGTTGCGGCATTTCTTGTCGGCGTGCTCTGTCACGGAACAGGTGTTAATCACGTAGATGTCTGCGGGTGAAGTGGCTTCGACATGGGTATAGCCCCTTTCCTCGAAGGAACGGACCATGGTGGATGTCTCGGCATAATTCAGCTTGCACCCGAGAGTGATGAACGCGACTGTCCTGTCCATATCAGCAGTTTATTGTTACCGACGCGTATCCCTGGCCTCTGGGTTCGTAGCGGCCGTCATAGGGAGGGTTGAACTTGGTTACGGTGACGGCGCAGCTTTCAATCTGCGGGAATCTCTCCTTGACTGCGGCCCCGATGCGGCCGGCCACATGCTCCAGCAGGTTGGAAGGCTTTTCCATCTGCTCGGCCACAATAGTGTAGAGTGCCGAATAGTCCACACTGTCTTCCAGGGCGTCGCTTTCAGCGGCCTTGCTCAGGTCGAGGCGGCACTCCAGGTCCACCTGGAAATCGTTGCCGTGCTGCCTTTCGAACTCCAGACAGCCGTGGAATGCGTAGAAGCGCATGCCGGTGAGGGTTATCTTGTCAAGATTCTCTTTCATCTATGCGGATATTATGAACACGCACGGACGCTTGCCGATGGCAGCGGGAGCCTTCTTCCACTGGGCGGCCGTCTTAGTCCTGATGAACTGGGTCGGCAGGGTGATGTCGGCGGCCACGCAGATGCGGGTGGCCGGCTTGAGGACCTCCAGCATGTCTGCCAGCATGGCGTCGTTGCGGTAGGGGGTTTCTATGATTATCTGGGTCTGGCCGGTCTGGGCCGACAGCTTCTCGAGCTTGCGGAGGCTCTCCTTGCGCTGCTGCGGCTTGACGGGCAGATAGCCGTTGAAGGCGAAGTTCTGGCCGTTCATCCCGGAAGACATCAGGGCCAGCATGAGGGAAGACGGCCCTACGAGAGGCACAACCTCTATGTCATGCTCCTGCGCCAGCTTCACCAGCGCGGCTCCCGGGTCGGCCACGGCGGGCAGCCCGGCTTCGCTCAGAAGGCCGACATCCCTGCCGTCCAGCAGAAGCTGCAGGTAGCGCTCGGCGTCCTGAGAGGTGGAATGCTCGTTGAGTTCGTAGAGCTGCAGGGTGTCTATGCGGCCCTTCAGGCCGGCTGCCGAGAGGAAGCGCCTCGCAGTGCGGACTTCCTCCACCACGAAGGTGTCCAGCTTCACGACAGTGTCGAACACGGCGGCGGGAAGCACATAGCTCAAGTCGTCGCCTCCGAGAGGAGTAGGGATGAGAAATAAATGGCCGTACATATTTACAAAGGTATGGAAAAAACGTACATTTGCAGAATAATGTTTTGATCGGCCAATGCGGATTACGTTTTTCGGTACAGGTACATCTCAGGGCGTCCCGGTTATAGGGTGCCACTGCCCGGTGTGCTCGTCTGCCGACCCCAGGGACCAGCGGTTGCGCACCAGCGCTCTGATCGAGGCCATGGGGCAGAAGATCCTCATCGACGCCGGGCCGGATTTCAGATTCCAGATGCTGCGTTCCCGCACCGAGCATCTGGACGCCATCCTGCTCACCCACAACCACAAGGACCACACCGGCGGCCTGGACGATGTCAGAGCCCTCAATTTCCTCGAGAAGCGCTCCTTCCCGATATATTGCGAGGAGTATGTACAGGAGTCTCTGAAAATGGAGTATGCCTACGCCTTCGACACCGACAAGATATATCCGGGCAGCCCTAGGTTCCTGCTGAAGACCATCAGGCCTTACGAAGATTTCTTCGTAGGCGGGGTGAAGGTGACTCCCATCAGGGCTTATCACGCCAAGCTTCCCGTGCTGGGTTTCAGGATAGGCACCATCGGCTATCTGACGGATGCCAACAGCATCCCTGAAGAAGAGTATGACAAGCTCCGCGGGCTGGACGTGTTCGTGATAAACTGCGTGACATACAACCCCCATCCTTCGCACTTCGGCCTTCACGAAGCGCTGTCGGTAATTGAGAGGGTGGGTGCCAAAACGTCATACATCACGCACATCTCCCATGCGCTGGCCCCATATTTGCAATTTGCTGCATCACTCCCCAGAGGAGTGTATCCGGCATACGATACTTTAAGCGTTGAGGTATGAAAAGGTTAGCTGCAATATTCCTGGCTTGTGCCGCCGTCCTGTCGTCTTGCGTCAAGCTCGACGCTCCGCGTCCCCAGTCTTTCTCGCGGACAGTCCTGCTGTATCTGGCCTGCGACGGCAACGGCCTGCAGTGGTATGCCGAAGGCGACCTTGCTAATCTCGTCAGGGGGTATCTCCCCATCCGCACCGACAAGGACGAAGCCCTGCTGGTGTTCTATGATGACGGCAGCGAAAATCCCGCCCTCCACAGATACTATGTCACCAGCGAAGGTCTGGTATACAAGGAACTGGTCAAGCTTTATGACAGCGGCTTCAACAGCGCAAGCACCGACAATCTGAAACGCGTACTGGACGACGTTGAGTATTTCTACCCCAGCGAACGTCGCGGACTGGTACTTTGGTCTCACGGCACCGGCTGGCTGCCTCCCGGCTATTATGCGAATCCCAAGGAAGGCCGCAGCGCCAGCAAGTCGTTCGCCCAGGAGGCCGGCTGCGAGATGGACATAAGGGACCTTGCAGACGCTCTGACCCGCCACTACGAATTCATCCTCTTTGACAGCTGCCTGATGGCTACCGTCGAAGTCGCATACCAGCTCAAGGACAAGACCGACTATATTATTGCCAGCTGCGCGGAGATACTGGTGGACGGCTTCCCCTACAGCGCCATCGGCCAGGACTTCTTCTATGACCATACCGGCAAGGGGCCTGCAGCCCTCCAGGATATCTGCAAGCAGTATTACGACTTCTACAACTCTCAGAGCGGGGCGAACCGCACAGCGACAGTTTCGCTCATAGACTGCAGCAAGCTGGATGCCCTGGCGTCAGTGTCTCGTAAGATTTTTGCGGCTCACAAGGCCGACATGCCGCTGGTCAACCCTTCTGCCGTGCAGCATTACTACACCGGCAACAAGCACTGGTTCTACGACCTGACCGATTATGTGAAACAGTTCGCCACCGAGAGCGAGCTGAGCGAGTTCAAGGCAGCGATGGACAGGTGCGTGCTCTGCAAGTATGCGACAGAATGGATCCTCGGAGTGGTGCAGGTGCGCACTCACAGCGGCCTGAGCACATACATCCCGATAGAGAATGCCACGTATCTCAACAACTACTACAAAACCCTTGATTGGACGATAGATACGGGAGCGCTCTAAAATTTTGCAATCATAATATTTTTTGTATCTTCGCGGCGCAATATAAAACACGTGCAGTGTTTTGGTGCAATGGGAAAAGGGCCGGAGCTTGTTTCCGTCCCGATTTGAGTAACACATTTTAAGTTTTTATCAATGAAACATTATTCAATTGCCGGTACTGTCCGTACCACAGGCACAAAGGCGGATATCAGAGAAGTCCGCAACGCTGGCAGGGTTCCCTGCAATTTCTATGGAAATGGTGTTGAGAATGTAGCTTTCTCAGTAGATGAGAAAGAGTTCCTCGCTCTCGTAAGCCAGCCCGCTTCATTCATTATCGACCTCGACATCGACGGAAAGAAGAATACCGCTGTCCTTCGCGAAGTTCAGTACCATCCTGTTACTGACAGGCCTCTCCACATTGATTTCGTAGCCGTTACAGACGACAAGCCCATCACTATCGATGTTCCCGTACGCATCTTCGGTAATTCAGAAGGTGTACGTCAGGGTGGCAAGCTCACTGTCAACGTCCGCAAACTCCGCGTAAGCGCTCTTATGGCTGACCTGCCCGACGAGCTGCCTGTTGATATCACTACCCTTAAGCTCGGCAAACGCATCAACGCCGGTGACCTCCACTTCGACAAGGTTAACATCGTTACCCCGAAGACCGCTATCGTCTGCGCTGTCAAGGCTACCCGCAATGCAGTTGCTGCTGCAGCAGAGGCTGAGTAATCTTTAACCGGAACAGACGGGTATGAATTACTTGATCGCAGGATTAGGTAACATCGGTTCAGAATACGCGATGACCCGTCACAATATGGGATTTATGGCATTGGATGCCCTCGCTGAGGCATCCAATGCTGTTTTTTCTGTAAAGAGGTACGGCGCAATAGCTGAATTCAGACTCAAGAACAACATAGTCACGCTGCTCAAGCCTTCGACCTACATGAACCTGAGCGGCGAGGCTGTGCGCTACTGGCTGAAGGAGCTCAATATCCCGCAGGAGAACCTGTTGGTGGTGGTCGACGACTTCGCTCTCGAATTCGGCACCCTGCGCATGCGCAAGAAAGGCAGCACCGGAGGCCACAATGGCCTTGAGAGCATCGACTACTGCCTCGCTTCGAATGATTATGCCCGCCTGAGGATTGGTATCGGCAACGGCTTCCTGCCCGGCGGACAGGTGGATTTCGTGCTGAGCGAGCTGCTGCTCGAAGAGAAGCGCGCGCTGCCGCAGCTGCTGGAAAGGACTACAGCAGCCATAAGGCAGTATGTGCTGGAAGGTGTCGACAGGGCTATGAACCAGTGCAACGCCAAGTCGGCTCAGATGCCGTCTCCGCTTCAGTCGCCGTCGAAAGAATCGGACGATTCCCACAAGGTGGTGTAGAGGTCGTCCATCTCCCTTCTTTCCTTCTTGGTGGGGCGTCCGGCCCCGCGGTCCCTCTTCACGAAGAATGTCTCTACCGGGGCATTCATTTTTTTCAGTTCGCTTTCAGGAGTGAGGTTCTGGGCGTATTTCTCAACCTCTTTTGCTCCCTGCCGTTTCTCGATGGGCAGGAGCACCTTGTATGTGTAATGTATGGCTCCCTTGCGGACGGAGATCATGTCTCCTCCCTTTACTTCCTTGGACGGTTTCGCATCCTGGCCGTTGACGGTGACCTTACCGCCCTTGCAGGCTTCTGTGGCGTCGGCGCGGGTCTTGAACACCCTGATAGACCACAGGAATTTGTCTATTCTTGTAGAATCAGCCATAGTTTATTCGTTAATGTAGTCGTCTTTTTCTTCTCCGTCGACCTTGATGAAGGTCTCGAGTACTGATGCGGATGTAGTTACGGGAATAAGGAAACATTCGTCCGTCGCGGCGGGGATCAGCACCAGCTGCCCCTTGGCGAGCTTGTAAACCTGATTGTTCCCGTCGGCATGAGGGGCCTGGAGCTCCACTGTGCCATCGACGCAGATGTATACCACGAAGCTGTTGAGCTGTTCCGGAACTACGCGGTACGGCTCCTTGAGCTTGAGCTCGGTGAGGGTGAAATTGTCGGTGTCGAAGATGGCCTTGCCGCTTTCCGGCATGCGGACTATGCAGCTCTCTGCGTCGAGTTTGTTGTAATCAATTATGTCGATGGCCTCTTCGAGATTCATCTCGCGGGCTGTGGCGGGGTTGTTCTCGCGGCCCCAGTCGTAGAGCCTGAGGGTGACGTCGCTGGACTCCTGGACTTCGGCTATCACCAGTCCGCCTCCGGCGGCATGGACCGTGCCGGGGTTGATGAGGTAACATTCCCCTTTGCGGGGGTGGAATGCGTTCAGCAGCTCGTCGGCAGTGCCTTTCTTGCAGGCTTCATAGAATTCCGTGGCAGTGACATCCTTCTTGAAGCCGAGCCAGATTACGGCATCTTCGCCGGCCTCCAGCACATACCAGCACTCTTTCTTGCCGTAGCTGTCGTAGCGCTGTGCAGCGGTGATGTCGTCAGGATGGACCTGGACGCTCAGCCTGTCGTTGATGTCGAGAAGTTTAATAAGAAGGGGGAACTGGTTGCGGAAACGGTCGTAGACCGCATCTCCCACCAGGTCTCCCAGGTAGGTCTCAAGTATGTCTTCGAGGGTGTTGCCTTCGAGGAACCCTTCGCTGACGGTGCTCTCGTCTGCGCCCATGTCGCTCAGTATCCAGCTTTCGCCGATATGCTCAGGGTCGAGAGCCGCAGCTTCGGTGTCGTCTTCAGGAAGATTCTGATTATACAGTGACGTCAGTTTCTTCCCGCCCCAGACCCGGTTCTTGAGAATCGCATTGAACTTCAAAGGATGCAATTTCGTCATGGTCGTCCAGTTTTTTGTAAAGCAGGTAGATAACAGCGAGAAGGATTACAAGCGCTGAGAAATACATTATAGTGTAAGGACCCTTGCTCATGACAGATGACAAGGTCTCGTTGACGTTCAATTCAGGGTATGCAAGCGAAAGCACTACCGAAGTGGCATTGTTGACGAAATGCATGAAAACGCAAGCCCAGAGGCTGTGGGTTTTGTAATAGATCCAGCCGAAGAAGCACCCGAGAACGAATGCGGGGACGGATTGCCAGGGGTTGAAGTGGATCAGCGCGAAGATGAATGCCGACCAGAGGATGGCCTTGACAGCACTCTGCTTCTGGACCAGGATGCCTCGCATCATGTTGCCGCGGCAGAGGAATTCCTCGCACAGGGGGGCGAGGATGGCAGTCGAGATGATCAGGTCGACAGGTTTAGACGTATTGAATGCTTCAGCGAAGGCTTCCTTTACGAAATCAGGCATCTCCAACCATGAAGTGAGCGGCTCGGTGACTATGCCGATTGCCCAAACTGCGATGGCCAGCAGTACGAACAGAGGGAACGCGCCTAACTTGCCGAAATGCGGCTTGTTGAGCTTGACGTATGTGGGAGCTTCCAGCACCGGGTTGGCATTCTTTTTTGCCTTTGCTGCGATATACCAGAAAGGCGGGACCATCGTCATTATATACGAAATGGAAGTCATCACTGCAGAAAGGGCTGTGTTGCGCACAAGCAAAGATGCGACACCGCCGACAAGGCTGCCCAGCAGTACGAAGATAAGCACGAGGATCCAGCTCTCGCTGAGAGTAGGGTAGTAGTATTTGAAATTACCTGATTTGAACATAATACTTGCTGTAAGTGTATTTTTAAGCAAAGATACAATAATTTGGATTAACTTTACATTCCGTAAAACCCGCCCCGTATGGCATTGTTCGCAAAAATAAAGGATAAGATCGTGGCTCTCAAGCAGAAGAGTCTCGTGTGGAAGATTGTGCTGAACAAGTATGTGATAGCTACGCTCATATTCCTCGTCATCATAGGCTTCGTAGACCGCAACAATTCGCTGGTGCTGTTCAAGAGTCTTTCCACAATATCAGACCAGAACCGCCAGAAGCTGTACTACCGCAATGCGACTGATGCCACTACGGAAAAGATCAACCAGCTGACCTCGAATGCCGATACCCTGGAAATGTTCGCAAGGGAGCAGTATTATTTCCAGAGGGATTCCGAGGTAGTCTATCTGCTTGAATTTGACGATGAGAAATAGATTCCTCACTATATTGGTCTTGATGGCGGCAGTCCTATGCGGCTGCCACCGCAACGATCCTGAAGCCGCGAAGGACCAGGAAGCTAAGAAGTTCGTCCACGACATCTTGCTGTCGTATTACTACTGGAACACCGATGTCCCCCAGAATGTAAGTTATACTTCTTCCGTCCCCGTCGAGTATTTCTTCAACAGCCTGCTGGTGGCCAAAGACCGCTGGAGCTGGATGGAGACAGGAGAAGAGTATGCTTCAGACGAGCTGGGCACCATGTATGGGACATACGGAGCTTCTCTCGGCCAGCCACTTAAGTATTATGATGATTATGACGTTAAAGTCAGATATGTCTATCCCGGCTCTCCCTTCGACAAGGCGGGAGTGACCAGGGGCTGGACTATCGAGTATATCAACGGCAAGAGCAAGGACGAACTTATAAACAGCGGAAAGTTCGAAGAAGTGTTTTACGATCCGCCGACAACGACTCCCCAGACTTTCGTTTTCCGCGACCTTGAAGGGAAGGCAAGGGAGATAAAGATTACGGCCGCCACTACCCTCAACATCCGGCCGGGTCTGATGACCAGGATATTTGATTTCAAAGACTGGCCGGGCCTCAACGAGCCTGTGGGATATTTCCTCTATATGGGTTTCCAGGCTGGGCGCGACGCCAGCGGCAAGCCGATGATCGATGACATAAAGGAGGCTATGGGCCTTTTCCGTCTCGCCGGCGTGAAGAAACTGATCCTCGATTTGCGCTACAATGGAGGTGGAGATTCGAGGGCCAGCGACACTCTCGTCAATTATATCGCCCCGGTTTCGGCGGTGGGGAAGCCCTATACCAAAAGGGTCCATAACTCGAATCTGAGCAAGTATGACAATGCGTATAATGTGACCCGCATCATGGATGAAGTGGGCAACGACATTTCCCTCGATCTGGACAGGCTGTATATAATTACCGGCCACGGATGCGCATCTGCTAGCGAGATGGTCATCAACGGCCTCAAGCCCCTGATGAATGTCGAGCAGGTCGGCGACACTACCTACGGCAAGCCCAACGGCATGTATGTGTTCCTCTATCCGGATGATTATATAAACCAGTATGAAAATGATGATTACAGCAAGCTGGAATATGCTTTCCTGCCCATCTGTTTCTATAACTGCAACGGCAACGGGCAGACAATCCCCGACGACGGCCTTAAGCCTGTGGACGGTCTGCGCCCCGACGACCTCTATCACGATTTCGGTCCAGAGGAGGACAATATCGCCGCATGTCTCTATCATATAGTCAACGGCAGCTATCCCCCGCTCCCGCCGAAAACCAAGTCCCAGCCGGGTGCGAAATCCGCTTCAGGACGCAATGCAAGGCTCGAAGAAGAGGTCCGGGACCCCAATTATGGTATTTTTCAAGACAATGTAGTTGAAAATCAACTATTTTTTGGAGAATTGAATATCAATCATTAAATTCGCTTAACTGAAAACAACAACAACAACCTAAAAATTAACACTATGGACAAACTCCTTGCACAAATCAAAGCTGAGATCGACGCTTTCGTTAAAAATGCCGACGCACAGGCTGTCAAAGGTAACAAAGCAGCAGGTACCCGCGCTCGTAAAAATGCTCTGAACATCACTAAACTGATGAAGGACTTCAGGAAAGTATCTCTCGACGCAGCTAAGAAATAATCTTAGTACCTTGTGTAAAATGAAAAGAGAGCCCGCAAGGCTCTCTTTTTGTTTTTAATAACGCAATATGCACGCTTAGAGAATCCCCTCCGGGATGATGACGCCGGTGGCCATGGTTTCGTTCCAGAGCCAGACGCAGGAGTTTTCGGTCTTGACGGACTGCAGCTTCAGCAGCATGAGAGTGACGTTGGTAGACTCGTTCTTGTATTCGACCTGATATGATGACGAGGCGGAGTTGGCGGAAGCTATTATGCTCAGATATGCACTCTGGTCGTCGCGCTGGATGCGGAAGGCGCCGGTGCCCCACGCTTTCTGATAATCCATCTCATCGTAAATCACCAGGCCGACAGAATTGACATACAGGCCAGTGTCTGTTTTCTTGAGGAAATCCTTCAGTTCCTGTGACCGTTCATCTATGGGATCGGGCGGAGTGGGCTCCGGCGGATCGGGCGGCACGCACTGACACGCCAGCGATATTGCAACCATTATCGCGGTCGCAATCCGTAGAGCTATATGAGGGATGCGTCTCATTCCACCGTTACTGTTTTTTCCAGGTTCTCCCAATTGGCCCCGTCCATTGTATATCTTACCCGTATGCTGTGCTTACCCCTGGCGCTGAGAGTCAACTCAGGCTGGTCGTACTGCTGCCCGTCGAAATACCAGATCTGCTCCCTGGGCTCTCCGCTGATGTTGATGATGCTCAGTCGCAGCACATCCCCGACTGAAAGAGGATTCCTGGGGATGGCTATCAGCGGATAATTGGTCAAGTCCGGAATCGTGGTGAATTCCACATGGTATTTCTTGCCTTCGATACTGCCGTCGGTGGCTACGATGTCGCAGAGGTAGGTCTCGCCTGCAGCCAGGTTGCTGAAGATAAACTCTCTGCTTTCGGGGTATGCCGTCTCCATAAGGATGCTCCTTGAAGATCCCCAGCGGATGAGCCATCCGGCGCTGCTCTGCTTGTTCGCTTCCCATTCTATGCGGGCGTCTCTCTGGTTGGCGAACACGTTGCATTCAAGCACCTGCGGCAGGGTCCAGTATATATCGGGGACAATGTCGAATTCAGCGCCGACGCTAAGGGTCGTCGTAAGGCCCCTGATACCGTATCCCGCTCCGTCGCCGTTCCATTTCCACAGGGCGTCGTTCTCGTTGGATATTATGGATGTCGTGCCCGAGCTGCCGGGATAGAATACAGCTGCCACATCGTCCGACTGCACGATGTCGACCAGTGCGGCGCAGGGATGGGCGGCGCAGCAGTTGATGGCATTGACGGCCCACCGCTCGGCTGCCGTCATGCTTCCTGCCTTGTTGCGGGACTTGTCGATATGGTAGACCAGCAGTCCGCTGCCGCCGATGTATGCGTCCCATCTGGCGCCGCTGCGATATTCAATCAGGAAATATTCTCCGGGGTTAGATGTGGATATCTTGAGAGCCGTGTTGGAGATTTCGATGGAAGGAAGGTAATAATGCTGCCCCGGCACCACCTCTTCGGTGTAAAGCAGGCCGAGGATATCCCTTTCCACAGCGCCCAGGTAGGGCGGAGTGTGGCCGTTGTCGTTGAGGTTGCCCTTGTCCATTATGGAGATGCTGCCGAAGAGAGGGTCGCAGCTGCCCTCCACATCGCCGTTTATGTCATAAAGGTCAGGCAGTCCGATGGAGTGCAGCAGCTCGTGGCAGATAGTGCCGATGCCGGCGCTGATGCTGTGGTCCTTGCCGGCGAACTCGCTGTAGCATGCCACTTTGCCCAGTTTCTTGCCGGAAAAAGATTTCTTCAGCCTCGACAGGTCGTCGTTCATCGGCCATATATCCTCGGGATTGTCGCTCTCTGCCTCGTTGTTGCCCGGGAATATGACGAACACCATGTCGATGGCTTTGTCACCGTCGCCGTCGAAACGCGCGAAGTCGACCCCGGCCGCGACCTCGGCTGCACATGCATGGAGGAACAGGTCGTTTATGTGGCTGTCGCCGGAAGTGTTGTTGCCGCCGTAATAAGTAGCTTTCTCGGGCAGAGTCACCTGTTCCAGCACAGTGAAATTGAAGCGGAAGGCAGTCCCGAGATTGTCCTCCATATATGAGCTGACGCCGCCGGTGCCGTCGTCATTGTTGAGATGATAACTGTTGAAAAGGTTGTCCAGCCATGCCTGAGGGTCCGGCTGCGTGAAGGCCATGTCGGAGAAACGGGCCGGGATCACGGCTACATTGAGGCTCAGCCCGGTCAGCCGGACATCTGCGGCATTCGATGAGACGGCCGTCGCGGCGGCCGCGGTCAGCAGAAGTGCAGCTGTCAATAAATGCATCAGCCTTTTCATACGCATAAAAATGCTGGATCTAACTTTCAAAGTTAGCCATCTTCTTTTATCTTTGCAAACCACCATATAGAGCCATGAACCGGACATCAGACTATCAGTTTACAATAATAGTTCCGTTCTATAACGAAGCGGACAATGTGTCAGCTATGGAGAGGAATCTGACTGCATTCCTTCCGCAGTGTGCGATGTCTCCGGCATGCGTCCTTTTTGTCAACGACGGCTCCACCGACGACGGCGGCGAACTGGTCAAGGAGCTGTGCGGGCGGCATAAAGACTTCTTCTATATCGGCCTGGAGCGCAACACCGGCCTGAGCGGAGCGCTGAAAGCAGGCTTCGAGAACTGTTTCTCTCCGTACCTGGGCTATATCGACGCTGACTTCCAGACCGACGCCATGGACTTCAACCTGCTGCTGCAGTATGCCGGCGAGTACGAGATGGTCACGGGCATCCGCGCCAAACGCAACGACGGCTTCGTAAAGAGGGCGTCCAGCCGCTTCGCGAACAGCTTCCGCCGGGCGTTCACCCACGACGGTGTGTCGGACACCGGTTGCCCGCTGAAGGTGATCCGCACCGACATCGCCCGCAAGTTCCCGATGTTCAACGGCATGCACCGCTTCATGCCGGCCCTGACCCAGATGGTGGGCGGTCGTGTGAAGCAGGTGGAGGTGCGGCATTATCCCCGGATGGCAGGGAAATCCAAATATCACCTCTTCAACCGCCTTCTCGGCCCTCTTGGAGACTGCTTCGGCTACCGCTGGATGGCAAAGAGGTATATTGACTACAAGATAAAGGAAGACAGCACGCATGAACAGTAGCTGGTATATATACGCACTTGGATTCGTCGCGCAGGGTCTGTTTTCCGCCCGCATACTGGTGCAGTGGCTCATGTCGGAGAAGCGCAAGGAGGTTGTCAACCCTACTATCTTCTGGGTGCTGAGCCTCGTCGCTTCGATAGTGTATTTCGTGTACGCCTATCTGCGCAACGACTTCTCCATAATGCTGGGGCTGTTCATCTCATATTTCATCTATATCTGGAATATGGGGATGAAGGGCGTGTGGAAGAAACTCCCAGACGCTGCGCGCATCACGACAGTGTCGCTCCTCGTCGCCCTGCCTTTCGTGGCTGTGTCGGTGCTGTTCCTGCGCGACCCGTCGGCAGCGGTGGACACCCTGTTCAAGAACGAGCTCATCCCCGGATGGATGATAGTGATGGGAACCGTCGGCCAGCTGGTCTTCACCGTCCGTTTCATCTATCAGTTCTTATACTCCCGCAAGCGTAACGAATCCCTTCTGCCCGTCGGATTCTGGATAATCGGCATCATCGGAGCCACCATCCTCGTGACCTACGGCGCCCTCCGCCACGACTGGGTACTGCTTGTCGGCCAGGCTTTCGGCTGGGTAACTTATGTCCGCAACCTAATGATATGGAACAAAAGTCACCGCGCCTCATAGTCCTGTTTATCTTCTGCACTGCGGCCCTGCTGCCGCTGATGTTGCTGCGTGACGCCACGGTCAGCAACGAGCTCCGCTATATGAGCATAGTGGACGAGGCCCTGAGGGACGGACATATCTTCGCCTTCTATAATCACGGCATCCCTTATGCCGACAAGCCGCCGTTGTTTTTCTGGCTGATGATGCTCGGCAAGCTGGTCTTCGGCAGCCACTGCATGCTTTATCTGTCGCTGCTTTCGCTCATCCCGGCTTTCGTGACGGTGGCTGTTCTCGACCGCTGGTGCGCCCCGGTGCTTCCGGCCGGCCTCCGCACCGCCGCTGCCGCCGCCCTGCTTTCGACACTCTATTTCACGGCAGGCTCTATCGCCGTCAGGATGGACATGATGATGACCATGTTCATCACGCTCGCCCTGTACACCTGTTACAGGATTTATGAAGGCGACGGCCGGCTGAGCCTGCGAATCGCCTTCCCGGTGTATGTCTTTTTCGCCATATTCTCCAAAGGGGCAGTGGGCTTCCTGGTGCCGCTGCTCTGCGTGCCGGCGTTCCTGGCCGTGAAAAAGCAGCTGCGCAGCATAGGCCGCTACTGGGGCTGGCTGACATGGGGCATTCTTCTGCTGCTCTGCGGAACGTGGTTCCTGATGGCATATCTGGAGGGCGGCGGAGAGTATCTGCACAACCTGCTCTTCCACCAGACGGTGGACAGGGCCGTAAATGCTTTCAACCATAAGGAGCCGTTCTATTTCTATCTGCTCCATTTCTGGTATATAATGTTCCCCTGGTGCATCCTGGCAGCCGGCACGATTGCTATTGCCTTCATCCGCCGCCAGAAGATGGACGACCGCACGCTGATGCTGGCATGCTCTGCTATTACCATACTGGTGATGCTGTCGCTGGTCAGCGGCAAGCTGGACATATATTTTCTTCCCGCTATCGGCCTTGCCGTTTATGCGACTTTCATGCTGCTGCCCGACTTCAAGGCCCGCCGCTTCACGAAGTGGGCGCTGCTGGTGCCGCTGTTCCTGGCGGCAGTAGCTCTGCCTTTCATATTGTTCATACTGCGGGGCAAAGACCCGGCCACATCGCAGTACGGCGACCTCAGTCCATGGCTGCTCCTGCCGCTGGAGGCAGGCATCATCGCCGCCATCGTAGCCGCCTTCCGCGACGACATGAAAGCCGTCACCTGCAGCTTCGCCGCCGGCCTCTATCTGGCCCTGACGGTTTTCGGACTGCAGATGAAGCAGGTCAATCCCCTCATCGGGTATCGCACAATCTGCGAAGAAGCGATGGCTGCCGCGCAGGAGAAGGGCATCGACAGGTATGTGCTGGCCACATTCCCTGACGGAGTGTCGATGATGAAAAGGGGCGAGAATGCCGACGTCTACCTCGGCCAGCCTCTCGAGTTTCAGCCGCTGTCTGTAATCGAGACGGCGGTGGACAGCCTTGTGGGCGATACAAATGGCATCATTGTGTTCACCATAACAGATAAAAGACCTACATTTGTAGTATATGGACATGATTAAGAAAACTATTCCGCATGCGCAGCTCGAAGTAAGCCGCAGCGCGGTGCTCAACAACTATAGATATTACCGTTCTAAACTGAAACCCGGCACTAAGATGCTGGTGGTGGTGAAGGCCAATTCATACGGCCACGGTGCCACCGAGTTCGCCCGTCTGCTGGAAGAAGCAGGCGTCGACTACCTGGGCGTGGCAACCCCTCTGGAGGGCATCCGCCTGCGCAAGGACGGCATCAAGCTGCCGATCCTGGTGCTTACCACCGGCACCGAGAGCTATCCGGAGATGATCGAGTACAACCTCGAGCCCGGCATCCCTACTATGGAGGCGCTGAAGCGTTTCAGCGACGAGGTGGCTGCAGCAGGCCGCAGCAGCTATCCCATCCACATCACTCTCGACACCGGCATGCACCGTCTGGGCTTCGTGCAGCAGGAGCTGGACGATCTGATGGCCTTCATGAAGATGGAGAAGAACCTGAAGGTTAAGTCGCTGTATTCCCACCTGGCCGCTGCAGACGAGTATGTCCATGACGATTTCACCCGCGGCCAGATCGCGCTGTTCGAGCAGATGAGCGAGCGTCTGTCCGCCTCGTTCGGATACAGGCCGCTGCGCCATATCCTCAACACTGCCGGCATCGAGCGCTTCACTGAATTCCAGATGGACATGGTGCGTCTCGGCCTCGGCATCTATGGCTTCAGCTACGACGACCAGAGCGCACTGCAGGTTACATGTTCTTTCCGCTGCCCGATTATTCAGATCAAGCATCTCAAGCCTGAGGACGGCACTGTCGGATACGGCCGCAAGGGTCTCCTTTCAAAGGAGGGCAATACTATAGCTACCATCTGTGTCGGCTATGCCGACGGCCTCAACCGCCACCTTGGCAACGGCAAGGCGTCCTTCGAGGTAAACGGCAAGATGGCTCCCACTATCGGCAGCATCTGCATGGATATGTGCATGATTGATATCACCGGCATCGACGCCGAGGTGGGCGATATCGTGACAATCTTCGGCAAGAATCCTTCTGCGAAAGACCTTGCTACCAAGATTGCTACAATTCCGTATGAAATCTTCACGGCCATAGACAGCCGCGTGAAGAGGATAATGGTCGACTAGATTCCTGTGTAACTTTCGGGGGTGATGGCCCTCAGCTCGTTCTTGACGCTTTCGGAAACTTCGAGAGAGTTGATGAAATTGTCGATGTCTACTTTCGTTATGGCCCTGTTGGTGCGAGTCAGAGCTTTCAGCGTCTCGTAAGGGTTGGGATAACCTTCGCGGCGCAGGATGGTCTGGATGCCCTCGGCTACAACTGAATAATTGTTGCGCAAGTCTTCCTGTAGTTTCTGCTGGTTGAGGATAAGCTTGTTCAGACCTTTCAGCAGGGATTTCAGGGCAAGCAGCGAATGAGCTACCGGAACTCCCACGTTGCGGAGCACGGTGGAGTCGGTGAGGTCTCTCTGCATCCTTGAGACCGGGAGCTTGGCTGCCAGATGGGTATAGACTGCGTTGGCCACGCCGAGGTTGCCTTCTGCATTCTCGAAATCTATCGGATTGACCTTGTGGGGCATGGCTGAAGAACCGACCTCTCCGGCTTTGATCTTCTGCTTGAAGTATTCCATAGAGATGTAGGTCCACATGTCGCGGCACAGGTCGATCAGGATTGTGTTGATGCGGGACAGATTCTGGAAGAGGGCGGCCAGATAGTCGTAATGCTCGATCTGGGTGGTGGGGAAGGAACGGTCCAGGCCCAGCGAAGCGACGAAACTGTCGGCAAAGCGGTTCCAGTCTTTGTCGGGGTATGCTACGTGGTGAGCGTTGAGGTTGCCGGTGGCTCCGCCGAACTTGGCGGGATAGCGGGCGTCGAGCAGGTCCTTGCGCTGCAGGGAGAGCCTGGTGACGAACACTTCGATCTCCTTGCCGAGGCGGGTGGGTGAGGCTGGCTGGCCGTGGGTGTGGGCCAGCATGGGCACGTCTTTCCACTCCTGAGCCAGGCCTTCCAGAGTGTCGATCACCTCGTCAAGGGCGGGCATGTAAGCCTCGGCGATGCCTTCCTTCATCGACAGCGGCACTGATGTGTTGTTGATGTCCTGAGAAGTAAGGCCGAAGTGCACGAATTCGCTGAAGCGCTTGTTAATTCCCAGCCTGTCGAAACGGTCCTTTATGAAATACTCGACAGCCTTGACGTCGTGGTTGGTGGTCTTTTCAATCTCTTTCACCTGCAGGGCGTCTTCGATTGTGAAGCTCCCGTAGATCTCGCGCAGGTCGTCGAAGTGCGCCTTGTCGAAGTCTTTCAGCTGGGGCAGCGGCAGCTCGAACTGCGCTATGACATACTCGATTTCAACTCTTACGCGGTATCTTATGAGTGCAAATTCAGAAAAGTATTTGCCCAGAGCTTCGGTCTGCAAGTAATAACGTCCGTCAACGGGAGAGATGGCTGTCAGTGGATTCAGCATGTGTGGTCATTTAGATGATTGAGATGCAAATTTAGCATAAATAATCAAGTTTGTGGCATGACACACAGACATCCTTAGGCTATACATAAAACACGTGGTTTGTAATGTTCTTCATTCCAGGCACTAATGCAAAGTCCTACCCTTCAGACCGAGGGGTAGGACTTGATATGAGAGTCATATAATCAAGCTTTTACATTCCACTATATCTCCCAGCAAAGAGGACGGCTCCGGTGCTCTGCTCGGCTATGAGATAGAGGAAGGGATGGTTGGCGTGAAGCTCGACTTCTTCTGGCATAGAGGAAACGAGTGTGCCTGCACCAGAAACAGCGGCAGCCTCAGCTCCACTCTCGTCAACCGTAATTGTCGCCACCTGCTTTACGAAAGCCAGGTGAGCTGCGTAGTCTGACAAGGCCTTGAAGTCCGCTGTCTCTGAAAATGATTGCGGCATTCCCATCGTTTTGAGAATCTCATTCAGCTGAATGTCGCTGCCTGTCTCGAATTTTGGTAGCCAGAGATTGACCTTGCTGCTCCGCATCGTATATGTAAAGAAATTATGCCAATCTGTCTTGCACAATTCTGCGGTGATATCTGACACGCTGTGGCCATCCTTGGGAAGCATCACTACCATTGAGAAAGCGCCGTTGCCGTAAGGCAGCTTGACGGCTTTGAAGATATCGTTCTCTATATACGGGAACAGGCTTTCCTTCTTCATCATGCTCACTTCCTTCTTCGTGCCTGATTCATTGGTGAATGTTTCAAGTGCCGTGTCTTTCTTGTCGAACGGATATTTCCACTGGCTCTTGAAGTACAATGCATTCAGATGATAGGCCAGCATATCGGGTTGTACTCCGTCAATAATCTTTGGAATCAAATCGTTGGTATGCTCTGCGCACCAGCCGTTGATTGCCTTCAAGGAATTCTCATTGTCCTTGAAGTCCAGATTGGCGACTGCCGCGTCATAGTATTTCACGACAGTCTTCTTGTAATTATCCTTAAGCGGATATGGCGCATTTACAAAGATACCGTTCGCCATTGCCAGAGTAGTCTGCTTGTCCATTGCCGGCAACTGCTCCAACATGGAGCTGACGTACTCGTTAACATCATCAACGCCATCAGCTCCATAACCGAGCACCTTGCAGATTTCAGCGGCAGTCTCTCCCTGCGCTCCGTTCAGAATCATCCCAAGCAGGAACTGCATGCTCAGTGGTGACACAACGTAATCGCCTTCGGTGGCAGAATTGATTTGATCGATAAAGTTGAAAGTAAACCCGAAGCCGTCATTGACAAGACTGGCTGATTTGGTCGATAGTTCCAGTGGCTTAAAAATATTACTGTCATTGTCGCTGACCGCGTTGATGCCATCCTCGATATCACCCTCTGCATCCATGCTTTTGTCACAGGCAACGCAAAAAAGACTCAGAGCAGCTATGGCACATAAAAACGGAAATAAAAAGAAACGTTTCATGGTCTATTATTTTATAATGTACTTATAAAACACACTTTACCCAGGAATACGTCTCAGTTTTACCAACTTTTTTCTATGGACTGCGAACTGCTCCCGCCGGTCAAATGGTTGGACAGGCAGCTATATGCTCTATTTGGCTTGGAATTCTTGAATTAAGAATTGATGCTTACCGCTTTTGTCTATATAGAAAGGTGTAGTGGCACAACCGCTCGAAAAAGGTTCCTCTCGTTTCAGCAGTAATGAACTCTGTGTCACGTCAGCAACCTCATAATTGTAGAAGCTTCCGTCGTGTCTCATTATAATCCGATTACTAACATATAACCAGACTCCTTTGGATTCACGATACCTCATGGAATGGTTTTCATTGAAGAAGTACTCAGGGGGAACAGAAGTAGGAAATGGGAAATCAGATGTTTCGGTAAGTTCTCCATCGACATAAGTTTCTATATAAATATTTGAAGAGCCCCAGAGCTTGCCGCACAGCAGGGATTCATCGTATTGGTTGTCCGTCTGCCAGTTATCTATGGCAGACTTGAAGTTATCCAGCAATTGGTCCAGATCGTATTGTTTTGGCGGGTAGTCGTTATAATACGGATAGTCAGGCTCATCTGTTTTCTCGCAGGAACACAAGAGAACGGCGAAGATGAAAGAGGCGAGAATAGCGATTCGTTTCATGAGATTGGTTGTAGATTACTATTTGTTGAATATTGATTTGTCCAGAACGTCACTTATATAACGTCAAATATCCCAAAACACGTCCTCGTTTTGATAACTTTTTTCACTCTGGACGGCAGAGTACAGCTCGGGATGTGCAGCAGGCGTGATTTGTAATGTTCTTCATTCCAGGCACTAATGCAAAGTCCTACCCTTCAGACCAAGGGGTAGGACTTTCCGCAAACGTCAAACTTCCAACTCTTTGCAAAACACGCTCAGAACGTCACCCGCCAGCTGAAGTTCGGCATGAAGGGGTTGAACTGGTTGGTGACGTTGCAGACGCCAAGATTGACGCTGTGCTCGGCGCGGCCGGTCAGGCCGCCGCTGAACATCTTCTGAAACCAAAACAAATTAATTATCTACATCCGCTAGCAAAATTATACAAAATTTGTATATATTCGCAAGTGAATGGATAATTCAATAAGCATTATGAGTGTTTCTGACTGGATAGAAAGACAAGCGCCAAGCGGCCGATACACGTTCTCTAAAGAGGACGTGAGAAAGGAGTTTCCCGATATGACTCAGCATGCCATCGACATGGCAGTTCAGCGTGCCGTGATCAAAGGGCGTATCTTCTCTCCCTATCGTAGTTTCTATGTCGTAGTTCCGGAAGAATATCGGCTATGGAAGGCGGTTCCCCAAGAAGTGTATCTGGACCGGATGATGCAATATTTGGGACGTACCTATTACGTGGCGCTGTTGAGTGCTGCCGAGCGACACGGAGCGGCACATCAGGCCCCGATGGGCTTTCAGGTAATGGTAGAGCCTCCGGTGTTGCGCGACAAAGAGCGCGACGGCTATGCCATCCGCTATGCCGAACGACGGCAGATCCCAATGGATTATGTTGAACGTAAGGAGGTCCCGACAGGCTGGATGAACGTATCTGGACCAGAACTGACGGCCATTGACTTGATTGCCTATCATGACCATGTCGGCGGACTCACACGCGCTGCAACGGTGCTTGAGGAATTGGCCCTGAAACTGGACTTTTCCCGTCTGGACACATCTTTTCTGCAGGTGGCCCCCGCCTCGGTCTTCCAACGGCTCGGCTACCTGCTTGACCACGTCCTGGAGGAAGAAAGCCTTGCCGATGACCTGCTTAGCCTGATGAAATCTGGCGGCCTGAAAACGAAAGCCGTACCCCTTCGGCTTGGTGCTTCAGCAGAAGGAGCACAGGTCGACAAGAAATGGAAAGTGGAGGTGAATCAAGAAATAGAGATTGACGAATAATGATACAGAGAGCATTTATAACCCAGTGGGGCACGGTCGTTCCGTGGACATCCCCGCGCCTTGTCGAGCAGGACCTGATTGTCTGCCGGGCTTTGGTTTCTATCTACAACGATCCTTTCCTCTCGGAGCACCTGGCTTTCCGAGGCGGCACAGCACTGCATAAGTTGTATCTCCATCCGCAGCCCCGTTATTCGGAGGACATTGATCTGGTTCAAGTCAATGCAGAACCCATCAAAGAAACCATAGACCACCTTCGGGACGCCCTCGCCTGGCTCGGCGAACCGGTAGTCAAGCAGAAGAAGCACAACAACACGCTCCTGTTCAAAGTACAGCCGACGGACGTAGGAGCCGGCGAGATTCACATGAAGGTGGAGATCAACTGCAAGGAGCATTTCAGTGTCTTCCCGATGGTCCGGGTGCCATTTTCGGTAGAAACCGATTGGTTCACGGGCAGGTGCGAAGTGCTTACCTATGAACTGGATGAGCTTGTCGGTACAAAGGTTCGGGCCCTTTACCAGAGACTGAAAGGGCGTGACCTCTTCGATGTCTATACGGCTCTTTCTTCCGGTGAACTGGATCTTGACCGCGTAATGACGGCATACGACCGCTACCTCCGTTTCGTGGCCAGCCACGCCCCCACCTACAAGGAGTACGTGCTCAATATGGACGAGAAAATGCAGAACCCGGAATTCCTCGGTGATACCACTAATCTTCTCCGTCCTCAGCTTGAATATGACCCGATAGTCGCATGGGAGAGGGTCAGGGATGAAATCGTCGCACATCTGTCTCCTGGCAGTAATCAACGAAGAGAATAACCTAAAAATGTGTCCAGTGATAGCATCAGCACCCAGAAACTGCATGCCGCGGTCCGATGGCTCTGCCCGAGCTCACTCCCTATAAGTATCAGATAAGGGGGAACGGCCAGACCAGGTGGTCGTAGTAATTCATCCTTTCTCCAAAACCTAAATTTCACGGATTGTAGTTGCCACCTCTGCAGGTATCCACAAAGGGGTTGTCTCAGATCCGTGGCAGGAAATCGTGCCACGGATTTATCCAATGTGCCTTACAATGTCCCGTACGGCATGTTCGAAAAATCCGTGAAAGTTGGGATTGGAAAAACAAGGCCTCATGAAACTGACCTTTCACCGGGAAACCTCAGAACGTCACCCGCCAGCTTCTACCGGTCCACGCTCTGGACCGGAAGGAGCAAAAAAGGGGGTAAAACGCTCCTACCGGTCCAATGAATGGACTGGTAGGTACACTGAGAACAAGCAGATGCCTGCAGCTTTCTTATTTTTTTTCTTAAACTGCCAGTACTGTGGATTTTCTTTGCCACTCAATATAGCTCTGGGATAAAATTAGCCAACACCAGCTTCAATTTATGCCATTTGGCTGAATTTAATTTTATATTTGGCCAAATAGATAAATTAGTGTATATTTATGGCTGAAAATAAATGCTGTTATGATAGGACGTAATATCGAATTCGAGAAACTGCAATCAGCCATGGAAAAGGATAGGGCGCAGCTGATTGCAGTGTATGGTAGAAGAAGAGTTGGAAAGACATTCCTGGTAAACGAGTTTTTTGAAGGGAGTTTTTCATTCAAGCACACTGCTGTCTCTCCGGTTGATGATACCACGAAAAAGAAAAAGAAGAACCTGATGAAACTCCAGCTTCAGGAGTTCTATTTTTCCTTGCGTTCCTATGGAATGGATAGCGATAATTCCATTCCGGCAGACTGGCAGGAAGCTTTTCATATGCTGCAGCAACTTTTGGACAAGAAAGATGACGGCAAGAGACAGGTAGTCTTTATTGATGAGTTGCCTTGGATGGATACTTCCAAAGCCAATTTTATGCCCGCCTTTGAGCATTTCTGCAATGACTGGTGTCTTGCCCGGAAAAACTACAAGTTGATTGTTTGCGGAAGTGCCACCTCTTGGATTTTGGACAAGCTGATTAACAACAAAGGAGGCCTGTATGGAAGGGTAACGTTGCCGCTATTTATCTCTCCTTTCACCTTGCATGAGTGCAGGGAGTTTTTCAAAGCTGATGGTATTAAAATAGATGACTTCGACATTTGCCAGGCATATATCGCGTTTGGAGGAATACCGTATTATTTAGACCAGTTCCGCAGAGGTCTTTCCCTTGCACAGAACATAGACTCCATTCTTTATGATGACAACGCTCCCCTTAAAGACGAATTCGACAGACTGTTCACTTCCCAGTTCGCCAATCCGGATGAGTTGAAGCGGATAGTGATAACGCTTTCTGCTAAGAGAATCGGTCTCACGCGGGAAGAACTGGTAAAAAAAAGCGGCTTCTCTTCAGGAGGCACACTCTCGGCTAACCTTGCTGCACTGCAGAAAAGCAAGCTGATTATGGGGTATACCCCCTTTGGGGAATCGGTCACCAAGTACAAGTTGATCGATCCATTCTGTATATTTTACCTAAAGCATGTAAAGGGGAACAAGAACAGTCCTACTTACTGGCAAATGCATGAGAAATCCCCTGCTGTCATTTCCTGGATGGGTTTTGCTTTTGAGGATTTATGCTGGAATCACATCCGGCAGATAAAACACGCCCTGGGAATAGATGGTGTCATTACAACCGAATCTCCCTGGAATATCGTCACTGATAAAAAAAACGAAGGGCCTAAGATTGATTTGATTATAAACAGGGACGATCGCTTTGTCTGCATGTGCGAGATGAAATTCACACGTGGCGAATTCGAAGTCAAGAAATCTTACAATATAACACTTTTGGAACGTATGGATCAGGTACAGGAGATTATTGGCAATAAGAAAACAATTATGTCAATACTGGTCACCACCTATGGAATCAAAAGGAATGAATATGCTTCCCGCTTCGATAAAGTAGTCACAATGGAAGATCTGTTCCAGAAATAATATTGCTTAAGTCACCTTTGGGTTGTTGGCTCAGAACGTAACCCTATAACTGAAGTTGGGCATGATGGGCAGCAGGGCGATTTCTTTCCATGATTCGCTCTCCGCATCGAAGTACAGCATAAAGGGGTTGAAGTGGTTGGTTACGTTGCAGACGCCCACGTTGACACTGTGCTCGGCGCGGTCTTGAGAGTGATCTTGTCCGGAAGGTGATGACTGGTTTAATATCGCAACTCCCAAGGAGTAAAAGGAGTCGCTTCATGTGCAAAACGGATGGTAATGACATCTCCTGCTGTTGATTTAATCACAATGTATATGTCACAGTCTTTATTCTGTTTTTGGAGAGAGTCTTTATATGTCGCTAATTTGAGAGACTTGACTGATACTTCCTTTATCTTTTCATTATCACCTTCGTAAACTCCATGATTCATCAGAATATCGAGGCGACTTCCAAGACCCAGAGATTCATCTAATCCGTTAATTACAATCTGATCGACCCATTCGCCCAAATCTTTGACTTCTTTCTGACTTCTGATATTTCCATTGATTTCAACAATAGCATTCACAAAAGGATCGGGAGGTGAAGAGTATTTCTCCGGATATAGTTTAAGGTGAAAATAAACATAATCAGACCCAACAACAGAACCTCCTTGGTAAGCAGAGCCGATAGAATATGTGCCAACTATATTGTCTGCGCTGGCGGACCGTATGATAAGTGCATTACCATAAGTTTTGTCAATAGCCATTTTTTCACAGGAAGAAAGAGCTGCTACGATCATTAGCATCGATAATGATATGCGAATACTTTTCATCATTAAGGCATTTTTAAGTATATGTTATATCTTGTGTATCGATAATCCCCATTCCCGGAGTTATAATCATTCTTTACAAACCATCCGTTGTAATTTAAGTGATTTTTATCAA